>NZ_JAQOZV010000062.1:0-43142 GCF_030348125.1 Massilia sp. DJPM01
GTTCATTGCGGGCGACGGGCGATGCGCGTTTTCCGGTGCTGATGGGCGCGTGCTCGATGTGGGGCGTGGCGGTCCCGCTGGCATGGCTGCTGGGCCTGCATCTGGGCTGGGGATTGATTGGGGTGTGGATCGCGTTCACCTGCGACGAATGGGTGCGCGGGTTGGCGATGTATGCGAGGTGGAAGAGCCGGGTGTGGGAAAAACATGCGCACGCGGTGCGGGCGCACGTGGCGGCTTGAAGATCGGAAATGAATGAAGCACCCCTACCCTCCGTTCCGTCGTTCCCGCGCCAAGGCGGCACTCGGCGGGGAGTCGTTTCTGCCAATGGCAGAAACGACGGTTTACAGGGTCGCGAATTAACGGCTCGTTACGTGCGCAGCGCTACCGCTTCTACGGGCTTCTTAACCCGGAAACAGGTCGCATACAAGGCCGGCAAGAACAGCAAGGTCAACGCCGTCGCCACCACCAAACCACCCATGATGGCAACCGCCATCGGCCCCCAGAACACCGAACGCGACAGCGGTATCATCGCCAGCGCAGCCGCCGCGGCCGTCAGGATGATCGGCCGGCAGCGCCGTACCGCAGCCTCGATCACCGCATTCCACGGCTCCGCGCCAGCAGCAATATCCTGCTCGATCTGATCCACCAGAATCACCGAATTACGGATGATCATGCCGAACAGCGCAATCACGCCCAGATTCGCCACGAACCCGAACGGCCGGTTAAAAATCAACAGCGCCATCGCCGCGCCAGCCACGCCCAGCGGACCGGTCAGGAACACCAGCAGCGAACGCGAGAAGCTGTGCAATTGCAGCATCAGCAAGGTGAACACGATGAACAGCACCAGCGGCACGTTCGCGGCAATCGACGCTTCCGCGGCCGCGCTGTCGGCGGCAGCGCCGGCCAGCGAGATCGTATAGCCCGGCGGCAGCGCCGCGCGCAAATCAGCCAGCTTCAGGCCAATCTGGTCCGACACCGTCGGCCCCTGGATGCCATCGACCACATCGGATTGCGCCGTGATCGCCCATTCGCGTCCTTCACGCCACACCACGCCCGGTTCCCACACAAAATGCGCACGCGCAATCTGCGAGATCGTCACCGATTTTCCCGAGGCGGTCGGAATATTGGTGTCGTTGAGCACCGAAATCGTGGCCCGCTCTTCCACCGGCTGGCGTACCACGATGTCGATCAGCTTGTTGTCCTCGCGGAACTGGCCGATGGTCGTACCCGACAGAATGGTATTGGCGGCACGCATCACCGTTTGCGAGGTCACGCCCAGCGCGCGCAGTTTTTCCTGGTCCAGGTCGAGACGCAGCACCTTGATCGATTCGTTCCAGTTGTCATTAACGCCGATCGCATTCGGATTGGCGCGCATGATATCCTTGACCTTGTCGGCAAAATCACGCACGACAGCGATCTCGGGACCGGCCACGCGGAACTGCACCGGATACGGCACCGGCGGCCCGTTCGGCAGCAGCTTGACCCTGCCGCGCACTTCCGGGAAATCTTTCTTGAAGATATCGACAATCTTCAGGCGCATCGCCTCGCGCTTTTCCAGGCTGCGCGCCAGCACCACGATCTGCGACACGTTCGATTGCGGGAAGATCTGGTCCAGCGGCAGATAGAAGCGCGGGCTGCCGTTGCCGACGTAACTGGTCACGCTCTCGACATCGGCTTCCTTGGCCATCAGCTTCTCGAATTTCTTCACCAGCGCTTCATTGGCGCGGAACGCGGTGCCTTCCGGCGTCCACATCTCGACCATCAGCTCGGGACGGCTGGAATCCGGGAAGAATTGCTTCTCGATAAACTTGAAGCCGAACACGCCGAGCGCGAACACGCCCAGGCTCAGCGCGATGGTGGTTTTGCGCCATGTCACGCACCAGGTCACGACGCGGCGGAAACGCTGGAAGCCGGGCGTGTTGAACAGGTCGTGCTCGCCCTCGCCGCCCGTATGCGGCTTGACCTTGAGGATCATGTAGCCGATGTAGGGCGTAAAGATCACCGCCACCAGCCACGAAATCAAGAGCGCCAGCGCGTTGACCGAGAACATCGAAAAGGTGTACTCGCCGGCCGCCGACTTGGCCAGGCCGATCGGCAAGAAGCCGGCGGCCGTGATCAGGGTGCCGGTCAGCATCGGCATCGCGGTCGAGGTGTAGGCGAAGGTGGCCGCTTCAAAGCGCGACATGCCCTCCTCCATCTTGCGCACCATCATTTCGACGGCAATGATGGCGTCATCCACCAGCAAGCCGAGCGCAATGATCAGGGCGCCGAGCGAAATCTTGTGCAGGTCGATGTCGAAAAAGCGCATGAACAGGAAGGTAATGGCCAGCACCAGCGGAATCGTCAGCGCCACCACCAGGCCGGGCCGCGCATCGATGCGCAGCGGCTTGGTGTGCAGGCCAAGTGCCAGGAAACTGACCGCCAGCACGATCACCACCGCTTCGATCAGCACCTTGATGAATTCGCTTACCGAAGCCGTCACCGCGCGCGGCTGGTCCGATACCCGCTCCAGTTCAATGCCGACCGGCAGCTTGGCCTTGATGCGGGCCACGGTTTCATCCAGGCCTTTGCCCATCTGAATGATGTTGCCGCCCTTTTCCATCGATACGCCCAGGCCGATGACTTCCTTGCCGTTAAAACGCATCTTTTCCAGCGGCGGATCTTCGTATTCGCGCTTGATGGTGGCAAAATCGCCCAAGCGGAAGGTAGTGCCGTTGGCGCGCAGTTCCAGGTTTTCCAGGTCCTTGGCGGAGCGCAAGGCGCCGGTCACCCGCACTTGCAGGTTATCGGTCGAAGTGACCAGCACGCCGGTCGATTCGACCGAGTTTTGCGTGGCGATCTGGTTGGCGATGACCTCGAACGGCACGCCGAGCTGGGCAAATTTCTTGTGCGAGAACTCGATATTGAGTTTTTCAGCCTGGACGCCGAACTGTTCCACTTTCGATACCAGCGGCACGTGCAGCAATTGCTGGCGCACGAAGTCGGCATACTCCTTGACCTCGGCGTAATTGAAACCGTCGGCCGACAGCGCGAAGATGGAACCGTAGGTGTCGCCGAATTCATCGTTGAAGAAGGGCCCGATCACGCCCGACGGCAAGGTGCCACGCATGTCGCCGATCTTCTTGCGCACCTGGTACCAGGCATTGGCGGTCTCGCGCGGGGGCGTCGATTCGCGCAACTGCAGGATGATGATGGTCTCGCCCGGCTTGGAATAACTCTTGATCTTGTCGATGTAGGGCGTTTCCTGCAACTTCTTTTCGAGCTTGTCGGTCACCTGCTCGGCCATCTGCACCGCGGTCGAACCCGGCCAAATGGCGCGCACCACCATCACGCGGAAGGTAAACGGCGGATCTTCATCCTGCCCCAGGCTGGTGTAGCTGATCACTCCGCCCAGCAGCAGCGCGAAAATCAGGTAGCGCGTCAGCGGAATATGCTCTAGCGCCCAGCGAGAAAGATTGAAGCCCTTCATTTGGCGACCTCGACCTTTGGTGCGGCTTTGGCGGCCGGCGCCGGATCGCTAGCCGAGGTATCCGGCGGCAGGATCGTCACTTTCTGGCCCGGCTTGAGCAGGTTCACGCCGGCCGTCACCACGGTCTGGCCGGCCGTCACGCCACCGGCCAGCACCACCTCATTGCCGGCGGTGCCGGCAATGGTCACCGGCACCATGCGCGCCAGGCCCTTGTCGACCACCCACACGGACGTCGTGTTCTTTTCGTGGAACAGCGCCGTCAGCGGCACCTTGATCTGCGGCGTGGCCATGGTACTGGCGAACTGCACCATGGCAGTCATGCCCAGCTTGACGTCGGCGGCGCTGTCGGGAATCGATACCTTGACCGCGTAGGTGCGGGTGGCGGCGTCGGCCACCGGCGACACTTCGCGCACCTTGCCGGGAATGACCACATCCTTGTTGGCCCACAGGCGCACGGTCACGTCGGTCAGCTTGCGTAATTCCTCAACTTTATCCTCCGGCAAGCCGATGACGATTTCCTTCTCGCCCATCTTGGCCACGCGCACCACCGGCGTGCCGGGCGAGACCACCTGCCCCACTTCCGCGTCCACGGCCGTGACCACGCCATCGACATCCGACACCAGCGTGGCGTAGCCCGCCTGGTTGGACTGCCCGAAATAGGCCGCCTGGGCCGCATCGACGCTCGATTGCGCCGCGCTGAACGCCGACACCTTGGCGTCGAGCACAGCCTGGCTGACGAAATTCTTCACGCGCAATTCCTGATAGCGCTTCAATTCCGCCTTGGCCAGGTCGCGCCCGGTTTCGGCCGCGCGCAGATTGGCCTTGGCCTGGGCCTGCGACAACTGCAAGTCTTGCGGATCGAGCTGCATCAGCACCTGGCCCTTCTTGACCACCGTGCCCGGATCGACTTTGCGCCCGGTAATCTTGCCGCCAACCCGGAACCCGAGGCGCGATTCGACCCGCGCCCGCACCTCGCCGGCGAATTCGGCGTTCACGCCCACGCTGCTCGAGGTCAGCACGAGGGCGCGTACGGGACGGATGTCCTCGGTCTTTTCGACAGGCTTCGAGCAGGCGGCCAGCAGCGCGGCCATCACGGCGGCACTGAGAACGGTCATCGGAGCCAAAGGTCTTTGGCGCAGGTTTTTCACGGGGAACACGGTGTTTTCCTTTACTATGCGGTGGTCGCCAACGGAGTGCTTGGCGATGATGTCGAGATGCTACTACTCGTTCGACCCTGAGAGCTAACTGACTTTCTGGTTAGTAATTATAATCCTGCAAGTTTTATTTGCAAATGACTTTAGCGTCATTAATACTTTCATGCCTGTCGATCATTACGAGAACTTCCCTGTCGCCTCTGTCTTGCTGCCCCGGCGGCTGGTGCCGGCCGTGGAAGCGATTTACGCTTTCGCCCGCACGGCGGACGATATCGCCGACGAGGGCGACGCCAGCGGCCCCGAACGGCTGGCCGCCCTGACCGCCTACGAAGCCGCGTTGGACGCCATCGGCCGTGGTGAGGTTCAACCCGACCCGCTGTTTCAGCGCCTGGCTGGCGTGATCGCCCAATACAAGTTACCGCTGCAACCGTTCCGCGACTTGCTGTCGGCCTTCAAGCAGGATGTGGGCACCACGCGCTACCCCAGCTTCGCGCTGCTGCTCGACTATTGCCGCCGCTCGGCCAATCCGGTGGGTTTCCTGATGCTGTCGCTGTACGGCGCCGTGGACGAGGCCAACGTGCGCGATTCGGACGCCATCTGCTCCGCGCTGCAACTGATCAACTTCATGCAAGATGTCGGCATCGACCGCCAAAAAGACCGTATTTACCTGCCCCTGGACGATTTGCAGCGCTTCGGCGTGGCCCCGGCCCAGCTCGACCAGTCGACCACCGACGGCAACTGGCGCGCCCTGATGGCGTTCGAGGTGGCGCGCGCGCGCGCCCTGATGCTGAGCGGCGCCCCGCTGGCGTTGCGTTTGCCGGGCCGCATCGGCTGGGAATTGCGGCTGGTGATCCAGGGCGGCTTGCGCATCCTGGAAGAGATCGAAAAGGTCGGCTACGACGTCTTCGGCCAGCGCCCGCAGCTCAAAACGCGCGATTGGCTGGCGATTCTGTGGCGCGCAATACGCATGTAGGCCGGCTTCCGACCCGCTGTGGCGGCACCGGACGACGAAAAAACCCGCGTCGCCCGCCGCCAGGTGCACCCATCGGCTATAGAATAGCGGCTTCGCTTCGCGCACCCTTGCATTTTTGACCATGTCCCCTGACGAATACTGCCAACAAAAGACCGTCCAGAGCGGCTCCAGCTTTTACTACAGCTTCCTGTTCCTGCCCCCGGAGCGGCGCCGCGCGATCACCGCGCTGTACGCCTTTTGCCGCGAGGTGGACGACACGGTCGACGAATGCACCGACCAGTCGATCGCGCGCATCAAACTGGCCTGGTGGCGCACCGAGCTCGCCAATATGTACGCCGGCGCGCCCACGCACCCGGTGACGCAAGCCTTGCAGCCGCACCTGGCGGTCTACAACTTGCAGGAACAACACATGCAAGCCATCGTCGACGGCATGGAAATGGACCTCGACCAGACCCGCTACCTCGATTTCCCGGCCATGAAGCGCTATTGCTGGCACGTGGCCAGCGTGGTCGGCATTCTGTCGGCCAGCATTTTCGGCGTGACCAATCCCAGGACGCTCGAGTATGCCGAGCAGCTGGGCCTGGCGTTCCAGCTCACCAATATCATCCGCGACGTGGGCGAAGATGCGCGCAAGGGCCGGATTTACCTGCCCGTCAACGAATTGCAGCAATTCGGCGTCACTGCGGCCGACCTGCTCAATGCGCGCCACAGCGACAAGTTCGAGAACCTGATGCGCTTCCAGACCGAACGCGCGCAAAAGGTGTACGACGAAGCCTTCGCCCTGCTGCCCAAGGAAGACCGGCGCGCCCAGCGTCCCGGCCTGATGATGGCGGCCATCTACCGCACCGTGCTCGACGAAATCGAGCGCGACAATTTCCACGTCCTGACCCAGCGCATCTCGCTCACGCCGCTGCGCAAACTGTGGCTGGCGTGGAAGACCTACATCCGTGGCTAAAATACAGCAAAGCGCCGCCGTCATCGGTGGCGGCTGGGCCGGCTGCAGCGCGGCGGTCGAACTGGCCCGCGCCGGCTGCAAGGTCACCCTGTTCGAGGCCGCGCGCACGCTCGGCGGACGGGCGCGCGCGGTCGATGTGCAGGGCCGCCAGCTCGACAACGGCCAGCACATCCTGCTCGGCGCCTACAAGGAATCGCTGCGCCTGATGCGCGCGGTCGGCATCGACCTGCGCGCCGCCGTGCTGACGCTGCCGCTGCAAATGCGCTATCCCAAGGATAGCGGCGGCATGGACTTTGTCGCTCCGCGCCTGCCGGCGCCGCTGCACCTGGCGCTGGCCCTGCTGCGCGCCGATGGCCTGGCCTTTGCCGACAAGATGGCCTTGGCGCGCTTTTCCTCGACCGCGCGCTGGATGGACTGGCGCCTGCACAACGATTGCAGCGTCAGCGAATTGCTGGAGCGCTACGACCAGACCGAGCGCCTCATCGAGCTGATGTGGCGTCCGCTGTGCCTGGCCGCGCTCAATACGGCGCCCGAACGTGCCTCGGCCCAGGTATTTCTGGCCGTACTGCGCGACAGCCTGGGCGCGAGCCGCGCCAGTTCCGACATGCTGCTGCCGCGCGTCGACCTGAGCGCGCTGTTTCCGGCGGCGGCGGCGGCCTTCGTCGAACGCGCCGGCGGCGCCGTGCGCCTCGGCGCCAAGGTCGGCACACTGGCGCCGGACAACGGCGGCTGGCTGCTGGGCGAAGGCGAGCGCGAGCGCTTTGACGCCGTCGTCATCGCCACCGCCCCGCCGGCGGCCGCCACCCTGCTCGAACAGGCCGGCGCGGCCACACTGGCGGCCACCCTGCAGCATTTCGAGTACGAAGCGATCACCACCTGCTACCTGCAATACCCGGCCGCGACCCGGCTCGCGCTGCCCTTCTACGCCCTGCGCGACAACGCCGCCAGCGGCCACTGGGGGCAGTTCGTGTTCGACCGCGGCCAGCTCGACGCCGCCCAGGCCGGCCTGTTTTCGGTGGTCATCAGCGCCTCGGGCGCGGCCTCGGAACTGGGACGCGAGGCGCTGGCCCAGGCCGTTGCCGCCCAAGTGGCCGCCGTACTGGGGCGCCCGGAACTTGCCCAACCCGAATGGGTTCAGGTCATCAGCGAAAAACGCGCCACCTTTGCCTGTACCCCGGGCCTGGCGCGTCCCGCCAACGCGACCGGACTGGCGCGCCTGGCGCTGGCCGGCGACTACACCGCCAGTGACTATCCGGCAACAATCGAGTCCGCCGTGCGCAGCGGCGTGGCGGCGGCCCGCCTGGTGCTGGCGGCCAAGACATCGCGAGCATGAACGACTGTCCCGCGATTTGGTCGTTGACGGCGCTGAAAGTGCAGCCTGTCGCATTCCGCTGGAGCTGAACTGTCCGTTTTCGTACAGTAGCACCATCGAAACAGGTTTTTTACACGGACAGCACATGAACATCGCCCTCGGCCTTCGCGCACTCGCACTCCTGCTTTTTGTTGCCGCGAGTACCGCCGTCATCGTCATGCCGCACCTGCTCGGCGGCGACTTGCAGATTCTCCATTCGGGCGTGGCGCTGAGCCACTCCTGATCCAAAAGGCGACCATCATGGGCAAACTCGAATACCTCGACGCGCTGCGGCGCGCGATGGCGGGCATTTCCGCCGACATCCAGGCCTCCACGCTGGCATATTACGAACAGCGCTTCATCGACGGCGTGGCGGCCGGCCGCACCGAGGCCGACATCGCCGCCGAACTCGACCCGCCGGCCACGATCGCCATGAAGCTGCGCACCACCGCGCATATGCATTCTTTCGAGCAAAAGAAAAATCCCGCCAACCTGATGCGTTTGCTGGTCTCGCTGGCCGGCCTGGCCATCTTCAACCTGTTCATGGTGGTGCCGGCGCTGGTCTACGCGGCCTTCCTGGCCCTGCTGTACGCGGCCGGGCTGGCCTTTTACGTGGCCGGCATCGCCATTACCGCCAGCGGCCTGTCGGGCGCCAACGAACTGGTCCTCGACGGCCCGTTCCGCGAACTGATACTCGACAACGCTTCCGGCGACGAGCCGCAGACGATGGAAGCGAAAGTGTCGATCGGCCAGGACGGCGTGCGCTTCTTCCGCGAACATATTTCCGGCGACGCCCCCCGGCGAGCGCTAGCCGAAGCGCGCGAAGCCGCCGCCGGTGCAGCCGCGCACGCGGCCGGGGAAGCCGCACGCGCTGCTGGAGAAGCCGCACGCGCCGCTGGAGAAGCCGAGCGCGCCGCCGGCGAGGTGGCCGAGGCTGTGCGCGAAGCCAGCGAGGAAGCTGCGTCCGCCCACCCGAAAAAACGCGGCATGGTGCGCCGCGCCGAAGAAGCGGCCAGCGCCGGCCTGCGCATCACCACCAACCTCGAACCCGGTTCGCGCGCCACCCAGACCGTGTTCGGGCTCGGCATCGTACTGGCCGGAATCGTGATCTTCCTGGTGTGCCTGGTAATCACGAAATACACGCTGACCGGCATCCGCCGCTACGCCGAAATGAATGTTTCCCTGCTCAAGGGCAACTAAACGCGGAACCGGAGAATTTCATGCGCTCACTTCTTAAAGTCGGCTTCGGCCTGCTGCTCCTGGCCTTCGTCCTGATCGCCCTGTTCTACAGCATGCTGCGGGCCCAGGGCACCACCCGGCCGGCCAATCCGGAAGGACGGGTGGTCGCCAGCGAGGCGCGCCATGTGGGCAACGATGTCACATCGGTCGAGCTCGGCGGTCCGATCGACATGACCCTGCGCCAGGGCGCGGTGTCGTCGCTGACCGTGCGCGGCGAACAGCGCTTGCTGGGCAATATCGAAACGATCAGCGAAGGCGGCACCCTGCACATCGAAACCAAGGGCATGCTGCTGCACCATAAACAGCCGCTGCAAGTGGTGCTGGTACTGCCCGCCATCGACAACGTGCGCATCCAGGGCAGCGGCGACAGCACCATCAATGGCTTCAGCGGCGACAAGATCGACCTGCAACTGCACGGTTCCGGCAACGTCAAGTTCAATGGCCGCTTCCGCGAGGTCGAGGCCGGCCTGCAGGGCAGCGGCGACATTGAGCTCAACGGCGGCAACTGTGACCAGGTCGACGTCAACGTGGCAGGATCGGGCAGCATGACGGTGGTGGGCGCGGCGAAACGCTTCAAGACGGTGCAGACCGGCTCGGGCGACCTCGACGCCGAGCACCTGAGCGCCGATACCGTTACCGTCGAGCTGACGGGTTCGGGCAGCGCCATCGTTCAAGCCCGCAAAAGCGCCTCCGTCAACCTGCGCGGCAGCGGCGACGTGAGCGTGCACGGCAATCCGGACCAGCGTGCCGTCACCCGCAACGGCTCGGGCGACGTCACGTTCGACTAGGACGGCCGCCGCGCCAGCCAGGCCAGCGCACCATGGCCGGCGGCGCGGCCGCTGGCGAAGCAGGCCGTGAGCAGGTAGCCACCGGTCGGCGCTTCCCAGTCGACCATTTCGCCGGCGGCAAACACGCCCGGCACTGCGCGCAGCATGGCGTGCCCGTCGAGCGCATCGAAACGGATGCCGCCGGCGCTGCTGATCGCCTCGTCGATCGGGCGCGCGCGTTGCAAGGTCAGCGGCAGCATCTTTAACGCCGCCGCCAGGCGCGCCGGGTCGGCAAATTCTTCCGCCGACAGGCATTCGCGCAGCAATCCCGATTTCACGCCCTTGATGCCCAGCCGGCTTTGCAGATGGCTGGACATCGAACGCGATCCGCGCGGGCGCGTCACGTCTTCCAGCACCCGTTCGGCGCTGAAATCGGGCACCAGGTCGAGCCAGATGGTGGCGCTGCCACTGGCGGCAATCTGCTCGCGCAGGTCGGCCGACAGGGCGTAAATCAGGCTGCCTTCGACGCCGCTGGCGGTGATCACGAACTGTCCCTGGCGTTTGTGCAGGCGGCCGTTGGCGTCGGTGGCGGTAATGGCCACGGTAGTCAAGGGCGCGCCCGCGTGGCGGCTGCTGAAATGATCGCTCCAGCCGGTGTCGAAGCCGCAGTTCGACGGCGCCAAAGGCGCCACCGCCACCGCGCGTTCCCGCAACAGCGGCACCCAGGCGCCATCCGACCCCAGGCGCGCCCAGCTGCCGCCACCGAGCGCCAGGATGACGGCATCGGCCAGGGTCTCGCGTTCGCCGTCGGGCGTGGCAAAGCGCAGCGCGGCGCCATTCCAGCCCAGCCAGCGATGGCGCATGTGCAGTTGCACGCCCGCTTCGCGCAGGCGGTGCAGCCAGGCGCGCAGCAAGGGCGCGGCCTTCATATCGGTGGGGAAAACGCGTCCGGACGTGCCCACGAAGGTGTCCACGCCGAGGCCATGAATCCAGTCGCGCACCGCCTGCGCATCGAAGCGTTCCAGCCAGGGCGCCACCTGCGCGGCGCGCGCGCCGTAGCGCTGGAGAAAATCGGCGGACGGCTCCGAATGCGTGATATTCATGCCGCCCTTGCCCGCTAACAGGAATTTGCGTCCCACCGAGGGCATCGCATCGTACAGATCGACCGCCACCCCGCCCTGGCTCAGGACTTCGGCGGCCATCAGGCCGGCCGGACCGCCGCCGATGACGGCGACGCGGGCTTGGGGAGGGTTTTCAGCAGGCATGACAGACTCGGTGCGGCGGTTGGACGACCCGCATTGTAGTCGACTTCGGCAGGCGAAAAATAGATGTAAAGCTTGCTTGACATGCCTATTATTCATCCCTACTATGTAAAGCATACTTTACTAACGAGGAGACTGACATGCATGAAAAGATCATCGGCCGGCGCTACCTGCGCGAACTGTTCGGCGCCATCGGCATCTATGCGCTGATCCTGACCGCAGCCATCGTGTTCGGGCGCACGCTCGCCGCAGGCCCGGCGCGCACGCTGGTGCTGGTCAGTCCGGTGATCGGCATCGCCCTGGCCGCCTGGGCCATCGTGCGCCACATGCGCCGGGTGGACGAATTCATCCGCCAAAGCACGCTGGAAAACCTGGGCATCGCCGCCGCGCTCACGGCCGGCCTGACCCTGACCTACGGCTTTCTGGAAACAGCCGGCTTTCCGCGCCTGTCGATGTTCACCGTCTGGCCGCTGATGGGCGCCAGCTGGCTGATGACGGGCCTGGTGCGCGGGTGCTTGTTTAAATGAACAACACCATCCGCGCCCTGCGTGCGCAGCATGGCTGGAGCCAGGCGCACCTGGCCGACCTGTTGAAAGTGTCACGCCAAACCATCAACGCCATCGAAACCGGACGCTACGACCCGAGCCTGCCGCTGGCGTTTGCCATTGCCCGGCTGTTCGCCCAGCCGCTTGAAACCATTTTCCATCCCGACCAGGAGACTGCATGATTGCCCGCATTGTTGTAGCACTGATGATGGCGGCCGCCGCGCCCGCCTTTGCCGCCGACACGGCCCCGCCGCCGGCCAACCGTTTCGCCGCCACCCTCGTTCCCGCCGAACGCTTCGAGGCCGGCGCCATGCTGGTCGAACGGCACGGCCAGCGCGGCCGTCCGCTGATCCTCATTCCCGGCCTGGCCAGCGGGTCCTGGGTGTGGCAAAGTACCGCGCGCCAGTTCATGGGCGACTACACGGTGTACATCGTCACCCTGCCCGGTTTCGACGGCCGCGCGCCGGTGCCGGGCAAGCAGATGGAAGCGGCCCAGCGCGCGCTGACCCAGCTGATCGAGACGCGCAAGCTGGTCAAGCCGGTGCTGGTCGGACACAGCCTGGGCGGGGTACTGGCGCTGTCGCTGGCGGCGCAGTTGCCCGAGCGCATAGGTGGCGTGGTCAGTATCGATGGCTTGCCGGTGTTTCCGGGGGCCGAAGACCTGACGCCGCGCCAGCGCGACCAGATGGCGCAGTCACTGGCGCGGCGCATGGCGCCGGCCGACCAGCGCGCCTTCGCGGCCCAGCAGCAGGATTACATGCGCGGCACCGGCGTGCTGGACATGGCGCGCGCCGACGAACTGGCCAAGCTCAGCGCACGCAGCGATCCGGGCGCGATGCTGCGCTACATGGCCGAAACGTTCTCGCTGGACTTGCGCCCGCAGTTACCCAGGATCAGCGCGCCGGTGTTGCTGATCGCCCCGTATTTCGAGCCCGACGCCATCCAGCACGAGCTGACCGAGGACACCAAGAAGAGCTACTACGCCTCGCTGATCGAAGCCGCACCCACGGCGCGGGTGGTGACGGTGGCCCCGGCGCGGCACTTCGCCATGTTCGACCAGCCGGAACGGGTGAACGATGCCATCCGCACCTTCCTGAAAGCGCTGTAAGCGAGCAAGGGTTGCAGCACCGCCACACGCCACAGCCCTCCGCTCTGCTAGCTTGACATCCCCGAACGCGCGCCCGCTCTGGGTTCATGCCGATGCCCGCCCGCTGCGACCGGCGGCGCCATCAATGGCGCTTGCCCGGGGGGATCGCGAATGCTAACGTGGCTTGGACCGGCCCCTCAAACACAGGCCCGGCCACGTCAACCGGGTTCCGTCGCCGACTTGCGGCGGAGCATGCCCGGATCGCCTTCGGAGGAGCATCAGCCATGCCATCCAGGATTGCGCCCACACCACTTCCTTTCGGCCTGAGCGAGCCCGGCTCGCCGGCTCCCGGCAGCGCACCGTTCACACCGGGCACCGGCAACGCGTCGGCCGAGCTGCTGCTCCAGCTCGCTTCCGGCGAATGGCTCGGCGACGCCGCCATGGCGCCCGAGGAAAACCGCGCCACGCTGCGCGCGCTGGCCGCCGCGCTGCGCAATGGCGGCCCCGGGGAAGGCGCGCCGCTGCGCATCGGCGACGCCCTGGTGGCGCTGCGCCGCCAGCCCGTCATCAGCACGCGCCTGGAGGGCGCCGCGCCGGCGTGGAGCGCGGGCCTGGCGGCCGAACAGCGCGTCGGGCCGGTCGCCGACCAGCTTGGCCGGCCGTTCTGGCTCGACCTGTTTCGCCCGCTGCGCCAGTTGCGTTTCGTGCGCAGCCACGGCGCCCCGCCCGTGCTCAGCCTGCCCATCGTCCAGGCACCATGGGCCCTGGGCGGCGCCTATCTGCGCGCCGGCCAGACACTCGACCTCGGCAAGGGCAGTCTCTGGTTCGCGGCCAGCCTGTTCACCGTGGCGCCGCCGAACGTGTACTGCGGCGTGCGCATCGCGCGCGGCAGCCTGCGCTTTTCGGTCGACCTGTCGCTCGGCGCCGATGAAGTGCTGTTGCCGCCGGGTGTGGCCTTCGAACTGCAGCTCGACTTCGATGTATCCGCTGCCGATGCGCCCGCGCCCGGCAGCGTGCTTGCCGCCACCGGGCGCCGCTCGCCCGACGGCCTGGTCATCGGGCTCGGCCCGGCCGGCGCCACCATCGCCGTCGTGGGCGATGCCGGCCTGGGGCTGGGCGCCACCACGGTGACGCTGGCACCGGCGGCCGGCCCAGCCCATTACAGGCCGGAGCTGAACCGTCTGGTGGTGCCGATGACGCCGGATCGCGCCAGCGTCACCATCGGCGCCATCGGCTCGGCGCTGTTCGCGCCGTCCGGGGCGACAACCATTGCGGCGGCCGGCCTGGCGCTGCCGGCGGCGCCGATCGATCCCGCCAACCTGGGCCAGGCAAGCGGCGCCGGCGCCCTGATGCTGGAACTGGAACCCGGCCTGGCAGCCACCTGGCATGCCGAGCCGCGGCCGGTCGAGCTCGGTCCGGTACTCATCTTGCTGGACGAAACACGGCTGGCCATCAGCGGCCTGGCCGCCCGCGCGAGCGGACGCGCGCTGCGCCCGCCGCTGGCGCCCATGTCGGCGCTGGCCACCCTGGCTTATGCGCGGATCGACAAGAGCGCGCTGCACTTCCTGGCCGGTAGCGACGGCGCCGAGTCGCTGACGCTGACGGCCAGGGTCGAGGTACGCCTGCCCAAACCGGTGGACGTGGCCGGCAACCGGGTCGGCCTGACCCTGGCGGCGGCGCAGCTCGTCATCGCCACCACGCTGGCCGGCCAGCGCAGCCTGAGCGTGAGCGGCCTGGCGCTGGCGCGCGAGCAGGAACAGGCGCTGGCCTTCGCGCTCACCAATGCCGTCATGCGCGCCACGCGGCCGCGCGCCTTTTTCATGATGGGCCGCCTCGACGGCGAGCGCATCGTCGAGGGATTGGCGCTGACCGCCTACGGCATGGGCGGCCTGCTGCCTTCGCTGCCCGATCCGTACGCCGCCAATACGCCCCTCGGTACGCCGTTCGCCGCCGCCGGCGGCCAGGGATATCTGCTCAGTCAATTCCAGTTCGGCCCGGCCGGCGAGAAGCTCGGCTTCGTGCTGCCGCAGTCGCTCGCGGTGGTTCCACCGCTGGCCGGGCCGGGCTTCGCCGGCGTCGGCGGGCCGCCCACGGTCAGTGCCACGGCGGCGCTCAATGTCGGCGACCTGTTCGAGTTCGAGGCGCAGACCAAGATCGTGCTGCTCGACGTCTCGTCCAACGCCAGCCGCTTCGGGGTCGCGCTGCGTCCGCCGCGCCGGGGCAAGCAGGATAGTGTCAGCAGCGCGCCGCTCAAGCCGGTCACGGTGCGGGGACTGGACCTGTCGCTCGACAGCCGCATGCTGGTGCTGCTCACGCTCCCGGCGGTGCAATGGGAACCGGTGCGCAATGTGCCCGGCCCGCAACCCTTTCCCGACGAGGTGCGCTTTGCCAACAACGGCGTGCCGGCCACCATCGACGTGCCGGGCGTCGAACTGGTGCGCATCAATCCGCTCGCCGCGTACGACACGATCCTCGCCAATTTCGCCCTCGACCATCCGCAGCCATCGCGCGCGCGCTTCACGCTGCCGTTCGGGATGGTCGCCGATGTCCGCCTGCAAGCAGCTTCGCCCGCCGGGCGCGGCGCCGAGGTCGGCGAAGTGCGCCCGGCCATCGACGCTATGCAAGGCGCGCATCAACTGCGCATCGGCGCGCTCGACCCGGCCCTGGCGCCCGGCGCCACGCCGGCGCTGCCCGGCTTCATTGCGCAACTTGCCGTCGCGCAGCCGCTTGGCGGCGGCGCACCGGCCAGCATCCTCGGCGCCAGCGTCACGACCATCGTCAACGGCTACCTCGGCCTCGGGCAGCCCACGGCGCTGGTGCCAGTGACGCGGATCGACCTGTCCGGCCATGGCGAGAGCCTGTTCAGCGCCTGGGCCAATCCGGACGAACCCGAAACCGGGGTTGCCGCCGCCGAATTCCAGGTGCTCAACGGGCGCGCCGCGCACGAGGTAGTCCAGGTCAAGAGCATCCTGCTGCCATATTTCGTGCCGGTAGTGCGCATCATCACGCTCGAACGCAAGGGCAACGCGGTGTTTACGCGCGAGGATAGCGGCTGGCTGCCGGCTGGCGAGGGCCGCTACCGGGCCGCGCCGGGCAGCGGCATCGTGGTCCATCCGGGCGTGGTGCAACGCGCCACACGCGTGTCCAATATCCGCGAAACCGGCAGTGCCCTGGCGGCCGGCGGCATGGAGTTCGTGGCCGTCTATTTCGACACCGACCTGATCCTCGACGGCGCCGCCGCGCCGGTGCCGGCGCGGCGCCAGCTCGGCTATGTGAAACTGTCGATCCCGGTCCTGACCGCGTCCGTGTATGCCGCCCTGATCGCGGCCACCGGGCCGATGGGCGGCGCGCTCGACGCCAGCATCCAGGTTGCCGGCGGGCGCCAGCGCATGCGCCTGCACCGGGTCGGGGTCGGCATCGCCGGCCCCGAATTCGCGATGGCGGCCTGGGGCGGCCTGGCCTTTCCGGCCGGCGGCGGCGACTGGTCGGTGCTGGAAGCGGCCAACCCGGCCGATGCCCCGGCCGCCATCGCCGCCGAGCGCGGCCTGCCGCTGATCCGGCACGGCGCGCCCGGGGCGCCGAGCGCTGCCCCGTACCGCTTCGCCGATCCGGAAGACTTGTTCAACGAGGCTGCGCCGCAGCGCGACTACGGCCTGCTGCACTCGATGGGCACCCAGCGCGCCTTCTTCCGCCGCCCGCGCATCGACATGGGCGCGCCGCACCGGATCGTGTCGTCGCAGCGCCCGGTGCTTGCCGATCCGCTGATCCTGGCCACCTCCACCGGCGCCTTTCCGCGCCAGGCCGAGGCGATTCCCTTCCCGAATGCCGCCTTCGCGCTGGAAGCGCGCGCCGATGGCAGCTGGGTGCTCGATGCGCCGCCCAGTTTTGCGGCCGGGGTGGCGCGCCGCACCATCCGCAGCGCCGGCAGCGTGCGCAGCGACCTCGATTATTCGGGCGCCACCGTCACCTATACGCTCGACACCGCCGCCCCGGTCGCGTGGCGCTTCGCACTGGACGACGCGCTCAAGATCATGGCGCACACGGCGATGGGCGATCTGCTGTCGATGGCCACCGATATCGACGCCCAGGCCGGCCGCGCCACCCGTTTCGCCGATCCGGCCCTGCGCATCGGCGGCCCGTTCGACATCGTCCAGGACTTGTTGACGATCCTCAAGGATCTTGGCGTCCCGGCCCAGCCGGAGGTGCGCATGAGCAACGAATGGAAGCTCAGCGTGGCCCTCGAGGTGCCCTTCGTCGATGCCAGCGGCGAGGATTTCCAGGTCCCTCCGGGCGATCCGCTGCCGACCATCAAGTTCGCCGACACCGGGGTAACGGTCGAGGTGGCCGTGGCGCCCAAGGCCGACGAAGCCAGCCTGAAACTGCACGGCTCGCCGATGTTCGCAATCAAATCGGTGCCCGGCCTGTACGTGGTGGCGATCATCGAGTTCGAACTGAAGCTGTCGACCGAGACCGGCACCACTTACGGCTTCCTGATCGGGGTCGGCATCGCCTACAGCCTGGAGGCCGGGCCGTTCGAGCTGGAGGGTCTGTTCGCGATCACTTTCTTCGCGGTGTTCGGCGATACCGTGCTTGGGTACGGCGTCGGCTTCCTGGTCAAGCTCTCGGCCGAGCTGCCGCCCATCGTGTCGATTGAATTGTCGCTGGAAGGAAAGCTGGCGCGCGTGGTGGCGCACAAGGGCCTGGCGGACGAAACGGTGTTCCAGATCGCCAAGCTGGTGTTTGCCATCGAAGTGTCGATCTTCCTGGTCTTTAATATTTCCCTTGAAGTGGAAACGCGCAAGGTCGAAGTCATACGCGGCCCGCTGCTCGAAAGCGACGTCCCCGATGTCATCTGAAAACAGGAGCCTGCCATGCCACTGCCGATCCGCCTGATCCTGTTTCCCTTCCTGCAAGGCTACGACGGCAATGCGCTGTCGCTGCGCCTGCTGGCCGCGCCGCAGACCAATCCCACCGCCGCGCCCGCGCCCGGGCTGACGCCGTTCGTCGCGACCGATTTTGAATTCGAGCTGCGCTTCGTGGCCGATCTGGCGCAGCTTCCCACCAGCGGCGCCACGGCGACCGTCATCGACCAGGCGTCGGCCGCGCCCGCGAGCGCGGGTGCCATCTGCGCCGCCCTCAATGCGCAGTTCGGGATCGACGCCAGCATCGGCCCCATCGACGGGCGCGCCGGCGCCCCGCGCATCGTCAAGTATGCGCCGCCGGCCTACCGGCGCGCGACCGGCTATGGCGGCGAGCATCCTTTCCTGCTGACCGACGACAGCTATCACTGCGCGCTCAAGGCGCCGGTGCCGGCCGGGACCTCGGTCAAGGTGACGCCGCCGGTCATATCGTGGGGCAAGGTGCTGGCGCAAGTATTACGCCAGCCGCTGCTGGCCGAAGCGACCGGCCTGGTGCGCCCGTTCAGCGTGACCCCGCCTGCCGATATCGTCGCCGGCGGCGGCTGGCTGTTCGTCACGCTCAAGGCGGGCAGCCCGTGGAGCGATCTGGCCGGCACGCCGGGCGCGCTGCGCTCCTACGCCACGCGCATCGCACCTCTCAGCGGGCCGCGCGCGCTGTTTACGCCGGTGCTGTTCCCGGTGGCCGCCGCGCCGGTGCCGGGGGTCGCCTGGGACGACCTGTTCCGCGAATCGATCGAGTACGACGACGGCTTCGCCAAGGCCGTGTATGCGCGCCAGCCGCCCCAGGCCGATCCGCTGGCCGACGACGAGGGAGAGCTTCCGCCCGAGGATCGCGGCATCCAGCTCGGCTGGGACGATGAGCAGCTCGTCACCTGGCTGAACCGCCAGTTCGACATCGATGCCGACGCGCCCATGGGCGTGATGGGTTACCGCGTCGATGTGCGCGAAGCCGGCACCCCCGCCTGGGAATCGCTGGTGCGCGCGCGCAGCGCCGTCACGCTCGGCGCCGTCAACGCCGGTGACAGCGAATTCGACTGGCGGGTGGAAGTCGCGCCCAACCGCCTGATGGGCGACACGGGCAACCGCAGCTGGCTGCCCAGCTACCTGAGCGCCTGGAGCGGCCCCTCGCTGATCGGCATCGATGCCCTCGCCGCACAACTGCGCGGCCTGCCCGCCGCCGCGCCCGTGGTCCAGGGCTTGCCGCCGGCGACCGCGCTGCGCTACGGGCACAGCTACGAATTCCGGGTCCGCTTCAATGACCTGAGCGGCGGCGGGCCCGCGCTGGCCGACGCGCCCCGCAACGGTGGGCCGCAGCCGCTGGCCGCGATCGACTTCCGGCGTCCGGTGCGGCCGGCCGGCGCCGCCATCGATCCGCCACTGCCGCTGGACGCCGACCCGGGCGCGCCGCCGGCCAGCCTGGCGGTCTCGCGGCCCTTGCTCGGCTACCCGGCCTGCCTGATGGCGGGCGGCTCGCCAGCGGCCCTGCTGGCCGATATCGCCCCCGCCATGCTGGCCCAGCGCGCGCCGGGCCTGCCCGACCCGGATGTCGGGCAGCTCGAAATCGTGGTCGAGGTGGCCACGCCGGAGCCGGGCGCCGCCAGCCGCTACCTGGCGCTGTACAGCGTCACGCGCGCGTATCCGGATGAGGGGCCGTTGACGCTCGACTTTGCATGGACCGATATCGCCGATGCGCGTGACCTGCCGGCCGCGCCGGCCGGCCCGCTGCCCTTGCCCACCTCGCGCAATGTGCGTTTGCGCCTGACCCCGCTGGCCGACGCGAAGAACGATTACTATGCCAGCGAGGAGGTGCGGCGCGGCGAAACGCGCCTGGTGGTCATGCGCGCCCCCGCCAGCGATGAACGCGGCCTGCTGGTGCAGGGCGGCGGCTCGCTGGTCGAGGGCTTTTTCCTCCAGCCGGCCGAGCCCATCTCCCCGGCGATGATGGCGGGCCGCCAGGCCGCCGGCCACGGCGACGAACTCCCCGACGATCCCCTCGGGCGCCTGGCCGCCGCGCTCGACCTCGACCGCAAGGACAGGAGCTTGCGGGCGCGCCCCGGACGGCGCCTGATGATCGGTGCCGGCGCCCTGCTGCGCCAGGTGGTGGGCCCGGACGGCGCCAGCCTGACCTTCGCCACCGCCAATGACATGACGCGCCTGTGGCTGGTGGCGGTGGTGCTCGAACTGCGGCGCGACTGGACCTGGGACGGGCTCGACTATCTGCTGGTCGAACGCGACGGCGCCGAAGTCGGCCGCATCGGCGCCAGCACCAGCGCCGGCCACGAGGCGCTTGGCGACGCCGAACGCGACAGCTCGACCCTGGTCTTCCTCGACGCCATCGACCCCAAGCCGGCCGCCGACGCGTTTCCGCGCCCCTTGACGCCCACCTACAGGATCACGCCCGTGTTCCGCGTCGCGCCCGGCCAGCAGGACGCGCCGCTGGGCGCGGCCATCGTCTTGCCGGTAACCACGCCGCCGGCGCAAGTGCCCAAGCTGGTGTCGGCCGGGCTGGCGCTGTCGCCTTACCGGCGCGATCCGGCCTATGCCGCCAGCGAGGAGCGGCAATCGGCGGTCTGGCTCGAATTCGACCGCCCGCCGCTCGATCCGGAGGACCGCTACTATGCGCGGGTCATGGCCAGCGCACCGGACCCGGTGCTGACCAACCAGTTCGGCAACGTCGCCGCCATTGCCGACTTGCCGCTGCCGGTCGATCCGGAACCGATCCGCCGCATCGTGCCCGGCCAGGGGGACGACCGCGCCGGCCAGGCCAGCATGCAACTGCTTGCGCCGACATCCAGTCCGCTTCATTTCCTGCTGCCGCTGCCGCCAGGACTGACGCCCGGGTCGCTGGAACTGTTCGGTTTCTTCACCTATGAATTCCGGGTCGGTCATGCCGGCATCTGGAGCACGGCGCAGGGTTTCGCGGGCCGGGCGCTGCGCGTGGCCGGCATCCAGCACGCGCCGCCGCCGCTCGCTTGCGCGGTCACCCGCAGCAAGGGCCGGCTGACCGTCAGCGCCGCCTTTGCCGAACCGGTGCGCGATGGCCGCTCGCTGCGCCCGGCCACGCCGGTCACCGACTTGTGGGCGCTGCTGTATGCCCGCGTGCACCAGGCCGATGACGCCGACCGCCGCAATATCCTGTTGGGTACGCGCCGGCTCGATCCGGCGCGGCGCCAGCAGCAGCCCGGCGCGGCCGGCGTGGCTGCCGATGGCATGGCCGGCTGGTCGAACAATGAAATCAGCGCCGGCCTGGCCCTGCTGACCCTGGGCCCGGACGCGCCGCTCAGCTGCCTGGTGGTCGAAACCTTGCCCGGCGAGGTGCCGTATCCCGATCCGCTGGCCGCCCAGCTGGGCTACGAACGCTTCCTGCGCACGTCCCCGCTGACGGAGGTGCCCGATATCTGTTGAGCGCCGCCGCGCCGGCCGCTACGCGCGGTCGCGGATGACGCTACGCGGCGCGGCGTTGACCAATGACCTGAACGGCGTAGGACACTGCTGGTCCCCGGTGTATCGACTTTGGAGACCACATGAAAAGTGCATTGGCCATTCTGGCGATTTGCGCAAGCCTGAGCGCGCTGGCGGCATCGGCCGCCGTGCCATCGCAAGCCGTTCGCGCCAGCGCATTGCTGCGCCTGGAGGCGAATGCGCCCAACATCGAGCGCGTACGCGCCGCCGTGCGGGCGGCTGTATCGGAAGATGAACAGATCCACCAGATTCACCTGCTCGGCGGCCTGCACACACGCAGCAATGCCTCCGGCATGAACGACGCCATCGTGGGCGACCTGCGCGCCCTGGCCGCCTCGCCCAGCCGGCGCATCGCGCGCAGCGCCACCTTTCCGCTGGCACAGGCAGTCGGTGCGGAAGAAGCCATCGAGATCCTGATGCGCGCCAGGGAAAGCGGATTGATGGGCGGCGAGGAGGTCGCCGGCGAACTGGCGCGCGCACTGCGCTTTGTGCCGCGCGATCAGCAGCTGCGCTACGTACAGCTGATCGCCGCCGAACCATCGCGCTATGCCGTGGACGTGATGGTGTCGAGCTTCGACAAGCGCCTGCTCGACCCCATGCTGCCCGAGACGCGCCACGCCATCGGCGAACTGCTGCGGCGCACCCGTGTCGTTTTTCCGCAAGCGATCGGCAGTTTTGGCGCGGGGGACGCGTTCCGCTATGCCGCCTGGCTGCACGCCAGTGCCCTGACCGCGCAATCGGTCAGCGGCCGCCCCTATGCCGACAGCGTGCTGGCGCAGCTGGACGACCCGCAGCTCGACCCGCGCAAGATCATCGCCTATCTGGGCATGCCCGAAGGCCAGGCGCTGATGTCCAGCGTCGGCCGGCGCGCCCCGTTTGCCGGCGCGGTGCGGCGCGCGGACGCCTACGCCCATGCCTTGCCTGGCAGCCTTCACGTCAAAAAACTGGTGGACGATATCGTCGAGGCCTGGCTCAAACTGCCGGCGTGACGCGCCGCGCCGTCAGGACCGGCCCAGTGCTCCCGCCGTCAGTTGCGGCAAGGATGCCATCAGGTCGGCGAAGCGCTGCCCCTGGATCATCACGTGGCTGCGGGTAAGCTGCTCCGCCTTCTCGCCGTCGCCGGCCAGGATCGCCCGCACCACGCCATCGTGCTCGGCCCAGGAGGCGCCGACCCGGTCGCGCACGCGTAGCTGCAAGCGCCGATAGGGCCGCAGGCGACGGTACAGGTTGCGCGTCTGCTCGAACAGGAACTGGTTATGGCTGCCCGCGTAGATGACTTCGTGGAAGGCTTCGTTCTTGTAGAAGTACGCATCCGGATCGCTGGCATCGCGCGCCTCGCGGCAAGCCTCGTGCGCGGCCAGCAGGCGCACGTGGTCGGCCGGCGTCATGCGGCGCGCCGCCAATCGGCTGCAGGTCGCCTCCAGCTCCGACATCACTTCGAACATCTCCACCAGCTGCTGCGGCCCCAGTTCGGCCACCACCGCCCCGCGCCGCGGACGGATCACCACCAATCCCATCGATGCGAGCTGGATCAGGGTTTCGCGGATCGGCGTGCGCGACACATGAAAGCGCGCCGCCAGTTCGGTTTCGTCCAGATGCTGGCCCGGCGCCAGCGCGCCCACCGCGATCATTTCTTCGATGGCTTCCCGAAGTGTTGCAGAACGGTTCATCAAATACACCTCCACACATCTTGTATACAAGAATTCATTCGAGCTACCCACTGTGCATTGACAGTCTTTTTAGAAACATTACTGTATACATACAAACACCGCTTGTATACACTTCGCGGCCCATGAGGCGCCGTTGCGCGACTCGTCCCCAAAATTTGGAGTAATTATGACCGTTATGACCCGCCGCGCCATCCTGGGTGCCCTGGCCACCAGCCCTTTGTGGATGCAACCGGCCTGGGGCCAGAGCACCAGCCTGAAGATTTCGCACCAGTTCCCTGGCGGGACCATCAGCGAAGGCGACTTCCGCGACCGCCTGTGCCGCATGTTCGCCGCCGAAGTGGAAAAGCGCAGCAAGGGCGCCTTGAAGTTCTCGGTCTATCCGGGTTCGTCGCTGATGAAGACCAACTCGCAGTTCTCGGCCATGCGCAAGGGCGCGCTCGACCTGTCGCTGGTGCCCCTGTCGTACGCCGGCGGCGAGGTCCCGGAAGTCAACATCGGCCTGATGCCCGGCCTGGTCACCACCTACGAACAGGGTTATAGCTGGAAGAACGCCGAGGTGGGCAAGGAACTGGCGCGCATCCTGGCCGAAAAAGGCATCGTGATCCTGAGCTGGATCTGGCAGGCGGGCGGCGTGGCCTCGCGCGGTAAACCGATCGTGGAGCCGGAAGACGTGCGCGGCATGAAGGTGCGCGGCGGCTCGCGCGAGATGGACCTGATCCTCAAGGCCGCCGGCGCAGCGGTGGTCACCCTGCCATCCAACGAAATCTACGCCGCCATGCAGACCGGCGCGATGGATGCGGCGCTGACCTCGTCGACGTCGCTGATCTCGTTCCGCCTGGAGGAAGTATCGAAAGCGCTGACCACGGGACGCGGCGGCGCGTACTGGTTCATGTTCGAACCACTGATGATGTCGAAGGCGATTTTCGACCGTCTCTCCAAGGAGCAGCAGGCGATCATGATGGCGGTCGGCGGCGAACTCGAAAACTTCGCGCGCGCCTCGGCCCAGGCCGACGATGCGGCCGTGGCGGCGGTGTACCAGAAGACCGGCGCCAAAGTGGTCGACCTGAACGCGGCCATCGTCAAGAAATGGCAAGCCATCGCGCGCACCACCGCATGGACCGACTACCGCGAAAAGAACGCCAACTGCGCCAAACTGCTGGCGCTGGCCGAGAAAACCTTGTGAGCCATGGTTTCGAACTGGCGCCGGCCAGCGGGCCGGCGGTGCCGGACCATCCGCTGCTGGCGGCCGTCTCGCGTCTGCTGGACCGCTTGAACAGCCTGCTGCTCAAGCTGTCGATGGCGGCCCTCGTCATCACGGCGCTGGTGCTGACGTATTCGGTGGTGTCGCGCTATCTGTTCAAGATGCCCACTGATTGGCAGGATGAAGCGGCGGTGTTCATGCTCGTCGGCGTGACCTTTTTCTGCACCGCCCATGTGCAATCGCTGCGCGGCCATATCGGCATCGAGGCGCTGGCCTCCTTGCTGCCGCCGCGCGTGAACGCGGTGCGCCTGTTCCTGGTGGACCTGCTGTCGTGCCTGTTCTGCGCCTTCTTTTCGTGGAAGTCGTGGACGCTGTGGCATGAAGCCTGGGTCGACGGCCAGACCACCTCGTCGACCTTTGCGCCGCCGCTGTGGATACCGTACGGGATGATGGCGCTCGGGATGTCGCTACTGACCCTGCAGATCCTGGTCCAGGTGCTGGCCCACCTCACCAACAAGCCAGCCGGCCAGCGGAGCGCGCCATGACCGACCTGACACTGGGCGCCCTGTACGGCGCCGTGACGCTGGTCGTGATGTGCTCCGGCATGCCGATCGCCTTCGCCCTGGGCGTGGTGGCGATCGGCTTCATGTACTTTTTCATGCCGGCGTCCGCGCTCGACACGGTGACCCAGAACGTGTACGAGGAAATGGCCTCCATCACCCTGCTCTCGATCCCCCTGTTCATCCTCAAGGGCGCGGCAATCGGCAAGTCACCGGCCGGCAAGGACCTGTATTCGGCCATCCACACCTGGCTGCACAAGATCCCCGGGGGCCTGGGCATCGCCAACGTGTTCGCGTGCGCGCTGTTCGCGGCGATGGCCGGTTCGTCGCCCGCGACCTGCTCGGCCATCGGCTCGGCCGGCATTCCCGAAATGCGCAAGCGCGGCTACTCGCCCGGGTTCGCGGCCGGCATCATCGCCGCCGGCGGCACCTTGGGCATCTTGCTGCCGCCGTCGATCACCATGATCCTGTACGCGGTAGCGTCGGAACAGTCGCTCGGACGCCTGTTCCTGGCCGGGATCGGCCCCGGCATCCTGCTGGTGGCCCTGTTCGCCGGCTACGCGGTGTTCCGCGCACGCAAAGAGTACGCCATGGCCAAGGCCATCTACGAAGCGGGCGGCGTCAAGTCGCCTTACCTCGACACCGAGCACTTTACCCTGCGCGAAAAAATCGAGATGCTGCCGCGCGTGCTACCCTTTATCGTCCTGCTGATCGGGGTGATGGTGGCGCTGTACGGCGGCTATGCCACGCCGTCCGAAACGGCCGGTCTCGGCGCCCTGCTGGCGATGGTGCTGATCGCCGTGGTCTACAAGGTGTGGCGGCCGAAGGACTTGTCGCCGATCCTGGCCTCGACCATCAAGGAATCGACCATGCTGCTCCTGATTATCGGGATGTCGCTGCTGTATTCCTATGTCATGAGCTACCTGCATATCAGCCAGTCGGCCGCGCAGTGGGTGGTCGACATGCACCTGTCGCGCTGGGTGCTGCTGTCGGTGATTTTGCTGATGGTGGTGGTGTTCGGCTTCTTTTTGCCGCCGGTGTCGATTATCCTGATGACCGCGCCGATCATCCTGCCGCCGCTGAAAGACGCCGGCTTCGACCTGATCTGGTTTGGTATCGTGATGACCGTGGTGATGGAAATGGGGCTGATCCACCCGCCGGTGGGCTTGAATATCTTCGTGATCAAGAACATCGCGCCCGATATCCCGCTCAAGGATGTGATCAGGGGCGTCATGCCCTTCCTCGGCCTGATGTTCGTTGCGGTGGTGCTGCTGTGCCTGATCCCCGAGATCGCCACCGGCCTGCCCGACATGATGATGGGAGTGAAATAGATGACTGCGACCTGGAATTCTCTGCAAGCCAACCGCGCCGGACGCCTTGCGCGCGCCGGCGCGACCCTCGGCGCTGCGCTTGACGGCAAGGCGCTGCCGGCGGCGCTGCTGGCCGAGCTGCTGTACGCCGTGATCGAACGCGGCGACCGTGTTTGCCTCGAAGGGAACAACCAGAAGCAGGCCGACTTTCTGGGCCAGGCGCTGGCGCAGCTCGACCCGGCCCGGGTCAATGGTTTGCACATGCTGCAATCGGTGCTCGCGCTGCCGCAGCACCTGGACGTGTTCGAGCGCGGCGTCGCCGACCGCCTCGATTTTTCGTTTTCCGGGCCGCAGGCGGCACGCGTGGCCAAGCTGCTGGCCGCCGGCAAGCTGAAAATCGGCGCGATCCACACTTACCTTGAGCTGTTCAGCCGCTACTTCATCGACCTCACCCCGCGCGTGTGCCTGATCGCGGCGGAAGCGGCCGACCGCCACGGCAACCTGTACACCGGCCCGAATACCGAAGACACGCCGGCCATCGCCGAAGCGACCGCGTTCAAGAACGGCATCGTGATCGTGCAGGTGAACCGCATCATGGACACCCTGCCGCGCGTGGACATTCCCGGCGACTGGGTCGACTTCGTGGTGCAGTCGCCGCGCCCCTACTATATAGAACCGTTGTTTACGCGCGATCCGGCCCAGATTTCGGAAATCCAGGTGCTGATGGCGATGATGGCCATCAAGGGCATCTACGCGCCCTACCAGGTCGAACGCCTGAACCACGGCATCGGCTTCGACACGGCGGCCATCGAGCTGCTGCTGCCGACCTACGGCGAGTCGCTCGGACTGAAGGGCAAGATCGCACGCCACTGGGCGCTCAATCCCCATCCGGCCCTGATTCCCGCCATCGAATCGGGCTTCGTCGAATCGGTCTATTCGTTCGGCTCGGAACTTGGCATGGAAGACTATATCCGCGCCCGTTCCGACGTGTTTTTCACGGGGCCGGACGGCAGCATGCGCAGCAACCGCGCCCTGTGCCAGGCGGCCGGTCACTACGCCTGCGACATGTTCATCGGATCGACCCTGCAAATCGATTTACAGGGTAACTCCTCGACCGCGACCCAGGGCCGCATCGCCGGCTTTGGCGGTGCGCCCAACATGGGGGCGGACGCGCGCGGACGGCGTCATGCCAGCCCGGCGTGGCTGAAGGCCGGCCAGCAGGCGCGCGAAGGCCGCAACACCATCCCGCGCGGCCAGAAACTGGTGGTGCAGATCGTCGAGACCTTCCGCGAGCATATGCAGCCGGCTTTTGTGGACCGGCTCGATGCGTGGGAGCTGGCCGAGCAGGCCGGCATGGCGCTGCCGCCGGTGATGATCTATGGTGACGACGTGACCCACATCCTGACCGAGGAAGGCATCGCCAACCTGCTGCTGTGCCGCAGCGACGAGGAGCGCGAACAGGCAATCCGCGGCGTGGCCGGCTACACGCCGGTGGGCATGGCGCGCGACCGGCGCATGGTCGAGAACCTGCGCGATCGCGGTATTATCCAGCGCGCGGAAGATATCGGCGTCGACAAGCGGCTCGCCACGCGCGACCTGCTGGCCGCCAGGAACATGAAAGACCTGGTGCGCGCTTCCGGCGGTTTGTACAACCCGCCCAAGCGCTTCCGCAACTGGTAAATACTGGAGAATCATATGGAAACGCTCGCATATCGCTTTGAACAAGGCAGCCGCCCGCTGCCGGCCAAAGCGCAGGTGGTCGGCGTGGTCGGCTCGGGCAACCTGGAGGTGCTGATCGAATCGGCGCCGCTGGACGGCGCCTGCACCATCGAAATCAGGACCGCCGCCGTGGGCTTCGGCGCGACGTGGGAAGCGGTCATGCGCGACTTTCACGAGCGCTGGCAGCTGATGGACGCGCGCATTGCGATCAACGACATGGGCGCCACGCCCGCCGTGGTCAGCCTGCGGCTCGATCAGGCGGTGCAAACCATGCTGGGAGACGCAGCGTGAACAGCTATCTTGAACTGACCGCGCGCGAACGTCTTGCGCGCCTGTTCGACCAGGGCAGCTTCAAGGAATTCCTGCCGCCGTCGGCGCGCGTGGTCAGCCCGCACCTGGGGCAACTGAACGCGCCGGTCGCCTTCGACGATGGCGTGGCCGTGGGCCACGCACTGCTCGATGGCCTGCCGGTCCTGTGCGCCGCACAGGAAGGTGGCTTCATGGGCGGCGCGGTGGGCGAAGTCCACGGCGCCAAGCTCACCGGCCTGCTGCGCCGCGCGGTGCAGGAACGTGCCGGCGCGGTGGTGCTGCTGCTCGAGAGCGGCGGCGTGCGCCTGCACGAAGCCAACGCCGGCCTGATCGCCGTCTCCGAAGTCATGCGCGCCCTGCTCGACGCGCGCGCCGCCGGCATACCCGTGGTCGCGCTGGTGGGCGGCTCGAACGGCTGCTTCGGCGGCATGGGCATCGTGGCGCGCTGCGCGAATGCGGTGATCATGTCGGAAGAAGGCCGGCTGGCCATGTCCGGCCCTGAAGTGATCGAAACCGCGTCGGGCGTGGAAGAATTCGATTCGCGCGACCGCGCGCTGGTCTGGCGCACCACCGGCGGCAAGCACCGCTACCTGATGGGCGACTGCCACGCCATCGTGCCCGACGAGGTGCAAGCGTTCCGCGCGGCGGCGGTCGAGGCCATCGCGCACAGCCGGCGCGCCGGCGTGGAACTGAGCCTGGCCGCGCTGGAAGCCGAACAGGCGTTGCTCGGCCAGCGCATCGCGCGCTTCGGCGGCTGCGCCGATCCGCTCGACGCCTGGCGCGAACTGGGCGTACCCGACCCGGCCGCCGTGCCGATGATGGAAGCCGACGCCTTTTCCGCCCTCGCGGCCAATCACACATTGGGAAGCGCACAATGAACTGGAACGAACTCGCCGCGCAGCTCTTCCCCGAAGGCCACGCGCTCACGGAAAGCGACAGTTTTCTCAGCGGCAGCGCGCGCGTCGCCGGCGCCGATATCGCGGTGGTCGGCACCACGGACCATGCGCCAATCGGGGTCGAAATCGCGCTGGCACAGGCGAGCTTCGTGCTGCGCACGGTGCGCGAGCATCCGGGGCGGCCGATCCTGATCCTGGTCGACACCCAGGGCCAGCGTCTGCGCCACCGCGACGAAATGTTGGGCATCAACAGCTACATGGCGCACCTGGGCAAATGCGTCGATCTGGCGCGCCGTTCGGGCCACACGATCGTCGGCCTGGTGTACGACCAGGCGCTGTCCGGCGGGTTTATCACCAGCGGCATGATGGCCGACGCCTGCTACGCGCTGCCCGACACCACCATCCGCGTCATGGGACTGCCCGCGATGGCGCGCATCACCAAGGTGCCCGAAGAACGGCTCACCGAACTGGCCGCGTCCAATCCCGTGTTCGCACCGGGTCCGGAAAACTATGCCCGCATGGGCGGCATCGAGGCGATCTGGGATGCCGGCCTGGCAGCGAGCCTGGCACAGGCATTCCGTGATGCCAGCACCACCGACATGCGCAGCGTACGCGGACTGGAACGCGGCGGGCGCAAGCTCGCACAACCGGTCGTCGACGCCATCGTCGCAGGGTCCGATGTACTCGCGTCATGACCAGGCCTGGCTAAGCGATGCCGGCTGGGCCGGCGCGCTCGCTGGCGCCGCGCCGGAACACGCGGCCGCCCTCGAACAATGGCGCAGCCATGACTGGCCCTTGATCGTCACGCGCCGCACGCCGGATGCCGCACCCGGCACACTGTGCGTGGGCCTGGCGCTGCCCCCGGATGCGGGCCGCAAACTGCGCATTGCTGTACTGGTAAACGAGCATGCCGTGGCGCGCGTTGAAGCTGCGCTGCCGCTGCAGGCCGCAGCCGCAGCGGCGCCGGCCCGGTGGGCGGGTCCGCTCGCGGCGCTGCTGGCCGGCGCTGGCCCCATCACCCTGCGTGCCTACGGTTCCCTGGCCCTGCAAGCCATGACGGGCCTGAGCTATCTGACCGAATCTTCCGACATCGACCTGTTGTTCACGCCCGCGAGCAGGCAAGAACTCGACGCCGGCGTGCAGCTGCTGCAAGCGCACGCACCGCACCTTCCGCTCGACGGCGAGATTGTTTTTCCGGGCGGCGCGGCGGTGGCCTGGAAGGAATGGCGCAACGCGGCGGCCAACGACACAAGGGTGCTGGTCAAGGACGCCAACGCGGTGCGGCTGGCCAGGACGGCCTCGCTGCGGGAGCTGCTCGGATGATGGACACGCTGTCGCCTGCCACGCACGTAGCCGATGTACGCCATTTCGCGCGGCGCGCCGCACGGCTGGCCATCGCCAGCCTGTACGCCGAACTGGCGCTGTATCCCAAACCGGGGCTGGTGTCGCTGGTCGACAACGGCAGCCACGCCGATATGAACGCGGCGACCTTCATGCGCAGCCTGTTCTCGCTGCGGCATTACTTCCGCCTGATCTGCCAGGCGGGCGCCAACGGCGCACCGTTCGCCACGCTCAAGCGGCTCGGCATGGAGGCCGAGCAGCGCATGCTGCGCGCCACCGGCGGCATCAACACCCATCGCGGCGCGATCTTCAGCCTTGGCCTGCTGTGCGCCTCCGCCGGACGTGCCTGCGTCCAGGGCGGCCCGATGACGGCGGCGGCGCTGCAATCGCATCTGCGCGCGGGATGGGGCAAGGCGTTGGCACACCATGTGACACCTGCCGCCGAACGCTCGCACGGCTTGCGCGCGGCGGCCCTGCACGGCGCCAGCGGCGCGCGCCACGAAGCCGCCGAGGGCCTGCCCTCGGTCTTTGGCACCGGCCTGGGCGCCTTGCGGCGCACGCTGGATGAAGGACGCGGATCGAGGCAGGCGCGCATCGACGCTCTGTTCGCACTGATGATGCATGTCAGCGACACCAACGTGGTGCACCGTGGCGGACCGCAGGGCGCGGCCTTCGTGCGCATCCAGGCCGGCGCGTTCCGCCATGCCGGCGGCACCGCATCGAACGGCTGGGAGGCGCACGCGCTGGCGATCCACCGCGCTTTTGTCGAGCGCAACCTGTCGCCCGGCGGCGCTGCCGACCTGCTGGCGGCAAGCTGCTTCGTGCACGCGCTGACGGCGGAGCACGAACGGTGACGCGCGGCCTGTTCATCATGTGCCCGGGCCAGGGCGGGCAGCACGCCGGCATGTTCGACCTGGCGCGCACCGATCCGCACGCCGCCGCGCTGCTCGACCAGGCCGGGATCAGTCCCGACCCGGCCACGCTGTTCGATAACGCCGTCGCCCAGCCGGCGATTGTCGCTTCCACGCTGGCGGTATGGGAAGCGCTGCGCGCGCACTTGCCAGAGCCGATGCTCGCCGCCGGTTACAGCATCGGTGAAGTGGCGGCATGGTCGGTGGCGGGAGCGATTACCGCTCCCGACGCGATTGCCCTCTGCCGCGTACGGGCCACGGCGATGGATCATGCGGCGCACGTGGGGCCGCCCCAAGCACTGGCCGCCATCAGCGCCCTGGCAGTCGACAAGGCTGGCGCACTGGCCGCGCGCCACGGATACGAAATCGCGATCGTCAACGATGCCGATGCCTGCATTGCCGGGGGGCCGCAAGACAATCTCGCGGCGCTGGGCGCGTCGGTGGCGGCGGCAGGTGCAAAGCTCCAGCGCCTGCCGGTCGCGGTGGCGTCGCACACGTCGCTGATGGCGCCAGCCCAATGCGCGTTTGACGCGGCCCTGGCAGCGCTGCGATTCGCCGCGCCGGCCTTTCCGGTGCTCGGCGGCGTGAATGCAATGGCGCTGCACACCGAAGCGCAGGCCGTGGATGCCTTATCGCGCCAGCTGGTGCAGACGATCCGCTGGAGCGACTGCATGGATGCGGCGGTCGAAGCCGGCGTGACGGTGGCGCTGGAATTGGGGCCGGGCGCCGCACTCGCGCGCATGATGCAGGCGCGTCATCCGCACATGGCATGCCGCCCGGTGGCGGACTTTCGCAGCATCGCGGGCATTGCCGCCTGGGTCGGGCGGCAGGAATAGAGAAGCGTCAGCCGCCAGTCACGGGCGGGAAAAACGCCACTTCGGCGCCCTCTTCGACCACCTGGTCGGGGCCGCACATGACCTGGTTGAAGGCCGTGCGCAGTGGGCGCTGCTCGGACAAGGCCTGCGCCCATTTCTCGCCGCGCTCCATCAGGTGGCGCCGCACCTGGGCCACCGTGTCGATGCCTGGTGGCAGACTGACCGTTTCCTGGGAAGTGCCGAGTGCTTCGCGCACGCTGGCGAAAAAACGCAATGTAAGGTTCATCGATGCCTAATGCAGTAAATCGCTAAATGGAATGAAGCGCACGATGTCGCCCGCCTTGATGCTTTGTCCGGCCGGGTTGTCGAGCAGTCCGTCGCCCCAGACGGTGGACGTGAGCACGCCCGAACTCTGGTTGGGGAACAGATCGAGCCCGCCGGCGTCGTTGATGCGCACGCGCAGGAACTCATTGCGGCGGTCGGCCTTGGACCAGTCGAAATCGGCGCGCATGGCGTACGCGCGCGGCTCCACCTTGCCGCTCACGCCTTGCAAACGCAGGATGAACGGGCGCACGAACAGCAAAAAAGTGACAAAGCTCGATACCGGATTGCCCGGCAAGCCGAGGAAAAAGGCCGAGCCGCCGGCGCGGTCGACTTCGCCGAAGGCGAGCGGTTTGCCCGGCTTGACGGCGATCTGCCACATGTTCAGGCGCCCTTCGGCTTCCACCGCTGGCTTGATATGGTCTTCCTCGCCGACCGAAACGCCGCCGGAAGTGATGATCAGATCGTTCTGGCGCGCGGCGCTGCGCAAGGTCTCGCGGGTCGCTTCCAGCGTATCGGGCACGATGCCGAAGTCGCTGATCGCGCAGCCCAGGTTTTCCAGCAGCGCGCGCAGGGTGAAGCGGTTGGAGTTGTAGATGGCGCCCGGGGCCAGTTGTCCGCCCGGCGCTTCGCCCGGCATGGTCAATTCGTCGCCGGTGAAAAACACCGCCACGCGCAGCCTGCGAAATACCGGCAGGCTGGCCAGCCCCACCGACGCGGCCAGGCCCAGCTCCTGGCTGCGCAGGCGCGTGCCGGCGGGCAGGATGACGCCGCCGGCTTGAATGTCTTCGCCGGCGCGGCGTATCCATTCGCCCGCCTCGGGCGCGTGCCGGATCGTGACCGTGTTGTCCGGACCGGCTTCGCACTGTTCCTGCATCACCACCGCGTCGGCCCCTTGCGGGATCATGGCGCCGGTGAAGATGCGCGCGGCGCTGCCGGGAGCCAGCGGCTTGCCCACCGTGCCGGCCGGGATGCGCTGGGTGACGGTGAATGTGGCGGCGCCGCTGGCGCAATCGGCCGCGCGCACGGCGTAGCCGTCCATCTGCGTGTTGTCGGCGGAAGGCACGTCGATGGTCGAAACCTGGGCGGCGGCCAGCACACGGCCGTTGGCGCCCAGGGTCTGCACGACTTCAGTATCGAGCACGGGACGCGCCGCGCCTTGCAGGAAGTCGAGCGCCTCGCGCACCGACAGCATCGGTGCGCGCTTCTGTTGCGGTTCGTTTGCCATGCCCTTACAAACCCGTGTTGGCGGCGATGTAAGCCTGCATTTGCGCCACGTCGGCCGGCATGACGATGAACTTCTGCGGCAGCGATTCGATATCCTCGAAGCCGGCCGGACGTTCGGCGTCCACGCCCAGCGCGTCGAGGATGGTTTCGTTGAACTTGGCCGCCAGTGCGGTTTCGAGCACGATCATCGGCACGCCCGGCGCCATGTACTGGCGCGCGACCTTGATGCCGTCGGCGGTGTGGGTGTCGATGGTGATGTCGAAGTCGTCCTGCACGTCGCGGATGGTGTCGAGGCGGTCCTTGTGGGTCGATTTGCCGGACGAGAAGCCGTAGTTCGACACCAGCTTGAATTCGTCGCCGTCGCTGCCTGGTTTACCCGACAGGTCGAAGCCGCCCTGGGTTTCAACCTTGTGGAACAGCGCGCGCACGCGCTCGGGGTCGCGCCCGACCAGGTCGTAGATGAAGCGCTCGAAGTTGGACGCCTTGGAAATGTCCATCGACGGGCTGCTGGTGTGGAAGGTCTCGGCCGACTTGCGCACGCGGTACACGCCGGTGCGGAAGAATTCGTCGAGCACGTCGTTTTCGTTGGTGGCGGCCACCAGGCGGTCGATTGGCAAGCCCATCATGCGCGCGATATGGCCGGCGCAGATGTTGCCGAAGTTCCCGGACGGGACCGTGAACGAGACTTTTTGGGCATTGTCGGTCGTGGCCGCGAGGTAGCCGCGGAAGTAGTACACCACCTGCGCAACGACGCGCGCCCAGTTGATCGAATTGACGGTGCCGATCTTTTGCCGCGCCTTGAACGGCAGGTCGTTCGAGACCGCCTTGACCAGGTCCTGGCAATCGTCGAACACGCCTTCGACGGCGATGTTGAAGATGTTCGGATCTTGCAGGCTGAACATTTGTGCGCTCTGGAAGGCGCTCATTTTCTTGTGCGGCGAGAGCATGAATACGCGGATGCCCTTCTTGCCGCGCATGGCGTATTCGGCCGCGCTGCCGGTGTCGCCCGAGGTCGCGCCGAAGATGTTCAGTTCGGCGCCATCCTTGGCCAGGGTGTACTCGAACAGGTTGCCCAGCAACTGCATCGCCATGTCCTTGAAGGCCAGGGTCGGGCCGTTCGACAGCGCTTGCAGGATCAGGGTTTTGTCGCCGTTTTGTTCCAGGATGCGCAGGGGCGTGATGTCGGCGCTTTTTTCGCCTTTGCGCACGTTGCGGTAGACCTCGGCCGTGTAAGTCTTTTTGGTCAGCTTTTTGAGGTCCGCTTCGGGAATGTCGGTGGCGAATTTTTTCAGGATCTCGAAGGCCAGGTCGGCGTAGGATAGCTTGCGCCAGGCATCGAGTTCGGCCCCGCTCACCTGCGGATACTCGGCCGGCAGGTACAGGCCGCCGTCCGGCGCGAGGCCGCCCAGCAGGATGTCGGAGAATTGTTGGGGAGCTTGCGAAGCAGCGGCCTTGGCGGCGCGGGTAGACACGTATTGCATAGAGTTGGTAGGTCCGTTTTGGCTAACAGCAGGGAGCAGAACAGTGCGATCGAACACTTATTATAGTGCGGCGCGCTGCGGGATGCGAAATCGGCCACGATTTCGGAATTTTCACCGGGTTGCACCGCTACCGGCTGGCAGGGCCGCACAGCTCCCGCGCAATGCCAAGTACGCTTTCCGGGATCGCCTGGCGCTTCAGCCGGCCCGCCTGCGCTGCCGCCCGGTTCGCTGCGCGCGAGCCGGCAACCTTCAGGAGCGCTGCGGTCCAGCCGCCAACCGGTGCACGGCGAATTTCCTCTTCATTTGATCATTTTCGGCAATCGAATATGGAATTATTCAGTTTATTCAAATCAAATGATTCAGCGATAAAGCGCAAATGCACATATATCGCATTCGGCAAAATCAAAGCGGTCACGACAATATTATCGATGTCAATTTGTCGCAGATGCGCCACGTTTGATGCGAATCGCGGGTAGACGAAGAAAAAGGGGAATAGTACGATATCTATAAATAAATACAGGTAGCGTCCAATGACATCGCAATGCGCAGTCATCTTTGTCACTTGTTCGCACTTACAATGCCCCGCCCTGCCACCAACCCTGATAACGCACCTATTTATCGACGGAGATATTGAAATGTTACCATACAGACTTTATGCTACCGGCCTCATGATGGCCATAGGCGTGGCCGCCACCAGCACTGCGCAGGCAAATGCCGACCCGCCTTTATCAAAGGAAATGCAATCCCGCATACAGGCCCAGGACGCCTTGTCTGCGCAGTTGCCCCAATTAAATCCCAAGCCGATGTGATTCAATACATGAACATGGTTCCACCGCAATCGAATGCGATGTACCTGCTGTCACCGGCAGCCCGGGAACGTTTTGTGTCCAGCCTGACCTTCAATCAGCACGGTCTGTCAGGCTTCAGTTATGCCGACCTCCAGCGCGAGTTGCCGCCCGCGAAAATCGCCCGGGTGCTTCGCCTGTTCGGATCGGAAAGCTCGGTCACGACGATCCAGACCCAAGGGGGCACGAAAGCAAGGCCCGGCCGCCAGGAGTCCGGGCTGGGCGGTGACTGCGGAGGGTTCCAGCAAAGCGCATGGGGCACCGGCGATAGCGGCGACGGTCCCATCGGCGGCGGCCTCCCGGGTGGCGTGCCCGGTGGCGGCGGTGGCGGCGGCGCCGGTGGCGGCCCATCGAAACCGCCTTCCGAACCCGTAGGCCAGGAACCGCAACCGAAACCCATGCCCAATGGCGATTACTGGAATTACCGGTGTGAATGGGGCGGCGGCGGGTGCGCGCACCAGACTAACAGTATCTGCAAAGCAAAATGCTGATCGCTGGACGGCGCTCCCAACGGGAACAGACTTCAACGGACGAGAATGCCACGGCGCCCAGCTCCTCACGCTACAAGCTTCTTGCCGGTGCAGCACTTTTCCTGCTGTATTCCTGCGCCTCGGCCACCTCGGACGCGCAGGCCCGCCTGGATACGTTCTACGATGCTTCGGCAGCCGTCGTGCAGAGTGACTTCCCTGAACACCGCAAGGCCGCCATGGTCGAAACGATCTTCAGCAGCCTGTTCAAGGAGCTTGGCGGCGCCATTCCGGATGAAGACCTGGCTCCCCTGTTTCAAGCAACGACTTCCGCGCTTTTTTATACGGTCGACAAGAAAAAATTGCCGCTTCTGGACGCAATTTTTCGCCGTATGGCAACGCTGCGCATTGAGTTTCGATTATGATGCTTTCACTACCTGGAATCGCTCGCACCCATCCTTGCCGTATGCCCTTATCCATAGCAGGCGCGAATGGCCCGAGGTAGCGAGCGCCATTCTCCCGACGTTTGCGTTTTATCGGGATGGAAAGCTGGTGCAAGAATTTTCTCGCTGGCCGGAGAAAGGCAATATGACGCAGATCTACCGTGGTTTCGGGCTTACCGATCCCACCGTTGCCATGGAAAGCAAGCGCTAGCAGCAATCATGAAACGTTCAACGCAACACTGCCAGCACCCGACACGGCCGTTGCCGTGGGCACTTGTCATCATCGCCGCAGCCGTGGGTGCGGCGGCGGCGATATCGGCAACTTTCTGGATAAACAGCGGCAAGCCTGGCGTGCCGCTGCCAGCCCCTGGCAACATGGTGGCGCCAGCAAGGGCTGGCGCCACCCTGGCATCTGCGGCATCGGCTGTCGCCGTGGCGCAGCCAATGGCGGGCGATGTTTGCCTGCCGCCCGTGGGCGAAGCGCCCGCTGCGCCGCGCGACGAACAGGTGCGGGAAAGCGTCCGTGCCGTTCTTGCCAAGAAAATGGATGTGTCGGCCCTGGTCGACCTTTCCCAGCGCAGCGATGCCGGTGCCGCACTGGCGCTGTTTCAGCGGATCAGGCCGTGTTCCGACACGACCCGCTATCTCGACAGCATGGAATTTTCGCTCGATGATGCCGGCTTTATGAGTGCGGCGGCGTGCCGCCGGATTCCGGCAAGGCTGCGTGCCAATCCCATCAACATTCTCATCCCGGCGGCCGATGCGGGGTCGACTGCCGCAAAATTATTGATATTGAAAAACGCGCCAACGGTTGCCGCCGTCAAGCAGGCGGTCGGCAACGCATCGGCAAACGACATCGCCGAACTCCAGGCCACAGCGGAACGCTATGGCAAGGACGCGGCCAGCGCCGGATCGGCCAGCGCGGCGGCGTGGCTGGCGCAAGCCTATTTGAGCGGAGCGTTTGGCAGCAAGCGCGAGCAGGCGGCGTATGCGATCACGTATGAGATGAACCAGTCCTTGCAGGGCGAGGAAAGTCGCTCCAGACTGGACTATGTGACCGGTCGCATGTCGGCATCCGATCTGGCGCGTGTGCGCCCGATGCTCGACCGCTGCCGCGCCCGCAAGGAAGCGCGGGCCGCCTCGGTCTTGATTTCCCCGTTTCGCTAGCCGCCCGGTCAACACTGCCGATGCGGCGGCGCCCTGCTCTTCCGAACGCGGCCGTGACTACTGCGAAACCATCACCGCCTGCCTGATGTAGCTGCCTTCGCCCGCCTCCTGCAACATGAAGGCCGCAAGGTCGGCGCGGGACAGCCTGCCGGCAATGCCCGGCATCAGTCCAGTCCCAGCGCGATAGCCGCCGCGGCGTGCGCCATCGGTCAGCATGGGCGGACGCACCAGGGTCCAGTCGAGCGCACTATCGCGCACCAGCGCCTCCATGCCGTCCTTGTCGCGCATCTTCGCGGCAATCAGCTTGCGCACGAAGCGAATGAACAGGGACGCGTTCCTGGTTTCCGAGGCGCCGTACGCGCTCAACGCGACAAGGCGCTGTACGCCGGCCGCGTTCATCGCCTGCACGATGCTGCGCATGCCGCCGGTGCAAACGGCGGACGCATCGCCCTTGCGCGGCCCGAGCACGCTGATGACGGCATCGGCGCCCCGCACCACATCGCCAACGATGGCCGGCTGGGCAAAGGTGCCGGCAATAATTTGCAGGCGTGGATGCGCGCCCGACCAGGCGTCCGCATTGCGCACCAGTGCCCGCACCTCATGTCCCGCTTGCAAGGCCTGCTCGACCAGATGGCGGCCGGTGGCACCCGTGGCACCGAACATAGCGAGCTTCATTGGGCGCCATCCACGTCGGCGCTCGCCAGGACCGCAAGCGCGGCTGCCATCAGCGCAGGCGCACCGGCAAGGAAAGCGCTGCTGTCCGGCTGCCAGGGCCGGCCGCGCAGATCGGCCACCCGGCCGCCGGCTTCGGCAACCAGCAAGGCGCCAGCGAGCAGGCCCGATCGCACCTGGCTGTATTGCCAGAACAGATCCTGATGGCCTGCGGCGACGTCGATCAGCTGCATGGTGGACGGCACCGCCACATGCACCACCAGTGCCGCCTCCAGCATCGCCGTGACCGACTGGCCGATACGCCGGTAGATGTCAGCCCCTTCGCCGGGCGCCGCCTGCCCGGTTCCCACCGTGGCCGCGCGCAGATCGGATTTCGACGACGTACGCAAGCGCGTTCCGTTGAGCCAGGCGCCGCCTCCGGCCAGCGCGGTATAGGTGTCGCCGGTCAATGGCAGATGGATCGCGCTCAAGACGGGCACGTTGTCGCGCACCAGCGTCGCCGTGACGCACCAGTGCGGCAAGCCGTGGACATGGTGGATCGCCCCTTCGACCGGGTCGCACACCCACCATTCGCCTTCCGGCAGGGGGCCACGCCCTTCCTCATCGTCGTCCCAGCGGGCCTCGGGGCGCTCTTGCGACAGGGCCTCGCGCAGGATGGCCATCGAGACCAGGTGGTTGGCCTCGATCATCGCAGCGATTTCCTGCATGCCCTGCGGACGCGCGGCTGGATCGAACCGCGCCTTGACGGCATGGCCGGCGGCCTTCACTGCGGCGACGGTGTGCAGCAGCAGCGCCTGGTCCCCGGAGGTCGGAATGGAAAGTTGTTCAGGGTGGTTCATGGTGATCTTCCTTGGTTGCCTCAAGCGGCTCGACATTGCGCTTGACTTGGCCAGGAAATGATATGAGCATGCTGTCGCATGAACAACTCGCAATCGAAGAAGGCAAGCGTGCGCAGGCTGGTGCTAGGAAAACGCCGTCCCAGCCGCGTTCCGCCCACACCGTCGGCACCATCCTGGAAGGGGCAGCTCACATTCTCGAACTGCACGGACTTGAAGGATATACAACAAACGCCATCGCAGCCCGCGCCGGGGTGAGCATCGGTTCCCTCTACCAGTATTTCCCCACCAAGGATGCGGTGACGATCGCCCTGATCGAACGCGAATCGCTCGACCTGGTGCGCGAGGCGACCGAGGCGCTGCAAGGGCAGGATCATCGGCGCGCGCTGCGCCAGCTGGTCGAGACAGCGATCCGCTACCAACTGCGCCGGCCGCAGCTGGCCAGGCTGCTCGATACGGAACAAGGCCGGCTGGCCTCACTGATGCCAGGTACGGCCCACGCTGCGGCAATGCATGCCGCACTTACCGGCTTTCTCGCCACCTACCCGGGCCTGGACCCGGCGCGTGCCGGACGAAGCGCATCCGACCTCATGGCGCTCATCAGCGCCTTGACCGACGCTGCGGGGCGGGTGGAAACCGAGATATCGCCGTCACTGGCCGATCCGATCGAAGGCGCGGTGCTTGGTTATCTGAACGCTGTGTCCGGAACGGTGGCGCAACCTTGCTTCGGGGACAATAGTGCGGTATCGGAATTGCGCAGCCACACTGCTTGTGTACGCGTGCGAACGGAACTGTCGACAAATCAGGGCCATACTTGACCATGTAGATACGCCAAAGCCGGAAGGTTGAACATGGACACCCCTCAGATCACGCCGCTCGCGGCACGCAGCGCAGGCCTTGTCACTCCCCTCGCGGCAACGCAAGCCATGGCCATCGAGCAGGCCCAGAGCCTGCCATTGGTGACGGTTGCGCCTACCACGGTCGACCTGTCGACCTCGGGACGCTTCCTGTCGCTGGCCTCCTTATTCCAGAAAAAGACGCTGGACTTGCAAACCTCTGTCGTTGGCGACACGGATACATCGAAAAGGCTTGCCGATGTGGCCGTTGCAGCGGCGGCCGTGATCAGCGTGTTCAACGAATTGCAGACCGGCGCGGTCGACAACACCGGCACGCCGATGGACACCCTGGGCGAGCAATCGTTGCAATCGCAATTTTTCCAGCAGTTTGGAAGCACGCCGCAGGATGCCGAAGCAAGCCTGGCCGCTATCGGCCTGAGCTTTGCGCCGGCGACCAGCGGCACCGCTGGCACCCTGGATTTGGACGAGACGGCGCTGCAGGACGCATTTCGCCAAGACCCGGCCGCCACGTCGGCATTGCTGGACCGTGCCGCCAACGCCTTCTTCGGCGTGGTCAGCACACAAGTCCAGGCACAGGCCGCCAACGTTTCTTTCCTTGCCGACGACAGCGTGATCGGCGCCGCGCAGCCGGTCCTTGCCGCCGCGTCCCAGGACCTGAGCGCCACCCCGTTCCAGCCAGCCAGCAACGCGGACAATCTGTTCGTCCAGAGCCTGGTGACAGATACTCCGCGCAATGAAAGCGAGCCGCCGAACGCACTCGCAAGCGGACTGCCGCCGCCCCTTACCCAAGCCGACCTGGGCGAAGGCAGCGATTTTCCGGTGCAGGTGGACCTGATCGCCCCGGAAACAGAGGCGCCGGCCCAAGGCGCGCGCCCGGCCCCGCTGCCGGAAGAACCGGACGCGCAAGCGACCGCCACCAACACCGCCCTGGCCGAAGCGCGCCAGCCTGCTGTGCTCACTACGCCAGCCGAAGCGCGCCAGCCTGCGGCGCTCGCTACGCCAGCCGCAACGGCAGCGCCAACGGCAACGGCAGCGCCAACTGCAACGGCAGCGCCACCCGTTGCGGTAGCACCGAGTACGGAAGACCGGTTGCAGCCGTCAGCCATCGCTACCACGCAGGCGAGCAACACGGTTTCCGAACCCGACACCACGGCAGGCAACGCGGTCAGCGTCGCGCAACAGGCACGCGTTCTGGCGCAACAGTTGCAAGCGGAACGCGAAGCAGCGCGCGAGCTCGACGAGAAAATTGCCGGCGCCAGCGATGCGGTACGTGCCGCCTTGGCCGATGACATCGCCAGACGCGACGCAGTCAGGGTAGATCAGCTCAACGTGGAAAGAACCATGGCACAGCGGCGCGCGGACCAGCTGGAGCAAGCCGGAGCGCGCCCCGTCGTGCCGGATCAGTTGGTGCGGCCCGAGGCTGCCGCCCGGACGGCCACGACGGTCCAGTCGACGATCGGGGTCCGGAACACGGAGCAGGACCAGGACATCACGCTGCGGCAAGCGCCGCTTCCAGCGCCGGACCAGGCGCAGCAGGCCGCGCGCGACCCGGCAATTGCCGCCGCCATCGCGGCCTACAACGTCAACACCGGTCCGTTCGCGGCACAAAACGGCCGGCCCGACATGCAGCCACCCAAGCCGAAGCCCATCGCGCCGGTTGCCGCTGTCACGAAGGTGGACCCCGCCGGGGCGCTCGGCACCCCTGGCGACGGATCGTCGCCATTGCGCTAAGGTGCTGCGCATGTCCGGCATATCGGTCGTTCGCGACCTGATGGACAGACACCCTGCGGCCGGCGAACGCGACAACGCCACCGCACTGAAGGTCCCGCCGAACGATCTGACCGCAACGGCTTGAAAGGCAGCGCAAGCTTGTTACACTATTTGGACCAACTCCGGAAGGTTCAAATGAAGATCGTTAACATTCGGGAAGCACAGGAGCACTTATCCAGCTTGGTAGACGATGCGGCAAAGGGCAAACCGTTCATTATCGAGAGGTCCGGAAAACCAATGGTCGAGGTCATCTCCAAAGATGAAAAGGTCACGACGATACCCCAGCGACTGGGCTTCATGATGGTCCCGATGTCCATTCCAGACGATTTTGCCACGATGGAGCAAGACGACATCGAATCAACATTCGAAGGAGACAAGTGAGACTCTTGCTGGAACGCGCTCGCCATTGAAGGGTTAGCGCTTCTTCACCAAGAAGGTGTTGCCTGCGCATTTACTGTACGCAGGACATTGTCCGAATACACTACGCTTCCCAGCGCGCCACGACGTCGAACGCGAGCGGCTCAGGAATGCTCACCCTGGCGTACAGCGCTTCCTCCTCGTCCTGGCTGATGAGCGACAACATCATTTCCGAACGCGCTGTCGAACCACGCCGGTAAGGATGCCCGGTTGGCGGTTTGCCCAGGCAGCCGTGCAGCATCCCCTGGAGCGCGGGATCAAGCAGATCGGCCACCTTGGCGACATCGGCCCGCAGACAGGCAACCGGGTCGCCAGCATCCTCATCGAGCAAATCCAGATCGGCAAACACGGCCAGATACTCAGCCACGACAAAGTGATCGAAGCTGGCGTAACGCAGCCGCGAGGCGCTGCGATCGCGCCATACCATGGCGACACCCTCCTCGCCGCCGCGCAGGCGCACCAGGCAATACGCATCGCCCGCGCCGGATCGTCCGAACGGCAGGAACACATTGCCATGCTGCTTGACCGGATTGAGCCATCCTGCAATGACTGCTCCCGCGCGCTGCGCCGACAGCCACTCAAAATCATACAGCGCGGACAAAGCCGTGCGGCCAAGATCATCGTAATCGGACCTGCCGCTCCCGATCAGATGCCGCAGCGTCGCCGGCAAGGCGATGCCGGTGGCCGCGGACAGCGCCTCGAACGACTCACCCACGCGCCCGCC
>NZ_JAQOZV010000063.1:0-37606 GCF_030348125.1 Massilia sp. DJPM01
CTAAGCACTAACCCGCACGAGGACTTCGCGGCAGGCTTTGTCATGGATAACGTCGTCTTCACGCTTGCCGAATTGCAGGATGCGTTCGTAGCCGATGGTTTGCCAAAGGCGACACCGGGCCACGTCCCGCACATCATGTCCAAGCTGGGTTACACCAAGGCTCAGATTCAATTTGATGGCAAACGGTCAACCTATTACTTCCCAATGAACGTCACACCCGACAAAGTGCAAGGGTTGTGCAAAGGTAGTGCAAGGGCAGTGCAAGTGTTTGATTTCTAAGAATGGCGAGCGATATCAATAACTTACGACAAGTGCAAAGGGTGCAATAGAGTACCCGCACTTATCTATTTTTACGAAGTGCAGGCTTTTCTGCGCTGAAGTTTCCTTGAAGGATAAACACAATGATTCTCAAAACGAAGTACGATCCGAGCATTTCAACAAAGTTTGTCGGTGTCACCGGCAAGACCCACAAGTCAGTAGCGGAAGCGAAAGCCTCCTTCCGGCTGTACCCACACGGCTGGGTTCCATGCGAAGCAGCATTCCCGCAAGAGTTCATCGACTCCGAAGGAACCCGCTACACCGCTTTACCTGATTTCCATCATCCTGCCACCGGGTTCTACGCAGAGTTCAAGGCTCATAAGATGAACGGAAAAGGCACTAGACGCGCAGCAGTCGCCGCCATGACTAAGATTGATAGCCACATCGCACAAGGATTGATTGCAGCGGCCAAGCGGCCCTACAAGGCGTTAGAAAATGCATGGAACCACTCTATCCAAACCATGGCCTGTAAGTGCTCCCAGCTACCGTCAGAGACACCCATCGTCTTGATTTATGAAACGATGGCCGACCTAAACGAAGAGCGGCGGTGCGCACGTAACGGCGTGTTCATGCTATCCCTTGACAATCTACAATCGTTCAACGGCTTCTTGTTATTCGCATCGCTCGGACTGAACGTGGAATTTTCCCGCAATGATTTTCGTTATGGAGTAACGCCAAATGAAAGTTAAAGTTTTTTATTCTTGGAAAATCCCTCGTTTAAGTTGACCTCGGCCACAATCTTAAAAACCTCAGCATGATCATTAATTTTTGGATATAGTTGCTCAAGGCAATAATTAATAACCACAAAGGCTGATATTAAGTCTTCTCGATGGATTCCATCTGACCCGTGACTACCTTCGTTACCCATATACCGGAGGCTTTTCATAGCTTCTTTGATATTCAGATACCTAGGATCAATAAGCCACCCTATTCGATCCGAAAGGCCTGCTCGATTACCCTTTCTCGCATGGACTCTTGGAACTTTCAAGTCATCAAGAAGGTGTTCAACAATGGTGCGTAACCGGTTCACACAGGCATCTGCATCACTCCAAAAGTTCTGAAATGCCAAATTAAGATGCGATATAACTATTTTTGGAATTTCGCCATTCGTGACAGGCTCGATTATTCTTAATGGCGGATGAAAAAACAACGGCCTTATAACATGATAATAGCTTCTCACATTGCTCTCATAGTCTTCCTCTAAGACAGCGTCACCAGTGATCAGCACGAACTCGTTGCAGTTGAGACATTTAAGCAAACCGCTGAATATATATTGCGCATGCTCAGCATCAAACCAATCTTCATTCCAACATTGCTGAGTTGACGCATTTTGATGAAACGTACATTCTTCAAACAATTTAAGTCGTCCAACGATACAACTTGGACATCTCCACGCAGGAAGGTTAGTTGCGGCAAACGATTGAGATAATTTGCTCTTTTCCACTTCCACTCCTTTTCCTAAACTAGTCCCAAGATTCGCTTTTTTATTCACTGGCTACGATATTGCAAATTTTGAAGCGATAAAAATAGCTATTCCAAGTAGCAACCATACGAGAGAAAGCATCAACCCCCAATATAGTCGATGTAGTTTAATGTCGCGAATATAGGCAAGTTTCATCTGCTCAAAGACCAACTCCGCTTCCACATCGGTAGCTGCAACTGGCAACCTCGATTTTACATACATTGGATCGTGTCGGGACTTTACTTTCCTGCGCGTAAAGAAAGCATCAATAAAATTTAGTTTATAAAGACCGCCCAAGAAAAACGATCCGTTTAAGCCGGTTGGATTATTAATATGATTCACCGGATTTCCTACAGCGGCCACGGCCCGCACTAAGGAATAGAATGCTAAAAACCATACTAAGAGAAACAGACATGCAACAACCATTGCAGGCCAACTTGGCGTCACATTGCAGAAATGCTTTAGATGTTTGAATACGCGATGAAGATTCTGCAACGGAATCAACAATACAACGAGTAGTCCCGCCACCTTAACGTCAATTGCACGAATGGTAGCCTGCATATCGACAATTGATCCAGCCAAAAACCCTGCGCGATCATTCATTCGCTTTTACCCACTGATTCATGTACAGGTTATGGTAAGTTCCGGTATAGCAAGAGCGACCAATACTCCAAAAGAAAAGCTCTTTCTGAGAATCGGTTAGCATCCCATAAACTCGCGATGAAATCATAGTTTCTCCGTCTGCCCAACTTTTATTTCCATATCCAGAAAGCTCGGCGGCAGCGCCGACTGACTTACCAATCCAAACCACTTCATTAATCGAACTTCCCTTATACCCGGCTTTAATATATAGTGATTCTCCATCCTCAATCCCAATGCCGATTTTTATCTCGGAATACGAACGCTTTTTTAGCTTGATATTTAATACATCTATTAATGAGCAGACTTCTCCGCCCGTATTAATCACACTTTGAACATCTTCCTTCGTCGTGGTATTGAAGACGGCCCAAACCCCGTCGCCTTCTATATAAATCTCGTTTATTTTCGGCTCGCCCTTCAGAACAGCTACGACCTCAGAGATGTACGCTCGATAAATTTTCGCGAGCACCGGACGCTTGTGCTTACTTGCAAGCTCCTTTGATCCTCGGATATCAATGAACATGACAGTCACATCGACATAAAACCCATTGGTAAAGGTTAGTTCATTGCGGGCCGGTATTCCCTTATGCTCGCTATAGTTGGCATCCTCTCCGGCTAATATCTCATCTATACGATCACGACTGTCATCAAAATCGTAACTTGAGTAGATAGCTTCCATGAATCCTCCGAAATTATTGTTGCTTAATTGTACTTGTTGTGACTAGCGATGTCGAAGTCTTTCGACTATTGGGCAGGGCCACACTGACTGTTGAGTTATAGCGCATTAGGGTATGCCCCAACGAGCCAGACGAACAGCGCTATTTAGTTGGCTCAATAGGGTTGACTGTATTTTGATCCATGTGTATTATTGAGCTACCTACCCAATTGATCCAGTTAAACGCAAATATGAAGACGATCTATTACGGACGAACCAGCACGAACGATGGTCAAACCAGCGCCAGCCAATACGACGATGCAAAGAAGCAGGCCGTCAAGGCAAAGGATGTGCATGTGGACGAGGCCACAGGCGGCTACCACGTGGCACCGATGGATCGCGCAGAGTGGCGAAGGGTCATGGACAAGCTGTCTGATGGTGGCGTGCTATATGTCCGCTGGCTTGATCGTATCAGCCGGCGCTACGATGAACTTAACCTTGTCATGCAAGAGTTGATGCGCATGGGCGTGAAAGTCATCTGCACCCTTAACGGCATGACGTTTGATGGCACCGCTACTAACGCAATTGACAAGGCCACTCGCGATGCGGTGCTAGCCTTTATTGCTGCACAGGGCGAAGCCGACTACTTGAACCGCAAAGAAATGCAGAAGCGTGGTATCGAGGTGGCAAAGGCAGCGGATGACGGTCGCTATGTAGGCCGGTCAAAAGCGACTGATCCAGCTACGGTGGTGTCATGGCGTGCTGAGCATGGCGCAAGCATCAAGGCCACGGCAGATCACTTTGAAATTTCGACAGCCACCGTCAAGCGCTACTGTGCAGAGATCGCTGCTAAAGTTACTACGTAACGAACCATACGGAACCGCCATGGCAAAGACCAATTCAGAACGCCAGAGGGCATACAGGGCCACGAGGGCAACCGCTGGGGAGAACGGCCAGCGCCAGCTAAACATGTGGGTCGATACTGGCACTGCCCTAGCCCTAGCCCGACTAGCGAATCGTTACTCAATAACGAAGCAAGAGATGATTGCAAGATTGATAAGCCAAGCAGATGATGGGGTTATTGCAACAATCAACGAGCAGTCACCGCAGTGGGATATCTACATGCGGCCAAAGGGTAAGCTTGGCAGGTAAAGCCGCTGCAAACGACGTGTATAGCCCCGCCACGGCACGAACGGCGGGGGCAGTCACTAGAGGGAAGCTAGAGATATTTTGCCGCCAAGGTCCGCAAATCGCCCCGCATCGAAAACCTATTAAGCACTCCGCTCGACCTTCCGCCTTTTCCCAATTTTTATTTGTTAGTATTTCAGCAACCGTTGACATAGCACGTTAAGCCCAACTATAATCGCGCATGGTCATAATTTTGACTGAGGGATTCTTGCGTTCTAAATTCTTTAAAAGGAATATTAAACACTACAATGAAGGAGGTTTAATGCAACACAACCAGCTTTACACGGTTCAACAGGTAGCTAAACTCTTGTGCGTCAGCGTATCCGGCGTATGGGATAAAGCTCGGAACCAACCGGATTTTCCGAAGCCAATGAAGGTATCAGCGAAGCAGACACGATGGACACACGCCCAACTCGACAGCTTTATACAAGGGAGATTAGCCCTCTCTCAAGCTCAGTAGCCTAGAAGCCGCTCTCAGCACCGATGCTGGAGTGGCTTTTTAACTTCTAGGGCGTACAATTTTTCTAGGGCAGAACTAGTGCACAGAAGTAGAAAAGAAAAAATGGTCAAGAAGATAAACTTCCCAACCCTTTGATTTCATTAGTATTTTTTTGGTCGGGACGGAGTGATTCGAACACTCGACCCCTTGCACCCCATGCAAGTACGCTACCAGGCTGCGCTACGCCCCGACGAGCTGCGAATTATATCAGAGCATCTTACGTTTTTGGCACACAAATCGTACCTGTCACGCGCTGCCACGTAGCGCTTTGCGCTAGCTCAAACGTCCCCTCAAAAAACCTCGTTGCCGCTCCGCAATTCAGCCGATCGGGTGCTTCCGTACAGAACTACCACCCCGATCGCATTCATGTACTATTTATCATACAGTGTTGCAATTATCTAAATTTACGATGAGAAAAACGGAGAATCCCTCCATGGAAAAGCAGAACAGCGACACCAGTCGCTTTCTTTCAACGGGCGTTCCGGGACTGGACACCATCCTCGGCGGCGGCCTGACCAGTGACCGCCTGTTCCTGATCGAAGGCGAGCCCGGCACCGGCAAGACCACACTCGCCCTCCAGTTCCTGTACGAAGGCGTGCGCCGCGGCGAATCGGTCATCTATATCACCCTGGCCGAAACCCGCGTCGAACTCAAGGCGGTGGCGCAGTCGCACGGCTGGTCGATGGACGGCATCCACGTCGAGGACATCATCCCCAACGAAAACATCCTCCACCCCGACCACCAGTTCACCATTTTCCACCCATCCGAAATCGAGATGGGCATGACCACCCAGCGCATTCTCGACACAATCGAAAAACACAAGCCGACCCGCGTGGTCCTCGATTCGCTGTCCGAGCTGCAGCTGCTCGCCGAAAGCCCGCTGCGCTACCGCCGCCAGGTACTGGCGCTCAAGCAGTACCTGTCCGGCAAAGGCTGCACCACCCTGTTCCTCGACGACCGCACCGCCCTCTCGGGCGACCTGCAAGTGCGCAGCGTGGCGCACGGCGTCATCACGCTCGAACTGATCAACCAGGACTACGGCTCCGAACGGCGCCGCGTGCGCATCGTCAAATACCGCGGCATCGCCTTTCGCGGCGGCTCGCACGACTACAAGATCGTCACCGGCGGCCTGGTGGTGTTCCCGCGCCTGATCGCCGCCCACACGCGCGTGCTCACCGAACGCCAGCAGCTCTCGAGCGGCATCGCGCAACTCGACGCGCTGACCGGCGGCGGCCTCGATGAAGGCACCAGCACCCTGCTCTCCGGCCCTCCCGGCACTGGCAAATCCTCGCTGTGCGCGCAGTACGTCTACGCAGCCACCCAGCGCGGCCAGAAGGCGGCCATGTTCCTGTTCGAGGAAGCGGCCAACAACCTGCTGCTGCGCTCCACCGGCCTCGGTATCGACCTCAAAGGGGCCATCGACAATGGCCTGCTCGTCGTCAAGCAGATCGACCCGGCCGAAATGGCGCCCGGTGAATTCATGCAGGCCGTGACCGATGCCGAAGCCGCTGGCGCGCGCGTCATCGTCATCGACAGCCTCAATGGCTACCTCAACGCCATGCCCGACGAGCGCTTCCTGGCTACCCACATGCACGAACTGCTTACCTACCTGGGCCAGCGCGGCGTGGTCACCATCCTGGTCGGCGTGCAGCCCGGCGTCATCGGCAGCACTATGACGACCACGGTCGACGCCAGCTACATCGCCGACAGCGTCATCATGCTGCGCTACTTCGAGGCACGCGGCAAGGTACGCCAGGCCATCTCCGTCTTCAAGAAACGCGTCGGTCTGCACGAGCGCACCATCCGCCTGTTCACGATGAGCGCCAAGGGCATCCAGGTGGGCGACGTACTGACCAATTTCCACGGCATCCTGACCGGGATACCCACCTTCGACGACAGCGACTGCCACCTGCTGTTCGGCGACGAAAACGGATAAGCGAAAACAGCCTATGGAAAAGCGAGTCCTGATCTACGCCCCGACCGGGCAAGACGCGGTGCTGGCATCGAAAATGCTCACGCTGGCGCAAGTCGACAACCTCGTCACCGAAACCATCCAGAGGCTCTCCGAAGAGCTGCTGATCGGCGTCGGCGCCGTGCTCACGGTCGAAGAAGCGCTGTCGAACGGCGGCATGAAAGCGCTCGGCGAATTCGTCCAGCGCCAGCCCAACTGGTCGGACCTGCCGATCGTGCTGCTGACGCACCGCGGCCCCGACTCGCTCAGCGTGCGCCAGGCCATCAACACCCTCGGCAATGTCACCTTGCTCGAGCGCCCGGTACGCACCCTCACCCTCATCACCTCCCTGCAATCGGTCCTGCGCGCCCGCGAAAAGCAGTACCAGGTACGCGAAACCGACCGCCGCAAGGATGAATTCCTGGCCAGCCTCGGTCACGAACTGCGCAACCCGCTCGCTCCCATCCGCACCTCGATGAGCGTGTTGAACCACCTGTACCCCGACCAGGCCCCGGTCAAGAAAGTGAGCGACGTGATCGAGCGCCAGGTGACGCACCTGACCCGCCTTGTCGACGACCTGCTCGATGTCGCCCGCATCAACAGCGGCAAGATCGAACTGCAGCGCGACTACACCACCTTCGCGCAAGTGATGGAACACGTGACCGAACTGTGTTCGGCGGCGGCGGCCGCCAAACATATCAGGATCGATGTCGCCATGCCGCCCGATCCGGTCGTGCTGTACGCCGACTATGCGCGCGTGGTGCAGATCGTCGCCAACATCGTCTCGAACGCGGTCAAGTTTACGCCGTTCGAAGGCTACATCAGCGTGCGCGCGCTGGTCGAATTCGGCGCCCTGAAAATCTGCATCAAGGACACCGGCATCGGCCTCGAACCGGCGGCCATCGGGCGCATTTTCTCGATGTTCGAGCAAAGCCGGCCGCCGTCCGGCCAGATCGCCAGCGGCCTCGGAATCGGCTTGAGCCTGTCGCGCCAGTTCGCCGAAATGCATGGCGGCAGCGTGCATGCGAGCAGCGACGGCCTTGGCAAGGGCAGCGAATTCGTAGTCACGCTGCCGGTGGTGACGCAAGCGCGTCCAACCACCGACGTTCCCATGGTCGACATCATCGGCAGTGTCGACCAGCGCCCCAGGGTGCTGGTGGTGGACGATAACCGCGATGCCGCCGATTCGCTCCAGGCGCTGTTTGAAATGGAAAACTGCAACGTCGCCACCGCCTACGACGGCCACGAAGCGGTGCAGGCGGTGGAACAGGGCATGCCCGACATGATCGTGATGGACCTCGGCATGCCGAGCATGGACGGCTACGAGGCGGCGCGCCGCATCCGCCTCAAGCCCGGCTCGCAGTCGGTGCTGATGATCGCGCTGACCGGCTGGGGCCAGAGCGACGCGCGCCAGCGCACCCTCGACGCCGGCTTCGACCACCACTTGATCAAGCCAGTCAACTTCGACGAAATCAAGCGCCTTGCCGACGGCCGCCTGGGCACCTCCCACGGCTCGCGCCTGATCCGCTAGCGTGCCGTTCCCGCGAACCGCGGGAACGCCGCCGGTTCGCTCTCCAGCGCCGCCATCAAGCGCGCCATGTCCACCGGCTTGACCAGATGCGCATCGAAGCCCGCGTCAAGCGCGCGTTCGCGGTCGCTGTCCTGGCCATACCCGGTCAGCGCAATCAGGCGCACCATGCTCGTTGCCGGGTCGGCGCGCATGCGGCGTGCGACTTCATAGCCGTCGATGCCCGGCAGTCCGATATCGACCAGGGCAATGTCCGGGCGCGCCACGCCAGCCTTGCGCAGGCCGTCGAACCCGTCGACGGCCGTGTCGACCCGGTACTGCTGCGCCTCGAGCATCATGGCCATCATGTCGCGCCCATCTTCGTTATCTTCGATCAGCAGCACGCGCTGGCGCGACGATGGCGCCGGCGCCGGTACACTCGGCTCCGACTGCGGCGGCTCGATGCGCGGAAGGTGCAGCTCGAAACTGCTGCCCAGGCCCATGCCCGCGCTGCGCACATCCACTTGCCCGCCGTGCATCAGCGCCAGCTGGCGTACCAGTGCCAGTCCCACCCCCAGGCCGCCCTGGGCGCGGTCGAGCGGGCGCGCGCCCTGCACGAACAGGTCGAACACGTACGGCATCAGTTCCGGCGCAATCCCGATACCCGAATCGGATACGCACAGCACCGCGTCCTCGCCTTCGCTTTTCACACTCACCGAAATCGTGCCGCCGGCCGGCGTGTATTTCAGCGCGTTGTCGAGCAGGTTAGAGACAATCTGCTCAAGCCGGGTCGGATCGCCGTCCACCCACACCGGCGCCACATCGACGCGTAATTCGTGGCGCGCCGAGCGCTGCGACGCGCGCAGGGTGCTCACGTAGTTGTCGATCACCTGGTCGAGCCGCAGTGCGCGGCGCTCCAGCAAGATCTTCCCCGAGTGAACCCGCCCCATGTCGAGCAAGTCGTCCACGATGCGCGTCAGGTGCCCGCTCTGGCGCTTGATGATCTCGCGCGCGCGCTCGCCGGCCGCCGCCGGCATGCCCGGATGGGCCATCACGCTGGTCGCGTTCACGATCGCCGCCAGCGGATTACGCAGCTCGTGCCCCAGCATCGCCAGGAATTCATCCTTGGCCCGGTTCTGCTGTTCGGCCCTGGTGCGCGCCTCGTGTTCGCGCTCGAACAGGATCTCGCGCTCGGTCTCGGCCGCATGGCGCGACTGCTTTTCCTGGTTCACCACCATCGCCGCGGCGGCGATCGCGGCCAGCACCTGGTCCACTTCCGCCACGCCCGACACATCGGTGTGGCCCGGGTCCCCGCTGCCGCCCAGCGCATGCGCCGAACGCGCCACCTGGCCGATGGAACGCGACAGCCGGCGCGCAAAGAACACGGCGGCCAGCGCCGCGCAGCACACCGCCGCCGCCAGCCCCAGAATGGACACCGTCAGCGCGCGCCGCGCCGCCGATTCGATTTCGGCTTCCGGCACGCCCACGGCCACCGTCCATCCGGACAGCGCCGAGCGTTCCAGCACCGTGTACAGCTTCATGTTGTCGTCGCTGGCGTTGCGGATCACGCCGGTGGTCTTGTTGCGGATCGCTTCGCGCAGGTCGGGACGGGTGTCGCCACGCCCGGTGGCCGCGCCGCCATGGGTCTGGGCGATGGTCATGCCGTTGCGGTCGTACACGCCGGCCAGCCAGGACGGCGGCGCGTTCACCTGGGTCAGCACGCCGTTGAAGTGATCGATCTTGAAGCCTTGCGCGATCACATAGCGCATGCCCTCCGGCGTGGTCACCGGCACGTCCACCACCACCAGCAAGGCTTGCGTGACGACCCCGCGAATCAGGTTGGAGATTTGCGGAATGCCGGCATCGAGCACCTGGGCCACGCGCCGGGCCGCGTCCGGGCCGGGCAACGGTGCGCCGAACGGCACCGCGGTATTGATCAGCTGCTGCCCGCGCTCGTCGAGCAACGCGGTCCAGGTGGTGCCCACCTTGTCGGCAAAACGCGCCTGCTCGTAAAAGCCTGCCAGGTCGCCCTGCGCCAGGTGCGGCGAGGTGGCCAGCATGCGTACCGCGCTCTGGGTGTTGGTCAGTTCGCGGTCGATGCTCACCAGCGAGATGCGGGCCGTTTCGCGCACGCCCTTGAGCGCCGCTTCGCGCTCGGACTTGAGCAGCATGTTCAGCGAAATCGTCGAGAACAAAATGACCGGAATCAGGATCGCCGCGACCATCAACGCGAGATAGGCACGGATTTTCATGGCACCGGCGGCGAAAAACTGTTCATGGAGTGCTGCTGCCTTTGAAAAACGGGAGAAGCGGCAGAACGCCGCACGGTTGTAATTATAACCATTTTCTTCCGCGATCCCGGGCCGCTTTTACTTCCAGTCGCCCCGCAAAGCCAGCACCTGCTTGTGCAGGTAGTCGGGCGTGGCATCCTGCGGCGCGACCGGTGTGCCGACCGCCAGCGCCAGGCGCGAACGCGGCCCACGCGCGAAGGTGCGCTCGAACAGATTGCCCGGATCGCGCGTGAGCAGGCTGCCCCACAGGCCGCGCAGCGCCATCGGAATCACCGGCACCTTGCTGCGTTCGATAATCTTGGCGATCCCGCCGCGGAATTCGCCCATTTCGCCGGTCGAGGTCAGGCGCCCTTCCGGGAAGATGCATACCAGGTCGCCTTCATGCAGCGCCTGCGCGATGTCGATGTACGCCTTCTCCATCAGGAACTGGTCTTCCTTGGCCGGCGCGATCGGAATCGCGCGCGCCGTGCGGAACAGCCAGCCCATGAACGGCATCTTGAAGATCTTATGGTCCATCACGAAGCGGATCGGGCGCGGGCTGGCCGCCCCGATGACGATGGCGTCGACGTAGCTGACGTGATTGCACACCAGGACCGCCGGACCATCTTCGGGAATCCGGTCCACGTCCACCGTCTTGACGCGGTGGATGGTATGAATCAGCATCCAGGCCAGGAAGCGCATCAGGAATTCCGGCACCAGCGAGAAGATATACAGCGCCACGACGGCATTCAGGATGGCGGTGGCAAGGAACATTTCGGGAATCGTGAAGCCCATCTTGATCATCACGATGGCCACGCCGGCCGCGCCGATCATGAACAGCGCGTTCAGGATATTCATGCCGCCGATGGTACGCGACAGGTGGGCCGGTTCGCAGCGGGTCTGGATCAGCGCGAACAGCGGCACGATGAACAGGCCGCCGAACACGCCGATCATGGCAATGTCGAACAGCACGCGCGTCACGCCAGCCTGCGCCAGCATGCCCATCATCTCCACTTCGACCGGCGGGCGCACGTAACCTACGCTGGCGAAATACAGGTCGATGCCGAACAGCGACAGGCCGATCGAGCCAAACGGCACCAGCCCGATTTCCACCTTGTGGCCCGACAGCTTCTCGCACAGCAGCGAGCCGACGCCCACGCCGACCGAAAACACCGTCAACAGCAGCACGAACACGCTGTAGTCGCCATGCAGGAACTGTTTGGCGTACAGGGGAAACTGCGACAGGATCATCGCGCCGTAAAACCAGAACCACGAGTTGCCCAGCATCGACAGGAACACGGTGCGGTTCTTGCGCGCGTGGCCGATATTGCGCACCGACTCGGCAAACGGATTCGGATTGATTTTCAGCTCGGGCGCGGGTGCCGGCGACAGCGGAATGCGGTAGCTGGCCACCAGGCCAAGCACGGCGAAGAACATGGTGGCGCCGGCCACCAGCTGCAAGCCGTGCGGTTTAAGCACCAGCGCGGCGCCCAGGATCTGGCCCAGCAGGATGCCGACAAAGGTGCCCATTTCAACCACGCCGTTACCGCCAACCAGTTCTTCCGATTTCAGATGCTGCGGCATGTAAGCGTATTTCACGGGCCCGAACAAGGTCGAATGCACGCCCATGCCGACCACGGAGGCGATCAGCAGCCATAAGGTGTGCGACAGCCAGCCGATGCCCGCAACGAGCATGATGGCGATTTCCAGCATCTTGACGAAGCGCGCCAGGCGCCCTTTCTCGACCTTTTCGGCGATCTGCCCGGCGGTGGCCGAAAACAGCACGTACGGCAGGATGAACAGGCCCGGAATCAGGCTGTTCAAGATGGCCGGATCAAGGCTGGTCCAGCTGACGGCGTCGTAGGTGAGAATCACCAGCAAGGCGGTCTTGAAGACGTTGTCGTTGAACGCGCCGAGGAACTGGGTCCAGAAAAACGGCGCGAAGCGGCGTTGCTTTAAGAGGGAAAACTGGCTGGCTTGACTCATGCTGAAGGATCTCTCAAGGTCTCGATGTGGCAAAAAGGTCGGGGGTGCATCGTCAGGGTACCATCAGCCCTGGCGCAACAGGGCCTTGAATGCCTGCGGCACCCAGGGCCGCGCGGCCACGATGAAGCTGATCGCGTGGCGCTGGTCGAGCGGCAGGCGCGTTTCGTGCTGGTGCTGCTGCGCGAATTCGGCCGCCACCTGCTTCAGGCGTTCCAGCAGCGCGGCGCCGGACTGCTTCGACAGCATCACATTCACCAGCCGCATGACTTCATCCTCGCCATCGAAGCGCGAGTTCAGATAGTCGGCCGCCGCCTCGTGCCGGAAGTAGCCCTGGATCGGCCCATTCGCAATCCAGCCGAAAGTGCGCGCGATCAGCAGCTTGACCCGGTTATTCGGCAGCAGCTCCAGGAAGCCGATGCGGTCCAGCCGCAGCAGGTACTTGGTCACTTCCGCTTCCGTCATGTCGTAAAAGCGCACGATATCGTCGAAGCCGATGTGGTTCATGGCCGACACGGCCACCACCAGCAGGCGCGGGTCGCCGATGATTTCGCGCTCCTGCGCCAGCGTCAGGTGCGAAATCAGGGTCGGCGCCGACTGCGCCGCACTGAGTTCGTCGAACTCGATGCCGGTGGCGGTGAGGATCTCGTCCAGCCGCTGCAAGGTAAAATTCTTCTGTGAAAACATGCGCTTGACACTCGCTTCCGACATTCCTATCCGTCCGGCAAGGTCGCCGTAGGTAATTCCCCGCCCCTTCAGGAGGCGCTTCAAGGTGTCGACAAGTGTAATTGCGTGCGGCATTTCTGTATCCCTTCGAAATCTGGTAGCAAATATTAATACTTATTCAGAATAATAGCGATACGGACTATCATTTCATTTAGTTAAGTCGATTCTTGCGTAAGATGTGTCTGCCAACCCGGCTAAGCTGAAGAAAGAAACCGCATGAAAACCAACCTGATGGCCATCGCAATCGCTTGCGCCCTGTTCGGCGCCAATCCAGCCGCGCAAGCCGAGGCCCACCACAAGAATTTGGGCTCGAACCTGTCGAGCACCCCGAGCGGCGTGTCCGGCGCGGTGGTGCTGGGAAGCTTGCTGGTGGTGGCCGTGGGAGGCAGCGTGGTGGCGCAAAGCGTCGAAACCGTCGCCGACGGCACCATGGTGGTGCTCAAGAACGTGGCCGACGGTTCCACCGCCACCGTCAAATTCAGCGGCGATGGCGCCAAGGGCTTTTCCAAGCTGGTCGGCCAGGCCGTCACGGTGACCGCCACCGCCAGCGGCCATGTGCTCATCGCCGCCGGCAAGGTGATCGCATTCATCCCGACAGAAGCGGGCAAAAGCCTGCTGCACCATTCGCAGAACGGCGCGAAAGGCTAAGCATGATCCGCATCGGACAACGTTTGCTCCTGCTGCTGATGCTGGCCATGCCGCTGCATGGCGCGCACGCCGGCACCGCCTGCGAAGAAGTCGCGCAGGACGCCACCTCTTTCGTCAAGGCCGTCAAGCTGGCCGAAAACACCAGCGCCGCCCTCGAAGCCTCCGGGGCCGAGGTGGCGCTGATCGCCCGCGTCGGCCAGGACCTGTCCAAGTACGACTTGCGCTATTCGCACATGGCCTACGCCTGGCGCGACCATCCCAAGGGACGCTGGAGCGTGGTGCACCTGCTGAACCAGTGCGGCACCGCGACCTCCAGATTGTTCGACCAGGGCCTGGCCAACTTCTTCCTCGACGATTTGTTCGCCTACGAGAGCCAGATCGTGATCCCGGGCGCGCAAAGCCAGAAGCGCATCGCCGCCATGCTGGCTTCCCAGGCGCCGGCGCGCCTGCACGGTGAGCACTACAACATGCTGGCCTATCCCTTCTCGACCAAATACCAGAATTCCAACCAGTGGGTACTCGAAACCTACGCCGCCAGCGCCAGCGACAGCGCCATCGGCGATCGCGGTGCCGCCCAGTCCTGGCTCAAGCAGGCGCTCTACAAGCCCAACACGATCTGGGTGCCCTCGGTCAAGCGCCTGGGCGCGCGCGTGTTCCGCGCCAACGTGGCCTTCGACGACCACCCGACGGGGCGCCGCATCGCCGGCCAGATCGACATCGTCACGGTCGAATCGGTGGTGCGCTTCGTCAAGCTGCGCGACCCCGCCACCACCGAGTCGGTGGTGGGGATTGAATAAGCGTCAGAACACCCACAGCTTCTCGGCCGGCATGTGCAGCCAGTAGCTGCCCGCCTCCAGCCGGTACGTCGAATACGCGCGCAGGCTCAGGCCTTCGCGCGTAAACAGGCACTCCCAGCGGTCGCCCAGGTACATGCAGGTCAACAGCGGCATTTCGAGCGCATTGTCGACCTGCTGCGCACTGATCTTCACATCCTCGACCCGGATCAGCGGGGTGGCCTCGCCGCCCGTACGCGCGCCACGCGCCGTGCCCTGCATGCTCACGCCGGCCACCATCAGCGCCACCTTGCCATTGGTGCTGGCCACCACCTGGCCCGGCAAGCGGTTGTTACTGCCCATGAATTCAGCGGTAAACAAGGTGTCCGGCGTTTCGTACATGCTTTGCGGCGAGCCTTGCTGCTCGATCTTGCCGTTATTGAGCAGCAGGATGCGGTCCGAAATCGCCATCGCCTCGCCCTGGTCGTGCGTGACCATCAGGGCCGACAGGCCAAGGCGCACGATCAGCTCGCGCAGGAAGGCGCGCGCCTCCTCGCGCAGCTTGGCGTCCAGGTTCGAGAGCGGCTCGTCGAGCAAGATCACGGGCGGGTTGTACACCAGCGCGCGCGCAATCGCCACCCGCTGCTGCTGGCCGCCGGAGAGCTGGTGCGGAAAGCGCTCGCCCAGGTGGCCCAGCCCCAGTTGGCCCAGCACTTCCTTGACCTTGGCCTCGATCTCGCTCTTGCCCATCTTGCGCAAGGTCAGGCCATACGCCACGTTGTCGAACACGGTCTTGTGCGGCCACAGCGCGTACGACTGGAACACCAGTCCCAGGCTGCGGTGTTCGGCCGCCATCTCGAAATTGCGCGCGCCGTCGAACACACGGCGCTCGCCAATGTCGATGGTGCCGCTCTTGGGGCTTTCCAGCCCGGCCACGGCGCGCAGCAAGGTGGTCTTGCCGCTGCCCGAAGGGCCCAGCAGGGCCACCACTTCGCCGCGTTGCAGGTGCATCGATACGCCCTTGAGGATCTGGTTGGCATGTGCGCCGGTGCCATAATCGAGGTGCAGGTCGTTGACGGTCAGTTCATTCATGGTCATTCCCGGTGTAGGTAGTGTTTATTGGTGCAGCTTGACGCCGAAGCGCAGCGCAATGCCGAGGCCAATGGCCACCAGCGTGATATTGATGAACGACAGCGCCGCCACCAGGTCGGTCGAGCCGCCGGCCCACAGCGACACCAGCATCGCCCCGATGACCTCCGTGCCTGGCGTGAGCAGGTACACGCCGGTCGAATATTCGCGCTCGAAGATCAGGAACACCATCAGCCAGGCGCCCAGCATGCCGAATTTGATGAGCGGTAGCGTCACGTCGCGCGTGACCTGGCTGCGGCTGGCGCCCACCGAGCGCGCCGCCTCTTCCAGTTCCGGCCCCACCTGCAGCAGCGCGGTCGAGATCAGGCGCATGCCGTAAGCCAGCCACACCACCGAATACGCCAGCCACAGGGCGAAGATGGTCGAGCGCACTTCGCGCAGCAGCGGAATCGCATGCTCGCTGAGCCACAGCGCCGGCCCGAACCCGGTCGCCTTGAGCATCCCATCGAGCCAGCTTGGCACGAACAGGAACACCCACAGGAACGACAGGCCGGCCAGCAGGCCCGGCACGGCGCGCGGCACCAGCACGCTGTAATCGAGCAGGCGCGTGATGCCATCGGGCTTGCGATGCATGGCCAGCGCGATGGCCGTGTAGCACACCACCGCCAGCGCCCCGCCGATCACGCCGATCAGCACCGTGTTGATAATCCCGCGCACCAGCGAATGCTGTTCCAGGATGTCGCGGAAGTGCTGCAAGGTCAGTACATCCCACAGCACCACGCCCTCGCCCCAGTTCTGCACGAAGGAGCGCAGCACAATGCCCGACAGCGGCAGGATGATCGTCACCAGCAGCCAGCCGGCCAGCAGCGCGAACGCCAGCCACTTCCAGCGGCCCAGCGGCATCGCCTTCTGGCGCGCGCCCTTGCCCTTGATCGACACATACTTGTTGGCCGACTTGAGCAGCCAGCGCTGCAGCATCACCAGCGGCATGGTCACCATCACCAGGCACACCGCCACCGCCGCCATCAGGTGGTACGAGGGCGTGCCCATCTTGTTGGTCAGCTTGTACAGATAGGTGGCCAGCACCAGGTGGCCTTCCGGATCGCCCAGCACCAGCACCAGGCCGAACACCTCGAAGCCGAGGAAGAACACCAGCACGCCAGCGTACGCCAGCGCCGGCATGATCATCGGCAGCGACACGTTCATCATCACCCGCAGCGGCGAGGCGCCGGCCACGCGGGCCGCTTCCTCGACGTCGGAACCGAGGCTCCTCAAAGCCGATGATGCATACAGGTACACGTGCGGCACGTGGGTCAGGCCGGCGATGATGACGATGCTGGTGAACGAATAGATATTCCACGGGACGAAGCCGAGCAGCTGCTTGGCCCACACCGAATAAAAGCCCACGGGACCCATCGACACCACGTAGCCGAAGCCCATCACCATGGGCGAGACGAAGATCGGCACCAGCAGCAGCGGCGCGATCCAGCCGCGCCCCGGCAGGTCGGTGCGCACCATCAGGAAGGCCAGCATGCCGCCCAGCGGCACCGCGATGGCGGCCAGCCCGGTGGCGAGGATCAAGCCATTCTTGAACGCCTGGGTGAAATCGGGGTCGTCGAAAATGAAGGCATAGGCTTCGAGGCCGAAGGTTTTCTCGGGCATGAAGAACGGCGCCGACAAAAAGCTTTGGTAAAAAATCAAAAACAGCGGTAAAAAGATGGCGACGCAGGCGAGCGTCACCACCAGGCCGCGCGGCCAGTTAAGCCGCGTGGCCCGCAATGATAAGGTGGTCATGTGAGGTCCGATCTTGGGATGAGGGGGTGGGCGGGGCGCCCACCCTGCGCGCGTTTGTTCGCCTTTACTTCTTGCCCGCGGTTTCTTTCCACTGCTTGAGGAAGGCCATGCGCTTGGCCGGTCCCAGGAACTGCAGCACGATCGGATGCACCGGAATCGGCTTGACGTTCTTCTCGCCGATGATCTTGATCAGTTCCGCCGACGTGGTCTCGCCCTTGACGTCGGAACGGATCGCAAACAGCTTCGAGTCGTTGGCGATGATGGTCTGGCCGCGCACCGACAACAGGTAATCCATCCACAGCTTGGCCGCATTCGGATGCTTGGCGCTCTTGTTGATGAACTGCACGCGCGACAGGATCAGCGTGTAATCGGCCGGCAGCACCACGCCCAGCGAAGGGTCGGTCTTGGCGCGCACCAGCGCATACGAACCGAGCACGTTGTAGCCGATCAGGTTCTCGCCCGACGAGATCCGTTCCAGCATGGTGCCGGTGGATGACTGGACCCGCACCTTGGCCGTGCCGAACGCATTTTCCAGCTCCAGGAACTGCGGATTTTCGCGCGCATCCTGGGTCATGAACATGAAGCCGACCCCGGATTTTTCGATGTCGTAGGTGGTGACCTTGTCGCGGAATTTTTCCGTCTTGATCAGGGTGGCGAAAGCGGCATGGGTCTTCGGCACTTCGCTGGTGGTCAGCAAGCGCTTGTTGTACACGATGGCGGCCGGCTCGAAGGTGGTGCCGTACGCGCTGTCGTTCCACATGGCCCATGCCGGCAGCTTGGCCGCTTCCTGCGACTTGTACTGCAGCGCATGGCCGTCCGACGCGAGGCGCATCTGCAAGTCCATCGCCGACGACCACAGCACGTCGGCCGTATTGCCGCCGGCCGCCGCCTCCGAAATGAAGCGGTTGTACACTTCGGTCGAATTCATGTCGTTGTATTCGACCGTCACGCCGGGATAAAGGGCATTGAAGTCCTTGATCAGCGGCTGCGCGGCCTTGCTGTCGGTGGCCGAGTAGATCACCAGCTTGGCCTCTTTCCTGGCGCCGTCGATGATCTTCTGGTAGTCGGCCGGGTAGCCCGCCGGAACCTGCGCGAAGGCGCTGCCGGCGAAGGTGGCCGCGATGGCGGCGCCGATAAGGGTACGCTTGATAGTCATATTGTCTCCAGATTGTTGTTTTGTTTTAGCGAATCAGCTTGAATTGCCTGGCCTGCCGGTTGTAGTCGGCGACGGCCTTGTGGATATAATCGGTCAGTGCCTGTCCGGTCAGCGTGAACGGATACAGCCCGTGCGCCGCCCGCAAGCGGGCAAAATCGGCGCTGGACGTCATACGGTCGAAACTGCCCACCCAGCGCTGGTACTCGGCGTCCTCCACCTTGGGTCCCATCCATACGCCGCGGATGATCGGCCACACCACGTCCACGCCCTGCTCGCGCGCGGTCGGCGCTTGCGACAGCACGCCCGGCAAACGCTGTTCCGACAGCACCGCCAGCACCCGCACCTTGCCGGCGCCAGCCCCTGCGTACAGGGTCGCTTCCGAGGCATCGCCCGACACCACCTGCACATGGTTTGCGTGCATCGCGGTGAAGGCTTCGCCGCCGCCTTCCAGCGCCACGAAGCGCAGCACCTTGGGGTCGATCCCGGCGCTGCGCGCCAGCAGCGCCATCTTCATCCAGTCCTGGCTGCCGATGGTGCCGGACACGCCGATCAGCACCTTCTCCGGCTCGCGCCGCAAGGCCTCGATCAGGCCGGCCAGGTTGCGGAACGCCGAATCGGAACGCACCGCGATCATTCCGTAGTCGGCGCCCAGGGCCGCGACCCAGCGCACGTCGTTGGCGCTGGCCTTGCCGAACTTGCCCTGCGCGAGATTGAGCAGCGAACCGCCCGAAAAGGCCACCAGCGTATCCTTCTCGCTGCCGCGCTGGGCCGCCATGGTGTGCCAGGCGACTGCGCCGATCCCGCCCGGCAGGTACGACAAGCGCAGCGCCGGCGCATCAGCCTCGCCCTTGAGTCCTTCGCGCGCCAGCTTGCAGGTCAGGTCCATCGCGCCGCCCGGTTTGGACGGCACGATGCATTCGGCGGCTGCGGCGTGCAAGGCGGCGCAGGCGGCCAGGATGGAAAACAGGGTTCTCATGGCGCTAGCCTTTCGGACGGACGGATCACCCCGCCCATGCCCAACAGCGCATCAGAAGCGATGCTGGATGCCGGCCGTGAGCCCTTTTTGCGTGTTACCGAAGCCCGCATCGTCGCGCGACAGCCCCACCAGCTTGCCGTTGTCGGCCTTGGCGTAGGCAGCGGCCAGATACAGGTCGGTGCGTTTGGACAGCGCATACATCCCGCGCGCCACGTACATGATCGGATCGGCGTCCGTGTTGGCGGCCAGGTTCTTGACATTGACGTAGTAGGCGGCGCCAGTCAGGGTGACCGCCGGCGTGGCGAAGTAGCTGGCGCCGGCCCACCAGGTGGTGGCGCGCACGTCCGGCGTGGCGGCCTTGGCTGCTTCCAGCTTGTAATCGCGCATGCCGCCGGTCAGGCGTACCACCGCGTTCCTGAAATCGACCGCCGCGTGAAAGGCCCTGGTTTCGTCGCGCCGGCCGGTGCCGGCCAGGGTGTTGGCGTTGATCTGCTCGAAGGCGCCCATGGCCGAGAAGCCGCCGCGGCTCCAGGAACCGGCTACCGAATATTTACGGCTGTCGGCACTGCTGCCCGCCTGTTCGCCCAGGCCGATGGTGGCGCCGTATTTGAAATCGCCGGTTTTTCCCGAGTATTTGATCAGGTTATCGAAGGCGGTCGTCATGCCGTACTTCGACGAGCCGGTGGCGTTCGACGAGGTAGCCCACGAATAGTTCGGCGCGTAGCCGAGCGGGTCGAACAGGATCACGAAATCGTAGGTGGTGGTGAACGAACGCCCCAGCACCACGCGCCCGAAGCCGCCGTCCAGGCCCACGAAGGCCTGGCGCTTGAACAGCGCGCCGTCGGCCGCGCCGGTATCCATCAGGATTCCGCCTTCCAGGCCGAAAACGGCTTTCAGGCCGCCGCCCAGGTCTTCGGCGCCGCGCAAGCCCCAGCGCGAGGTGTTTTTGCCGCCCGAGATCACGCGCGTGGCATTGTCGCCGGCGGCATTGGTATTCGTGGTGTAATCGACGCCCGCGTCGATCAGGCCATAGACCTGCACACTGGATTGGGCCTGGGCGCTACCGGCGGCCGAAAAGGCGGCCGCCAGCGCGAGCGTAAGCACGGATGGTTTCATTCTTGTCTCCTGGTTTTTTGTGTTTATTGTGTTTATATACTACGGCGTTTCTGGGGCTAACTATATGGGCGCCATCCTTTCAATTGGCTTTCAATGCGCGCCTGTACCCCTGATGCCACATTGCCCGGGCTTTTTGGCGCGCTTGGGGCTACACTGCCCCGATGCGAATACTCCTGGTTGAAGACCACATCGAACTGTCGCACTGGCTCTCCAAGGCCCTGCGCGACGCCCACCTGACCGTCGAATGCGCCACCAATGGCGCCGACGCCGACGCCCTGCTGCACACGCAGGACTACGCGCTCGTCATCCTCGACCTGACCCTGCCCAAGATGGACGGCCTCGATGTGCTGCGCCGCCTGCGCGCACGCGGCGGCGCGCGCGCCAAGACGCCGGTGATGATCCTGACCGCGCGCGGCGGCCTGGAAGAACGGGTCCAGGGCCTGAACCTGGGCGCGGACGATTATCTGGCCAAGCCGTTTGAACTGACCGAACTCGAAGCGCGGGTCAAGGCGCTGCTGCGCCGCAGCCAGGGCAGCGAGGCACTGGTGCACCAGTGCGGCGCGCTCAGTTTCGACACGGTGACACGCATGTTTGCGTACGGCGGCGCGGCGCTCGCCCTTACCCCGCGCGAGCACGCGGTGCTCGAAGCCCTGATCACCCGGCCCGGGCGCGCGGTATCGAAGGAAAAGCTGTTCGACGAAGTCTTCGCGCTCGAAGACGACGCCAACCTCGATGCCATCGAACTGTATATCCACCGCGTGCGCAAGAAGCTCGAACGCGTCCAGGTTGGGGCCGCCGCCATCACCACCCTGCGCGGCATCGGCTACCTGTTGCAGCCGCGCGATACGCCAGGCTGACATGGCCGCGCTGTACGCCACCGTGCGCAGCAAGATCGGCGCCGCCCCCCTGGGCAGCCTGCGCAACCAGCTGCTGCGCTGGCTCCTCATTCCCCTGGTGCTGCTGGTCGCCCTGAACGCGGTATCGGTGTACGACAACGCGCTCGACGCGGCCGACATGGCCTACGACCGCTCACTGCTGGCGTCCACCCGCGCGCTGGCCGAGCGGGTCGCCATCAAGGATGGCAAGGTGGTGGCCGACGTGCCCTATGTCGCCCTCGACAGCTTCGAGACCGATACCCTGGGCCGCATCTACTACAAAGTAAGCGGCATCGACGGCGAAACCGTGTCCGGCTTCGACGACCTGCCGCCGGTGCCGGCCAAGGTGCCGCGCTCGGAAGCCTATCCGGCGCTGGTGCGCTTCTACCACGCCGACTACAACGGCGAGCCGGTACGCATCGCAGCCCTGCTGCAGCCGGTGTACGACGATTCGATGCGCGGCATCGCCCTGATCCAGGTCGGCGAAACGCTCGACGCGCGCCGCGGCCTGTCGCGCAAGATCCTGTTCGACACGCTCTTGCGCCAGGCCGTGATGGTACTGGCGGTCGCCTCGCTGGTGTGGTTCGCGGTGCGCCTTGTCCTGCGGCCCCTGATGCGCCTCAAAATCGAAGTCGAAAACCGCGCCCTCAACGACCTCTCCGACGTCGACCAGGCACTGGTGCACAAGGAAGTGCGCCCGCTGGTGGCTGCCATGAACGGCACCATGTCGCGCATGCACAACCTGATCGCCAGCCAGCGCCGCTTCATCGCCGACGCCTCGCACCAGTTGCGCACTCCGCTCACCGTGCTCAAGACCCAGGCCGAGCTGGCGCTGCGCGAAAACGACCCGGCCGCCATGCGCGAAATCGTGCGCTCGATCGCCGCCACCACCGACGCCACCGTCCACCTGGCCAACCGCCTGCTCACGCTGGCGCGCGTCGAACATGGCAGCGAGGCGGCCGGCATGGCGCCGGTCTCGCTCACCGCGATCGCGCGCCAGGTCGGGCTGGAGATGGCGCTGCCCGCCGTGCACAAGCAGATCGACCTGTCGCTCGACGCCGCCGACGCCGACCAGACAATGGTCGACGGCCAGGAACTCATGCTGCATGAACTGGTGACCAACCTGGTGGACAACGCCATCCGCTACACGCCGGCCGGCGGCAAGGTGGCGCTGCGGGTCAGGGTCGATGGCGCCAAGGTGCTGCTCGACGTCGAGGACAGCGGCTGCGGCATCGCCGACGACGAACGCGAGAAAGTCTTCACCCCGTTCTACCGCTCGTCGGGCGCGCTCGAAACCAACCCTGGCGGCACGGGCCTGGGCCTGGCCATCGTGCGCGAGGTCGCTGCCCAGCACCGCGCCGGCGTCACCCTGGCCAGCGCCGGCTCGGGTACGGGCCTGAAGGTGGTCATTTGTTTCAATTCGGCCGCCTGAGGTTACGGATTAAATACAGACACACAAAAACTGCGCGCCAGCCTGCGCACCCGGTGCTAATGTCGAGAGTGCTGTATTTACAGCACACCCTTCAACAACAGGAAAACGGAGAGCAGGCATGCAGTTTATTCAAAGAGCATTACTCACCATCGCACTGGCGGGCGGCGCCAGCGCGCCGGTCATCGCGGCGGACCGCTTGAGCGCGGAATACTCGGAACCGCGCGGCAGCCAGACCGCGCTGGTCGACCAGGCCAAGCGCTACAGCGCCTGGAACGTGGCGCGCATGCTGGACGATCCACAGTTCGTCAAAGCGCTGGACAAGCGTCTCGCCGGCGACGCCAAAGGCGTCATGCTGGGCACCCTGCTCGACGACGTGCGCCAGCCGAGCGCGCAGACCAAAGCCGGCGCCGACAAGCTGCGCTTTCTCGACCAGCGCGTGCGCGAACACAAGGCCATCGCGCGCGACACCAAGAACCTGCTCGAAGTGCGCCTGTACACGCCCCGCGATTCCGACGCGGCCGCGCGGCCCGACATGAGCAAGCTACTGGTCGCCTACGCGCCGGCCGGCAAGCGTTCCGAATGGAGCGACGTCGAAGCCTTCGACCACCTGGGCCAGGTGCAGCTGCTCGACGCGCGCACGCCGCCCGCCATGCCGGTGCTGATCGTCGGCATCAACGCGCGCGAAGACATACGCGCCGGGCTGGCCTACGTCAACCGCAGCCTGCGCGCCGCCGGCCTGCAATCGGCCGCGCCCAAGCTCGCGTCCAGGAGCGCGTCCGGCCTCGCCGCCAGCGACATCGAGACCACCCGCCTGGACCGCGTCAGCCTGGCCAACAGCCAGGAACCGTGGATCTCCGGCGCCGCCGAAATCTTCGCCGTCGTCTCGGGCGTGCAGCCCGACCAGGCCAAGGCTGAACTGAGCGTGGTCGACATGCCCTACCTCGACTACGCCAACACCGCCTACACGCCGAACCAGATCATGGTCTTCTGGAGCAGCTACCGCTACGGCGCGGCCAACATCCAGTTGTTCGAGCATGACGACAACACCAACTACAAGGACCTGGCGGTGGCCCTGTCGGAAAGCGTGAGCGTGATCCTCGGCGTGTTTGCACCTTCGTATGCGGTGATCGGCCAGGTCGCCACGGCGATCCTGCAAGCCATGCCTGCCGGCTGGTTCAGCAACGACGACGACTACGTCGATTCGTTCTACACCATCGAACGCGGACGCAGCTACGACAACCATCGCGGCGCCGCCAACAATGCCACGGTGACGCTCTCACCCTACCTGCTGCGCGCGCAGTAAGCGCCAGCATCACGCGGGCAGCGGCAGCCTGACCGTGAAGCGGCTGCCCTGTCCCGGCGTCGAACACACCGTCAGGCTGCCGCCATGGCGCTCCACGATGCCGAATGAAATCGACAAGCCAAGACCGGTGCCCTGCCCGGTCGGCTTGGTGGTAAAGAACGGCTCGTAGATATGGTCGATCACGGCCGGGTCGATGCCGCAGCCGCTGTCCTCGAAATCGACTAACAGCCACGCGCCGTCGGCCCGGCTGCTGATGGCCAGCATCCCGGGCGTGAAGTCGCCGCTGCGCCGCTGCTTGTCCTCGATGGCGTGGCAGGCGTTGACGATCAGGTTCATGAACACCTGGTTCAGCTGCGCCGGCCAGCATGCCAGCGGCGGGTCGGCCTCCAGCACGCAGCCGATATTGGCCACGCTGGCATACAGTGTGCGCACCAGATGCACCGTCGCCAGCAGATTGGGGCCGATGGGCGCCGTCGTCATCGCCCCTTCGTCGGGCCGCGCGAACGTGCCCAGGTCGCGCACCAGGTCGCGGATGCGCGAGGTGCCTTCCAGGATGGTCGCGCTCTGGCGAACCAGCGCATCGATGCGGCCGTTCAGGCTATCGATCACGGCGGCATCGGCATCGGTGCCGGCCAGCGCCACCAGGAACGCGCGGAAGCGCTCCAGTTCCGTGGCCAGCACCTGCGCGCCGGCGTACGCGAAATTGCTGGGATTATTGATCTCGTGCGCGATGCCCGCGCTCAGCGTGCCGAGCGACGCCATTTTTTCATGCAGCACCAGTTGCTGCTGCGCGTACTGCAAGCCCTCAAGCGAGGCGGCCACCTGGCGCGCCAGCTCGCGTTTTTGCCCGAGCAGCACGCGCACGCGGATGCGGTGCACCGCGTACACGCACGTCAGCGCGAACAAGCCGGCCGCGAGCCGGAACCACCAGGTCTTCCAGAACGGCGGCGTGATCGTGATCGCCAGCGCCACGCCGGCCTCGTTCCATACGCCGTCCTTGTTGCTGGCCTTGACCCGGAAAACGTAATTGCCCGGATCGAGATTGGTATAGGTGGCAAAGCGCTTGCCGGCGTCCGTCGCCACCCACGAGCGGTCCACGCCTTCGAGCTGGTAGGCATACTGGTTGCGCTGCGGGTCGGCGAAATGCAGGGCCGCGAACTCGAACGAAAACACCGACTGCGTGTGCGACAGCACCACCTGGCGCGCGCGCTGGATCGGCGCGTCGAGCACGAAGCCGCTTGGCGCCGGGCCGCTGCGCACCGACTGGTTATAGATCTGGATATCGGTAATCACCAGCGGCGGCGCGCGGTCGTTGCCGCGTACCTCGCGCGGGTCGAACATGGTGAAACCGCTATTGAAACTGCCGAAGAACATGGCGCCATCCGGCTGGCGCCAGGCCGCGCCGACGAAATAGTCGCCTTCGGCCATGCCGTCGCGGCTTGTGTAGTTGCGGAAGGTCTCCTTGCGCGGATCGAAGTCGGCGATGCCGCCATCGTTGCTGATCCACAGATGGCCATGGCCGTCTTCCAGGATCCCGTCCACGGCCGGATTGGCCAGCCCTTGTTGCAGCGCGTAGGACTTGAATTGCAGCTTGCCGCCACGGTCCGCCACCAGCCGGCTCAGGCCACCGCCGGTGCCGACCCACAGCGCGCCGTTGGCCGCTTCGTGCAGGAAGGAGACGCGATTGTGAATCAGGCTGGCCGGATTGGCGCTCTCGTGGCGCGCATGGCGAAAGCGCCCGCTGGCCGGATCGAACAGGTCAAGTCCGTTCGATGTTCCCACCCACAGGCGCCCGCGCGTGTCTTCCAGGATCGCCCAGATGAAGTTATCCGACAGACTGGCCTCGCTGGCGGCGTCGTGGCGGAAGGTCGTGGCCTGGTTGGTGCGCGGGTCGAGCCGGTGCAGGCCGCCGCGCGAGGCGATCCACAGCATGCCGGCGCGGTCCGGCACGATCGCCTGAATGAAGTCGCTCAAGGCGTCCCCGGTCGCGAACGGGCGCGGCGTAAAGCGCCCGCTGGCCGGATCGAAGCGGCTCAGGCCACCGTTGCGGGTACCGACCCACAACTGGCCCTGCTGGTCACGTCCCAGCGCGGTGACCAGGTCGTCGTTCAGGCTGTGCGGCACACGCGCATCGTGACGATACACCGTGGTCTGGCCGCTTTGCAGATCGTAGCGGTCGATGCCGCCGCCGTAGGTTGCCAGCCATAGCGAGCGCGGACCGTCGCCGCGGATGGCGCTGATCTTGTTGCCGCTCAAAGCGCCCGAGACCACATGGCGAAAGCCGCCGGCGTTCAGGTCGATACGGCTGGCGCCTCCGAACCAGGTGCCGGCCCACAGGATGCCGGCGCGGTCTTCGAACAGGCTGGCGACATAGTTATCGGCCAGGCTGGCCGGGTTGCCGCCCTGGTGGACGAAGGAGGCAAAGCGCCCGGCGCCGGCATCCCAGCGTTTCAGGCCATCGGTCTGGGTCCCTGCCCACAGGGTGCCGTGGCTATCCTGGAACAGGGCGGTGACGGCGCCCGGGTTGATGCCCTCGGCGCTGCCGAAGCGGCGCCGCGCGGCGGCGGCGCCGTCCGCGATGCGCCACGCTTCCAGTCCCAGGGCCGTGCCGACCCACAGCGTGCCGGCGCGGTCGATGGCCAGCGAGCGCACCGCGTTGCGCTTGAGTGCATCCGGCGCGCTGTCGTCGATGTGGTAATGGGTGAAGCGGCGCGTGCCCGGCGCCAGGAAATCAACGCCTTGCTGGGTGCCGATCCACAGGCCGCCGGCGGCGTCGAAAACCAGGCCCGTGGCATCGTCGGCGCCCAGCGAGTGCGGATTGGCCGGATCGTGACGCTCGGTCGCAAATTGGCCGCTGGCGCCATCGAGGCGCACCAGGCCCGAACGCGTGGTGATCCACAGGATACCCTTGGCATCGCTGGCGATGTTGCGTACGTCGAGATAATCGGCTTTGCCGTCGCGCGGCGGGTAGGCGCTGAAGTTTTCGCTGCGCGGATTGAAGCGCTGAAGGCCGTTGCGCGTGCCCACCCACAGCTGGCCGGAGCGGTCCTCGTGCAGCGCCTGCACCGAATTGTCGGAGATGCTGGCCGGGTCGGTGGGGTCGTGGCGGAAGGTGAGGAAACGGTAGCCGTCGTAGCGGGTCAGGCCGCCCTGCCCCGCAAACCACATGAAGCCGTCGCGGTCCTGCAACATGGCGGTGACTGTCGATTGCGGCAAGCCGAGGGCGGGATTGAGCTGCTCGAAGCGCAGCTGGTCCGGTGCCGCCGCCCACGCGACGGGGCACGGAAGGCAAAGCAGGAAGGCTGCCAGCAACAGGCGCAACGAAGACATAGACAAACCGGCGAGAGGGGCTAGCGCGCCAGTATCGCAGCCTTGCCCTGTTCTGTACAGGTAGTCAGGAGGCGTGCCAGAACAACAACGAAACGGGTATCGGTAATCGATGCGTAATGGCGCCTGGACTATCGTGGGCGCCGTCACTTTACAACTGGAGAATCCATGCAATTCACCCACACACTCGCCTGGGGCGGTCTTTGCAGCATGCTGCTGGCCGCACCCGGCTTCGCGTCCACGGTCACCATCGAGCACAATGGCAGCAACCCTTTTCCTCTCGGCGGCAAGGTCTGGTTCGTCGGTAAGCTCGATGGCGTCGGCAAGTCGATGGCCTTGTCGGTCAACGGCATCCCCGGCGGTAACGCGACAGTCGGCACCATCAACTCCCAGAACGGCGAATACCTCGCCCCACTGGCAACGCCGCCGAACAACGCGGTGACCGTCACCGCCACCTACCGCAGCGATCCACCGGCATCGGCGAGCACCATGCTGACCTTCCGCACCGGTACCACGCCGACGCCAACCCCGACACCGACACCGACACCGACGCCGACGCCGACGCCGACCGGCGGCCCATCCATCGCCGGTTGCGACATGTTCCCGGCCAACGCCATCTTCAACACCCGCATCGACGATTTGGTGCGCTTCCCCGCCCACGCCAGCAGCAACGCCTGGATCAACAGCGTCGGCAACGCGCGTGCGCTGCACATGGACTTTGGCCGCAACGTCAACCAGGCCGACTATGCGTCCTACTACGGCATTCCGTACAACGTGGTCGACGCCAGCACCACCAGCTGGCCGCGCGTCTCTTTCGCCATCACCGATCCCAATTCCGGCAACGGTGACGGCGTGCCGGACGAAAGCGACTGCGCCGCGCCCGACGCCGCCCACACGCTCACGCGCGGATGCAGCACGCTGCCAGCCGCGAGCCAGCGCTTCCCCTACCCGAACGATAACGTGCTCAAGGCCGAATACGGCAACTGCAACGATCCGCAGCAGTGCGGCGACCGCCATGTGCTGGCCGTCGAAAAGAACGCCTGCCGCCTGTGGGAAAGCTACTTCACCTACAAGGTCAACGGCCAGTGGCACGCCTATTCGACCGCCGCGTGGAACCTCAAGTCGAACCAGATGCGCCCGAAAACCTGGACCTCGGCCGACGCCGCCGGCCTGCCGATCCTGCCGCTGCTGATGCGCGCCGATGAAGCTTCCGCCGGCGACGTGCGCCACGCCTTGCGCATCACCTTCGCCGACCGGGTGCTCGACAAGCGCTTCGTGTGGCCGGCCACACACGCTGCGGGTGGCGCGACCGGCAACGGCATCCCGTTCGGCGCCGTGCTGCGCCTGAAGAGCGACTTCCCGATCCCCGCCAACTGGACCACCCAGGCGCGCGCGCTGGCAACCGCCATGAAGCGCTACGGCGTGTATGTGGCCGATATCGGCAGCAACAGCTTCCTGACCGGCGAGCCAAGTGCGAGCTGGAATCCGGAGACGATCTCGCAGTTGCAGCGCATTCAAATGGGTTCGTTCGAGTTTGTCGATACCCGCACCATCACCGGCAACCAGAAGTTCAACGTCAACTCCTTCCAGGCCAGCTGGTAAGGATGCCGCCCCGGCCACGCCGGGGCGGTTCATCGCGCCGGCGCTCAGGCGGCGCTGCTCGTCACCGGAAGGCGGACACCCTGCGCCCTGGTCACCTGCGCCCGCATGCCGGCCAGCGTGAACAAAGGAATTCCCTTATGATCGAGAGCGCACTATTGGCCTGTTTCAAAGCAGGCCCGGCCAAGGAAGCCGAAGTCGCGCGGTATCCCGCGTTCGCCACGTTTGAGCGGCACGCGGCGCGGCCGGCCCTGGAATACAGACTCACCCAAGGAGCATCGCATGTACGAAAAAACGCTGGTCGCCGGATGGGGCGACATGGACTTCAACGCCCACATGCGCAACACGGCCTACCTGGATAAATCGGCTGATGTGCGCATGATGTTCTTCGCCGACCATGGCTTTCCCATGGCCGAATTCATGCGCCTGAAAATCGGCCCGGTGGTGATGAAGGACGAAGTCACCTACTTCCGCGAGTTTCACCTGCTCGACGAAGTCGGCGTGACGATGGCGCTGGCCGGCCTGTCCGAGGATGGCAGCCGCATGATCATCCGCAACGAGTTCTTTCGCAAGGGGACGCTGGCGGCGCGGGTCAACTCCACGGTCGGCTGGCTCGACCTCACATCGCGCAAGCTGGTGCGCCCGCCCGACGCGCTGTTGCAGGTGATGCAGGGCCTGTCCCGCTGCGACGATGTCATCGAGCTGCCCGACAGCCGTTCGCAGGGCTGAGCGGAACGAAAAAAACCGCGCGAACCTCCGCGCGGCAAAGACAGAGCCAGTCTGTCATCAGCCCATGAACCCCAGATCGCTGACCGCGAATTTGGCCAGCTCGTTCTTGAAGACCTGAGTGGCGAGCATGTCCGGATCGGCCCCGAACCACCTGCCCAGCGTCGCGCCCACCTGCTGGTTCGAGAACTGCGGGATCCACACACCGCGCCCGGTCGCGTCATCCGGCCCGCCCAGGGTAAAGTCGGGGAATTTGCCGTACACGCCGCCCTTGACTGCCGCCCCGATCACCAGATGGTGGTTGCCCCACGCATGATCGGTGCCGCCCGAATTGGCCATCAGCGTGCGTCCGAAGTCCGACATCGTGAACGTCGTCACGCTTTGCTTGTGGCCGATCTCGGCGAGCGCCTGCTGGAACGCGGCCACCGACTGCGACACCTGGCGCAGCACATCCCACTGCTGGTAGGCCTGTCCGCCGTGCGTATCGAAGCCGCCGATCGACACAAAGAACACTTGCCGTCCCGGCCCCTGCGCGGCGCGCTGGCGAATCAGCTGCGCCACCGTGTGTAGCTGGGTGGCCAGCGCAAAGCCAGGGAACACTGTGTTCAGCGGCGTGGCCGCATTCGCCTTGGACAGGTCGGTCACCAGGTCCATCCCTTGCAGCAGCGCCTTGTTGGCGGCGTTGGCCATCAGGTTCGGATTCTCGCTGGCCAGGATCTGGCGCAAGGCATCGCGCCGCGTATCGGCCTGGGCCTGCGGCCAGAAGTTCATGCCGGCCAGGCTCAGTTCACCGGACTCCGGCAGGCGGTTGCCATGCACGCTCGCGCCCTCCACAAACAGGCCGCCCGCGCCGACCGAGACCGCGTCGAGCCGGCCCGCGCCACCCAGCACATCGAGCAGGCGCCCGCCCCAGCCCGTGCCGGCGCCGGCCGGCGTGCCGGCCTGGTTCTGCAAGGTCTGGTCGGGATGGGAAAACAGCTGTGGCGGAATCGCCGTGCCGGCCACGTACTGCGCCTTGCTCAGCGGCTGGCGCAAGCTGCCGACGTTGAGCACGGCAGCCACTTCGCCCTGGCCGAACAGCGCGTCGATTTCCGGCATGCCGTAGTGAAAGCCGAACGCTTGCGCCACTGCATCCGGTACGGCCTGCAAAGTGGCCGTGCGCGGCGCCAGCAAGGTCTTGGCCGAAGTCGACAAGGCCAGCCCGGCCGCGCCGCGCGCAGCGGCATACTTGGCGTAGTGGGCCGCGTCGAGCGGCACGATCATATTGTTGCCGTCATTGCCGCCGAACATGTACAGGCACACGAGAGCCTTGTAATCGGTGACGGCAGCCTGTGCCGGGGCTGCCGCGCCCAGCAAGCCCATGGTCGACAGGGTGCCCAGCAGGCTGGCCTGGGCGCTACCGCGCAGGAATCCCCGGCGCGAGGTCGAAACTGTATCCATCTTGAATCCTTTGTATGTGGAAGGCCGCTTACAGGTGCACGGCGAAATCGGAAACCGCGCTCAGATACAGCGCCGTGATCGCGCGCTGGCGCGGATCGCTGATGGCCTGGATCGTCAGGCCGAGCTGGGTGCGGGTCGCCGCACGCATGCGGCCGGAGAGCAGGTTGGCATCCACCAGATTGATCAGCTTGGCCGGGTCGCCCGCCACGTTGACGTAGGGGGTGATGTCGATCTTCACCATGCTGTTCAAGTTGCCGGCGATCAGGTCGTAGGCCAGGTTGGCGCGCAGTACCGCCAGGCTCGGCGAATAGATCTGGAATTCCGGTCCGTACAGGGTCGGCGAACCCGGCAGGCGCGTCATCGGCGAGTAGAAATTGAACACGCTTGGCGACTTGAGCAGTTCCTGGCTGACGCCGTGGTAACTCCAGAACAGATTGGTCGGGTCCAGCACCTGTCCGTTGAGCGCGCGTATCAGGCCGAGCGTGTGCATGATCGGATCCTTGAGCTGGCCGTGGGCGGCGCCGGGCGTGGCCGGACGCGCTTCGACGTCGCTCAGCACGGCGCGCAGGGTGGCGGCCAGGTCGCCGCGCCCGGCAGGGCCTTGGGCGAACACATCGGCCACGCGCTTGATGTAGGCCGGGCTTGGATTGCTCGTCACAAACGCGCGGATCAGGCGCGTGGCGATGAACGGCGGCAGGTTCGGGTGCTGGAACAGGTTCTGCATCACTGCGTCGTAATCCTGCACCGTGTTTTGCCCGGCCGCCAGTTGGGTACCGTTGAGCAAGGTCTTGGCGCCCTTGTCGTGATAGGCGTCGCGCGGCTGCAAGGGGCCGCTGAAGTTTTCCCAGTTGATGCCAGTGGCACTGGTGCCGGCGTAGGTCCAGCCGCTCAGCGCGCGTGAGAATTCGCCGATGTCGGCCTGGGTGTAGGCCGGGATGGTGTCGCCGTTGCGGTCGAGCTGGGCGCTGCCATCCTGGTTCAGCATGGTGGTGCCGATGGTGAACAGCTGCATCACTTCGCGCGCGTAGTTTTCGTTGGGCGATGGCATGACGCTGTTGCCCAGGTCGAGATACTTGCCCATGGCCGGGTTCAGGGTCATCTCGCGCAGCAGCTTGTTGAAGTTACCGAAGGCGTGCTTCTGCAAGGTCATCAGCCAGGGTTGCATTTCGTTCGGGTAAGGATTCTTGTCGGACGAGACGACGAAGATTTGCGAGAGCGCAAAGATCATGCGCTGGCGCAGCTGGTCCTTGCCGGTTGCCATGTTGCGGTACCAGTTGGTGGCCAGTTGATTCAGGCTGGTGGCGACCGGCATCGGGCTGGCGGGCGTGGCAAACTGCTGGGTCAGCCATGCGTTTTGGCCGAGGGTTTGCAGTTGGGCGAGCTCGGCTGCGGTGGCACCGAAGCTGGCCTGTTCCAGGAAGCGTACCGCCGCGACTTTGGCCGCATCCGGGACCGGCGTTGGCGTCGGCGTCGGGGGTGGCGTTGGCGTTGGCGTCGGGGTTGGCGTTGGCGTTGGCGTCGGGGTTGGCGTTGGAGTCGGCGTTACAACTGCGCTACGCAACGTCAGCACGACCGATCCGGACACGGGCGCTGTCCCGTACGTCTTTGCGGAAATGGTCACCGCGTTGTTGGCCGGCATCACCATCGGTGCCACATATTTGCCGTTTTGCGAATTGACCGTGCCCACTGCGGCGTTACCGCCCGGAACGCCGTTGACGGAAAACGCCATGCTGCGTCCCACGCCGTCGAGCTTGCCGAGCAGCCATACCGTGCTGCCCAGCGCAAACGGCGCCTTGCCGCTGTATTCGACCGTCACCGTCGCCGCAAACGCCGGCGCGGCCACCATCAGGCACACGGGCGCCCACATCCACACTCTGCTACCTTGCATTTCAACCTCCCTGTTGTCGTTGTCGCATCCGCGCCATTGTCGAAGCGACAAAGACAGGCCGGAACAGCCAACATCATCAGGGAGAGCGCATTACAGATGGATTACAGAAGACCAATTTACTGCATTTTTGACAAGAATCACACAGCAACGTTTTTTAACCGGGGTCTGACCTCTGATTAGAAACATTTCGAATCAGCACCCCACACCACAGTGCAGAAGCATCGACTACAGGAAATATTTCTAATCAGAGGTCAGACCCCGGTTAAGAAAGATCGACGACTCACAGTTATCTTTACCGGAGGCCGAGTGCGACGGCCAGCTTTTCGGTCTCGTACGAAGGCGATACGCCAAGCACGATCGAGAGGGTGTCGCGGCAGCGCCGGTAAGCGCCGAAGGCGGCCGCCGCGCCATCCTGCGCATGGGCGCAGCGCATCCAGCCGCGGTAGTTCGCTTCCGACAGCGGCTCGGCCGCCAGTGCGCGCTGGTACAGGCTCAGGGCGCAGCCCCATTCCTGCATCGCTTCGAGCAGCCGCCCGAGCTGGCCGACCGCGGCGAGGAACAGGTTGCGCGCTCGCTCGCGCACCGGCAGTATCCATGTGTCTTCGGCGCCGTCGCAAAACGGGCCGCGATACAGATCGAGCAGCGCCGCGCTGCAGCGCCCGACTTCCTCCACCGCGGCCTGCGCCGGCAGGCCGGCAATGGCCACGCACAGGTCGGCCAGCGCGCTCACGTCGGTCCAGACGCGCGCTTCGGCCAGGTGCGTCCTGCCGCCGGAAACGACCACCGCCTCGTCGCTCAGCAGCAGCTTGCGCAGGCGGTGCACCGTCACGTTCAGCGCCGACTTGGCAACGTCGGTGCTGCCCCACAGCTGCGCGACCAGCGCCGCCTGGAACTTGCCGCCCTCGCCCGCCGCCACCAGGCTTCTGAGCAAAGCCAGTGGCCGCTGCTGCGCCTTGCCGGTGGCGACCACCGCCGCCCCGTGCAAGGTCAGCTCGAATTTGCCGAGCGTGCGTACCGCGACCGGCCATGGCCAGCCCTGCACGCAGCGGTTCGGCGCGGCCAGCCGCTGGCGCATGACGATGGCGCCGACATGGGCCGCGTCGATGCCGTTTTCCAGCGCCAGCGCCGCCACCCGCGCGGCCAGCACCGGCACCGCCGCAAACAGGGCGTTGGCCTGGCGCCGCCGGTGGCTCGCCATCGCCGCGTCCATCAGCGCGGCCGCGCGCGCGCCATCGCCACCCGCCGCGCTGGCGCAGGCGTCGATGAAGTCGCGTTCTTCGCCCAGCAGCACCGCTTGCACGCCGTACGCGCCAGCCACCGCCTGGCCATAACACTCCAGCGCTTGCGGGTACGCACCGGCCCACGCATGGCAGGCACCGAGGAAGGCGTCGAAGCGGGCCCGCTCGCGCGCCGGCACGCCGGCGTCGAGCGCCAGGCGCAGCGTCTCCTGCGCGGCGTGCAGCGCGCCGGCCAGGTCGCCCGCCAGTGCCAGGCACTGCGCGTCGAGCGCATTGAGGTCGATCATTTGCAAGGTGCGCGACGCCGGCAGCGCCGCGCGCATCTGGTCGAGCAGGCCGCGCGCCGCATCCACCGCGCCGGTACCGAGCAGGTGATGCACTTCGAGCGACTGGAACAGCAAAGGATCGAGACCGGCATCGATGACGATGCTGCGGGCCACGCCCGTCAGGCGCTGCGCCTGACCCAGGTCGCCCTCCTTGTTGTACCAGCGCGCCACGCGGCTGTACCAGCGCACCCGGTGCGCTGCGCCCACGGCGGCATCGTCGGCGCACGCACCAAGCTGCGCCACCAGCGCGTTGGCGTGGCCGGCGTTGTCCATCCAGTCGAAGTAGCGCAGCAGGCAGGCGCCCGCCTCCAGCCGCGCGAGCGGATCGTCGACCTGGTCGAGCGCCAGCCGCGCGCGCTGCACGCAGGCGGCCAGCAACGGCGATTGCGGCGCCACGTACAGCAGCGCGCTGGCCTTGCGCGAATGCAGCCGCAGGTCGAGCGCGGGATCGAGCGCCGCCAGGTCGAGCGTGCGCACGCCATCGGCCAGCACCGCCAGCCAGCGCGGCAAGGCGCTGAAATCGGCCCATTCGGCGTCGTAGGTGTCGATGATGGCGGTCACCGCATGCAGGCGCGCCGCCAGGTCGCCGGTCTGGTCGAAAGCGCGTTCGGCGCGCACCAGGATGCGGCGCGCGTGCAGCGGCTGCGCATCGGCCAGCGACACGCCGTGCCAGTAAGCTAGCCAGGGCTGCGCGTCGGCCATGTCCGCCGGCAGGCAGCTCATCCAGAGACGCCACGTCTGGCCACGGCCGCTGGCGAGCATGCCGGCGGCGCGGCGCAGCAGCAAGCCGGCCAGTCCCTGATGCGCCTGCGCCTCGATATACAGGCCTGCCGCTTCCTCGGTGCGGCCGTGCGCGTCGGCGATGGCGGCAGCTTGCGCGGCCAGCGCCAGGCGCTGCGCGGGATCGAGCAGTTCGCGCGCCTGCTGGCGCAAAAATGCGCCGAACAAGCCGTGGAACGCGTAGCTGTCGCCGCGCCGTTCGACGAACAGGCGGCGCCGGTACAGGCGTTCAAGCAGCAGCGGCGCGCCGGGGTCGCCCGTGAGCGCCTGCGCGTCCGCACCGGACATGGCCGGCCAACAGGCCAGCATCAGCAACAGGTGCCGGGATTGGGCGGGCAGGCGGCCAACGATCTCGCCGGCGAAATAGCGGAACAGCGCTTCGCGCCCCTCCGCCAGGCCGGTGCGCGGCTGGCCACGGACGCTGCGCAGCAGCGCCACGCCCGCCGCCCAGCCATCGACCTGGTCGAGCCATTCGGTCACCTCGGGATCGGCCGGGTCGCCGGCCTGCGCCAGCGCACGCACTTCGGACGGGTCGAGGCGCAGCGCGTCCCAACCGATCGTGCCCAGTCGCCCGTCCAGTTCCATGCGCGCGAGGCACGGCGGCAGCGCTTCGCGGCTCACGGCCACCAGCGTCACCCCGGCCGGCACTTCCGCGCATGCCGCTTCGAGCAGGTTGCCGGCGTTATCCCAATCGACGTCGTGCGCGTTATCAAACACCACCAGGGCGCCTTGCGGCAGGTGGGCATACAACTGGCGGAAGAACAGGCGCGCGTGTTGGGCCGCGTCGCCGGCCACCTGCGGCGCGTGCCAGGGCAAGGCGCCGTCGAGGGTGCGCAGCGCCTCGGCAAGGAAGAACGACAGCGTGGCCGGATCGGCATCGCCCTGATCGAACTGGCACCACAGCACCGGCGCCCCGCACTGATGCGCATAGCTGGCGGCCAGCGTGGTCTTGCCGGCGCCGGGCGGAGAAGAGATCGGGGTTTGAGGTGCAGTGGAACGGAAAACCGGGTTAAGCGGTTAAGCCACTGGCGCCACTTTCAGGTATTGATAAAGGGTCTCGCGACTGATGCCGAACTCGCGTGCGAGCGTGGCTTTTGGCTCGCCGGCACCAGCGCGGCGGCGCAACTCGACAACTTGGTCGTTCACCAGCGCTTTCTTGCGACCACGGTAGGCGCCGCGCTGCTTGGCCAATGCGATTCCTTCGCGTTGCCGCTCGCCGATCAAGGCTCGCTCGAACTCCGCAAATGCCCCCATGACTGACAGCAGCAGGTTAGCCATCGGCGAGTCTTCGCCGGTGAAGCTCAGGCATTCCTTGACGAATTCGATTCGTATCCCGCGCTTGGTCAACGTCTGCACCAGTCGGCGCAAATCATCCAGGTTGCGCGCCAGCCGGTCCATGCTATGCACGACCACCGTGTCGCCTTCGCGCGCGAACGACAGCAAGGCGTCGAGCTGCGGCCGTTGAGTGTCCTTGCCCGAGGCTTTGTCGGTGAACAGCTTGTCCAATTGGACCTGATCGAGCTGACGCTCTGGATTTTGGTCGAAACTGCTGACCCGGACATAACCGATACGTTGACCTCGCAAAACGTGCCTCCTTAACAAGATGTGTCAGGAAAGACTCTATGACCGTTCAAGGCATATGTCAAGTAATTGCGATAGCGACCCTATTCTGACGGCTTGCGCTGTGGTCTGCTGACATCAGGTTAGGGTATAGCTTAATCTGACAACTGGCGCGATACTGATCGGCGAGTTCGATGGGATAAGCACCCGATTTTCTGTCCCTGTTCACCCCATATGCCCCATATGCCCATACAACAGAAATAGTTAATTCGGTAGTAAAAACCCCGTGGTGACCAGTTTCGAAAAATTTGATCTACATCATGTATTTTTATAAACGCATCACATAGCATGGCCTGTTCATC
>NZ_JAQOZV010000064.1:0-37441 GCF_030348125.1 Massilia sp. DJPM01
TTTATCGCACTGGCGCTGCATGTCGCGCCACACGTAGGCGCCTTTTTCCTTTTGCAGCACGAAGGGCGAGGTGTTCCAGCCGAAGGACTTGAATACCGGCCCCAGCAGAAACGGCTTCCACAGCACGCGCACGCCCTGGGCGGCCGCCAGCGCCTCGATGCGCATGGTGCTCAGGTAGCTGTAATTGCTGCCGAAATCGAACCAGAATGCGAGTTGCGGATCATTGTCGGGCATGGCTTCTCCGTGCAAGGGGCATCGGGATCGACGCCGCGTGCAGCAGTGTAGCGCGATCGCGGCAGCGGTACGGGAGGTCTCGCTTGTTAATAATGCAAGATTGCGCTACAGTCAGTGTTCCTACTTCATCACGGAAATCTCCCCCCATGCGACACATCCTGACCGCGCTGTCCGTTTGCCTGGCATGCGCGCTGCCGGCCATGGTCCACGCCGACCCGGCCAGGATCCAGTTCGCCACCGAGGTGTTCTTCGACAGCGGCAGCGCGCGCCTGTCGGCCGATGCGGTATCGATCCTCGATCAGGTCATCAGCAAGAGCGGCGAGCTTGATCCCGAGCTGATCATGGCCATCGGCCATACCGATGAACTGCCGAGCGACGCCAAGGCGCAGACGCTGTCGGTCCAGCGCGCCGAAGCGGTAAAAAAATATCTGGCCGACAAAGGATTCGAGCGCATCCGCATCTACACCGAAGGCAAGGCCAAGCGCCTGCCGGCCGCCGGCAACGACACGCGCGAAGGGCGCGCCCGTAACAACCGGGTCGAAGTGCAACTGGTGGGACCGAGAGGCGCAGCCGGACACTGACGATACCGGCGTCATACCGCCTGTAACGCCAGGGCGCGCGGCACGTTCCGGAGCGCCTATGAGAGCGCCCGGCGCGGCGCGGCGGGACGGGCCAGATACCGCGTTTCCCGGCCTGGCGCGGCATCGGACACCAGCCTGAAGGCATCGACCAGCCGCGTCAGCTTGAGTGCCTGTTCCTGCATTTGCGCGGCCGCTGCAGCGGCCTCTTCCACGACTGCGGCGTTCCTCTGAGTGATTTCATCCATCTGCGACACGGCTTGGGTGACCTGGTCGATGCCCTCGCTTTGCTCGCGGCTGGCCAGACTGATGTCGTTGACGATGCCTGCCACCTGCTTGACCGATGTCACGATCTGGTCCATGGTCTTTCCCGCACTGTCGACCAGCGCGCTGCCCGCATCGACTTTGTCGACCGAGTCATTGATCAAGGCCTTGATTTCCTTGGCGGCCGCGGCCGAGCGTTGCGCCAGGACGCGCACTTCGCTGGCCACCACCGCGAAGCCGCGACCCTGCTCGCCGGCGCGCGCCGCCTCCACCGCCGCGTTCAGCGCCAGGATGTTGGTCTGGAATGCAATGCTGTCGATGACGCTGATGATGTCGACGATCTTGCGCGAACTGTCCCGTATCGATCCCATGGTGCCAACGACCTGGGCGACGGCGTGCCCGCCCTGGACGGCAGTGGCGGCGGCGGCCGTGGCCAGCAGGTTCGCCTGGCGCGCATTGTCCGCATTCTGTTTTACCGTGCTGCTGATTTCTTCCATCGACGACGCCGTTTCTTCGAGCGAGCTGGCCTGGGCTTCGGTGCGCGCCGACAGGTCGGCATTGCCTGCCGCGATGTCGCCGGCGCCATGGCTGACGACGCCGGTCACTTCCTTGATCTGGCCGACCAGCAGCCTGACATTGGTCTGCAGTACCCCGAGCGCGCCGAGCACGTGGGCGAGTTCGTCGTTGCCGCCGGCATGGATGCGGCCCGTCAGGTCGCCGGCGCTCATGCGCGCGATATCGCTCCTGGCGCGCCGCAGGGGAGGTACGACGGCGCGATACAGCAACAATCCCGACAGCAAGCTGACGCACAGTCCCAGTGCCGCTGCCGTCAGCCGCGCCGCGCCGCCGTCCGCGCACTGGCTCACGATGAACAGCAGCGCCACCAGCAAGCTCGAGGCGCCGATGCGCGCACCCAGCGACAGGGTGGCGAACAGGTTCAGGCGGTGCAGCGCCGAGCGGCGCAGCACGGCCCCGGCGCGCACCTCGAGCCCGCCGCGGCCATCGTTGAGCGCCCGGTAGGCTTGCTCGGCGGCGCTCACGTGTGCACGGCTGGGCTTGACGCGAATCGAGGTGAAACCCACGATGCGGCCTTGCTCGATCACCGGCGCCGCGGTCGCTTCCACCCAATAGTGGTCACCGTTCTTGCAGCGGTTCTTGACCAGGCCAGTCCATGCCTTGCCGCTGCGGATAGTGCGCCAGAAATCGGCAAACGCCGCGGCCGGCATGTCCGGGTGGCGGACCAGGTTTTGCGGCGATCCGATCAGTTCGGCTTCGCTGAAACCGCTGATACGGATGAAATCGAGATTCACGTAGGTGATATTGCCCTGCAAATCGGTTTTGGAAACAATCGTTTCGCTATCGCGGAGGATGTACTCGACATTCGTTACGGGGGTGTTGTTACGCATGGCTGTCGTTCCCAAGGGTGATTGATATGTATGTGGATAAATTCCCTGTGAATACATTTAACATGGGCCCATGCCAAAAACCAGCAGTTTGGCAATAAATGGTACTTTTGGTAAAGTTAGTTTCAGTTTGACTACAACGAACGCCACCCCCGTGACGTTGCGGGCAAGCTTGCCGCGAATGTAAAAAGCCCGCACGGCGAGGACCGTACGGGCTTTTTTGCGGAGAAAACGTCAGCCATGAAAAAAGCCTGCAAGGCGCAAACCTTGCAGGCTGTTCGATGCCAGCGGAGGCGGACCAGCCGCGCTCCGGCGTATCAGGCAATTACATCATGCCGTCCATGCCGCCCATGCCGCCCATACCACCCATGCCGCCCATGCCGCCAGCTGGCTTGTCTTCCGCCAGTTCGCAGACCATGGCGTCGGTGGTCAGCATCAGGCCAGCGATCGATGCTGCGTTTTGCAGTGCCGAACGGGTGACTTTGGCTGGATCCAGAACACCCATTTCGACCATGTCGCCGTAGGTGCCGTTCGCTGCGTTGTAGCCGTAGTTGCCGCTGCCGGCCAACACTGCTGCAACCACGACCGACGATTCTTCGCCAGCGTTTTGAACGATCATGCGCAGTGGCTCTTCCATGGCGCGCAGGACGATCTTGATACCGGCGTCCTGGTCAGGATTGTCGCCTTTGACCTTGATGTTGGCACGTGCGCGCAGCAGGGCAACGCCGCCGCCAGGAACGATGCCTTCTTCCACGGCAGCGCGGGTAGCGTGCAGTGCATCTTCAACGCGGGCTTTCTTTTCTTTCATTTCGACTTCGGTGGCTGCGCCAACCTTGATCACTGCAACGCCGCCTGCCAGCTTGGCAACGCGCTCTTGCAGTTTTTCACGGTCGTAGTCGGAAGTCGCTTCTTCGATCTGGACGCGCACTTGCTTGACGCGCGCTTCGATCGCTTCTGCCTGGCCGGCACCGTCGATGATGATGGTGTTTTCCTTGCCCACTTCAACGCGCTTGGCTTGGCCCAGCTCTGCCAGGGTGACCTTTTCCAGGGTCAGGCCGACTTCTTCAGCGATGACCTGGCCGCCGGTCAGGACAGCGATGTCTTCCAGCATGGCCTTGCGGCGGTCGCCGAAGCCTGGGGCTTTGACTGCGCAGGTTTTCAGGATGCCGCGGATGTTGTTCACAACCAGGGTGGCCAGCGCTTCGCCTTCGATGTCTTCCGCGATGATCAGCAGCGGACGGCCGGCTTTGGCGACTTGTTCCAGGATCGGCAGCAGATCGCGGATGTTCGAGATCTTCTTGTCGCACAGCAGGACGAACGGGCTATCCTGGATGGCAACTTGCTTGTCCGGGTTGTTGATGAAGTAAGGCGACAGGTAGCCGCGGTCGAACTGCATGCCTTCGACGATGTCGAGTTCGTCGTTCAGGGATTTGCCGTCTTCAACGGTGATGACGCCTTCCTTGCCGACTTTTTCCATCGCTTCAGCGATGCGCTCGCCGATCGAATAGTCCGAGTTGGCGGAAATGGCGCCGACCTGGGCGATTTCCTTGGTGGTGGTGCATGGCTTGGCGATCTTGGCCAGCTCTTCGACGGTGGCAGCAACTGCCTTGTCGATGCCGCGCTTCAGATCCATTGGGTTCATGCCGGCGGCAACGAACTTCATGCCTTCGCGCACGATGGCTTGTGCCAGCACGGTCGCGGTGGTGGTGCCGTCGCCGGCGTTGTCGCTGGTGCGGGAAGCAACTTCCTTGACCATTTGCGCGCCCATGTTCATGAGCTTGTCTTTGAGTTCGATTTCCTTGGCAACCGACACACCATCCTTGGTGACGGTCGGCGCGCCGAACGAGCGCTCGAGCACCACGTTGCGGCCTTTCGGGCCCAGGGTGACTTTGACTGCGTTGGCGAGGATATTGACGCCTTCAACCATTTTGGCGCGCGCTGCGTCGCCGAATACTACATCTTTAGCTGCCATGTTTATTTTCTCCGTTATGCGTAGATAACTATCGCGAGGAATTCTTAAGGAAAGGACGTGCGCGGATCAGGAACGATTCCCGACCCGGATCGATCACTTGACCAGGACGGCCATGATGTCTTCTTCACGCATCACCAGCAGCTCTTCGCCGTCGACCTTGACGGTTTGGCCGGAGTATTTGCCGAACAGGACGCGGTCGCCGACTTTCACTTCCAGCGCGCGTACTTTGCCGTCGTCCTGGACTTTACCGTTGCCTACAGCCAAGATTTCGCCTTGATCCGGTTTTTCGGCAGCTGCGTCAGGAATGATGAGGCCGGACGCAGTTTTGGTTTCCTGGTCGAGACGCTTGACGATAACGCGATCGTGCAATGGGCGAAGGTTCATGCAAAACTCCTTAATATTCAGTGGTTTAGTAGCTATTGGTCAGGACCGCCCTGGGCGTTCCCGGTGTTTCAACATGCCTCGCGGTGTTGCCGCAGAGACTAGAAAGAGTTGTTAGCACTCTCTACTAACGAGTGCTAATTATAGGGACGGTCAAGGTGTTTTTCAAGGCGTCCCGTTGACTATTTAATAGATGAGCTTGATCTGGCGCAAACCGCGGGCACGCCGCGCAGCCCGAAACCGGATCGTTCTCAAGGGCGGATGCGGGTGCGATCGGCGCTGGCGCAGGCGGCGCCGTGCGCCGGGCGCTCTTACATCCCCTTACATCAATCGTCTACCCCTCTTACTGATTCGGTTGACGGACTTTCCTTCGCACCCCTATAGTTACGGGATGATTTCTGAATTCGACGAACTATCCGAAAAAATCGACCGGCTTGCCGCGTTGACCCTCTCACTTCGCAGCGAGAACGCCCAGCTGCGCCAGGCGAATGTGCAACTGCGCCAGTCGAACGCGGCGCTGTGCGCCGAAAACGAGGAATGCGTGGGGCGCATGCACGAAGTGCAGCGCCGCGTCGAAACCTTGCTCTCGCAAATGCCCGATCCGAACGCCCCGGCCGTCGCGCCTGAAAAACATGATGAGGTCGCGCAATGATCCAGCTGAATGTCACGCTCATGGGCAGCGCCTACCGCCTCGTCTGCCAAGAGGGCGAGGAACGCACCTTGCAGGAAGCGGTGAGCTATCTCGACGGGAAAATGTGCGCCTTGCGCGATTCGGGCAAGGTCAAGGGAAACGACCGCATCGCCGTCATGGCCGCGCTCAGCGTTGCCGCCGAATTCCTGTCGGTGAAAACGCCCCAGGGGCCGCTGTCCGAAATGACGATCCTGGAAGTCAAGCAGAAGCTCGGCGACATGCACACGGTGCTCGATAACGCCCTGACCCCCCAGGAAAATCTGTTCTGAGGCTAATTTCGTTTGACATGACGGCACATCGGAGTAAACTGCGTCTCACCCTGCGGTGTTCGCGATTGCCATATATTCCTTGAACCATTTATGTGCACCGGTTGCGGGATTTTGTTCGATGGGAGTGAGCGTCGCTTGTTCGACGAACCCGAAATTGGACTAACTGCGACCACCTTGAACCATTAGGTTCGGGATGCCGGCAAGAACGGCACAGGCGGGGTGCTGATTTTCACGAGCGGTTGCAAGCATTCGGTGCGCAACCGTTTTTTTATGGGCGCGCGCTTTGCGCGTGTTGTCTTTGCGGCGGCCGCGCGGCGCCAACGGAGCATCCCGCATGGCTTATTGGCTGATGAAGTCCGAACCGGACGAAGTGAGTATCGACGATGTGCTGGCCGCGCCGCAGCGCACGCTGGCCTGGTTTGGCGTGCGCAATTACCAGGCGCGTAATTTCATGCGCGACGCCATGCGCGAAGGCGACCTGGTCCTGTTCTACCATTCCAGCTGCGCCGAACCGGGCATCGCCGGCATCGTCCAGGTGTGCTCACCGGCCTATCCGGACGCCACCCAGTTCGACCGCGCCAGCCCGTATCATGATCCCAAGGCCACGCCGGAGCAGCCGCGCTGGGTCGGCGTCGACGTGCGCGCGCTGCGCAAGACCGCCCTGCTGAGCCTGAAAGAGCTGCGCACCGTGCCCGCGCTGGCCGGCATGCGCCTGCTGGCCAAGGGCAGCCGCCTGTCGGTGATGCCGGTCGAGCCGCACGAATGGCATGCCATCGAGGCCTTGCTCGGCCAGCCTTAGCAAACTGTACCTTATAGGCAACACCACGTGCCAGGCGGGGGGCGCCGATGCTATCGTGTCTGCATGCCTCTCCACACCAGCGAGCGTCCGCGCTACCGACTCCGCGCCAGCCATATCGCTTTGCTGTTTGGCGGTTTCCTGGTCACGGCCATCCTGGCCTCGCTAGGCGCGGCCAGCTGGACAGCGCGCGAACAGACCATCAACGAATGGCGCAAGCAACTGAGCAATCTGTCGCTGGTGCTGGCCGAGCACATCGGGCAGCAAGTGACGTCGGCCTCCCTGGTCCTCGATAGCGTCGCCGATTCGGTCCGGGCCGCCGGGGTCGACGGCGATGCCAGCCTGCGCGCGCGCCTGGGCGGCCAGGCCGAGTTCCTGAGCATGCGCGACAAGGCGCGCGGCCTGCCCCAGGTCGACGTGGTCAGCATCGTCGCGGCCAATGGCGATGTGGTCAATTTCACGCGTTCCTGGCCGGCGCCCGCGATCAACCTGGCCGACCGCGATTACTTCAAGGCGCATCTGCTCAATCCCGGACAGGGCTTGTACTTCAGCAAGCCGGTGCGCAACAAGGGCAACGGCCAGTGGACGTTTTACCTGAGCCGCCGGGTGAATGGTCCCCAGGGTGAATTGCTCGCCATCGTGCTGGTCGGCTTTTCATGCACCTCGCTGAGCGACTTCTACCAGCGCATCACGCTCGGCGAGGGCGCCAGCATTTCGCTGTACCGGCGCGACTTCACCCTGCTGGCGCGCTGGCCCCACATCGATTCCCTGATCGGCCAGCTCAACCTGAGCGGCACCTCCTACCAGGTGATCGAACAGATGCGCCAGAGCTCGGGCGTGATCCTGAGCTCGATGCCGCGCTTCACGGAAGGCCGCGAGGCGGTCACGCGCCTGGGCGCGCCGCGCCTGGTGCAGCATTACCCGCTGATCGTCAACCTCACCATCACCGAATCGCTGATGCTGGCGCGCTGGCGTGAATTCAATACCGCCCGCATCGTGCTCGCGGCGCTGGCCATCCTGGCGGTGGTGAGCGCCTCCATGGTGCTGCTGCGCCTGTTGCAGCGGCGCGAACGCGACTTCACGCTGACCCGCCACCTGGTGGACAAGGCCGACGCCGCCAACCGCGCCAAGTCCGATTTCCTGGCCATGATGAGCCATGAAGTGCGCACCCCGCTGACGGCGATCATCGGTTTTGCCGAACTGCTGGGCACGGCGGACGAGCCGGCGCTGCGCGGCCAGGCCGGCCAGGTGATCCTGCGCAATGGACACCATCTGCTCAGCGTGATCAACGATATCCTCGATATCGCCAAGATCGAGGCCGGCCGGCTCGGCCTGGAGCAGGTGGCGTTTGCGCCGGTCCAGACCGTGACCGAGATCGAGTCCATGATGGGCGCCCAGGCGCACAGCAAAGGCATCGGCTTTCGGGTGCGGGTGCACTATCCGTTTCCGGCCCAGGTGGTGGGCGACCCGACCCGCTGGAAGCAGATCTTGTTTAACCTGTGCAGCAATGCCATCAAGTTCACCGAACTGGGCTGCGTGGAGCTGGACTTGTGGTACGAGCAGGCGCCGGCGCGGCTGGCATGCAGGGTGCGCGACAGCGGCATCGGCATGTCGCCGGAACAGTGCGCCCGGCTGTTCGAACCCTTCCAGCAAGCCGGCCTGGACACGACGCGCAAGTATGGCGGCACCGGGCTCGGCTTGTATCTGGTGCAGCAGCTGGTGACCCGCATGGGGGGGCACGGTGCAGGTCTCCAGCGCGCCGGGCGAGGGCTCGGCGTTCGAGGTGGGCATCCTGGCGCGCAGCGGCGACGGGACGGCCTGGCTGGCCGGCCCCGCGCCCGGCGCGCCGCCCGCGCCGGTGGTGGCGGTGGCGCCGCCGGCCTTGCACGGGCGCGTGCTGCTGGCCGAGGATGGGCCCGACAACCGGGCCCTGATCGGCGCCTTCCTGAACCGCCTGGGCATCCGCTGCGAGATGGCCGAGAACGGCGTGCGGGCGGTCGAGATGGTCTTGGCCGGCAACTTCGACCTGGTCTTGATGGATATCCAGATGCCGCTCATGGATGGGGTGGCGGCGACCGAATTGCTGCGCGCGGCCGGGGTGGGGATTCCGGTGGTGGCGCTGACCGCCAATATCATGACCGCCGATGTGGCGCGCTACCTGGCGGCGGGCTGCTCGCATTGCGTCGGCAAGCCGGTCGATTTCACGGCCCTGGGCGCCTTGCTGGCGCAACTGCTGCCGGCGCTGCCGCCAGCCCCGCTCATGTCGCCCGCGCAGCTGGCCGTGTTCGTGGAAATCCGGGCCCGCTTCGAAGCCGGGCTGGCCAGCCGCCTGGAGCGCATCGCGGCCCACGCCGCGGCCGGCGAGGCGGCCGAGGCGGCCGCGCTGGCGCACATGCTCAAGGGTAGCGCCGGCAGTTTCGGCTACCCGCACGTGACCGAGCTGGCCGGCGCGCTGGAACGCGCCTTGCTCGATGGCGAGCACGGCGCCGCGGCCACCTTGCTGGAACAGTTGCAGCAGCTCGAAGAAGTGCGGCGCCTGCTGGTCGGCGCCGGCGAACCGGGAGGCATTGATGAAGAATAAGACCGTGATGATCGCCGACGACGAGGGCGTCATGCGCAGCTTGCTGGGCATGGTGTTGAAGGAGCATGGCTACCGCGAGTTCGTGTACGCCGCCGACGGCCGCCAGGCGGTCGAACTGATCCGCACCGGCGGCGCCGCCATCGGCCTGGCCTTCCTCGATATCGACATGCCCGGCTTCTCCGGCCTCGACGTGCTGGCGCTGGCGCGCGAGCGCCGTCCCGGCTGCGCCTGCGTCATCGTCAGCGCCCACAGCGCGGTCGAGAACGTGATGGCGGCGGTCCGCGGCGGCGCCGCCGGCTTCGTCGTCAAACCTTACTCGGCGCAGCGGATCGCCGAGGTGCTGGACAAGATCGAACGTGCGAGCCGCCCATGAGCCTGCCTTCCGCCGGCGCCCTCAAGCGCTCCCTGTTGCTGGTCGACGACGATGTCCTGATCCTGGGAATACTCAACCGCGTGCTGACCCTGGGCGGCTACGAGGTGCGCGTTGCCACCAGCGGACCGATGGCGCTCGAACTGCTGGCCCATGGCGCGCCCGCGCCCGACCTGGCCCTGCTGGACGTGTCCATGCCCGGCATGTCGGGCCTCGAGCTGGCGCAACACCTGCAGGCGTACGGCGCCATCGCGGTCATGTTCCTGTCGGCCGAGGATGACCAGGCCACCGTGCGCGCGGCCATCGACGGCGGCGCGGTCGGCTACCTGGTCAAGCCGATCGATATCACGCGCATCGTTCCCAGCGTGCAGGCGGGCCTGGCACGCGCCGACGAGCTGCGCGAACTGCGTGGCAGCGAAAGCCGGCTCACCCTGGCGCTGCAGCAGGGGCGTGAAGTCGGCATGGCGGTGGGTATTTTGATGGAGCGCAACAAGACCGATCGCGAGACCGCTTTCCGCGCCCTGCGCGAGCATGCCCGATCGCATCAGCGCAAGCTCAACGATGTCGCCGACGACATCCTGCAAGCGACCGAAGTGCTGAACCTGATCGGTGGACGTGCCAATAAATGAGGCAAATAAGTAACAGGAGGTATGTTTTTCATTAAAACTATTGCCACTTGGAAATCTCAAGAGTAAGCTTGTTCCTGTTTTCTCCGATGCCCCCACAGCGCCCGCGCTGACCGCCCCGCGACCCCTCCCCGTTGCAGGCATGGCATCGGATGCCTTTCCAGGCTGCCCCCTTCCGGCAGCCGACGCAGCATTTCCCGGCCCCGCTCCGCCGCTCGACGACCGTTCGTCCACCGTGTCAGCGCGCCATTCTCCGCATCCCTGTCACCCGACGCCCGGTTCTTTTTCACGCAAGGTTTGCGTAACAGAACGAAAGCGATTGCATGTCCACCTTTATCCGCAGTACCGGCGCCGCCGCGGCGCCCGAATACCTGGTCTTTACGCTCGGTACCGAAGAATACGGCATCGATATCCAGAAGGTCCAGGAATTGCGCGGCTACGATGCCGTCACCTGCATCGCCAACGCGCCCATGCATATCAAGGGCGTCGTCCATCTGCGCGGCATCATCGTGCCGATTGTCGACCTGCGCATCAAATTCGGCAATGCGCTACCGAGCTACGACCAGTTCACCGTGGTCATCATCCTGAACATCGGCGCGCGCGTCATGGGGCTGGTGGTCGACAGCGTGTCCGACGTCAGCACCCTGGAGCCGGGCCAGATCAAGCCGGCGCCCGCCCTCGGCCGCGATGTCCGTGCCGATTATGTGTCCGGGCTGGGCGTGATCGGCGCCCGCCTGCTGATCCTGATCGACACCGAGCGCCTGATGGGCGCCGATGTACTGAACCTGAGCGACGCCATCGCAGCCTGAGTGGCGCGACGTCTTCCCAAACTACACAAGGATTTCCAATGAAACATACAAAATACACGATCGGCACCCGCCTCGCTTTCGGCTTCGCGGTCTTGCTCGCCATGACGCTGGCGCTGGCCGTCATCGCGCTCAACTCCCTCGGCAGCGTGCAGGCGAGCCTGCAGGGCATCGTACAAGGCAGCATGCTGCGCATGGAGCAGCTGCACCGGATGGCGGAATCGGTGCACGTCGTCGCCCGCGTCGCGCGCACCCTGGCCTTGCTCGACGACGAGGCCACGATGGAGCGCGAATCGGCCAAGATCGTCAAGGCGCGCGACGCTTACGATGCCGCCTGCCGCAGCTTCACCGCACTTGCCGTCAGCGCCGCGGACAAGGCCTTCATCGCCAAGCTGAGCGCGCTGCAAGACAGCGTCAGGCCGCTGAATAACCAGTTCATCGCCCTGGCGCGCGCCAACCAGCAGGCCGAGGCGACCGCGCTGCTGACCGCCCGCGCGGCTCCCGCCACCCAGGCCTGGCAGGATGCGCTGGCGGCCCAGATCGAGGAGCAGCAACAGCAGGTGGACGCCGATGCGGTGACGGCGCAGGCCAGCTACGAGCGGGCCCGCATCCTGACGCTGGGCCTGAGCGCGCTGGCGCTGGTGATCGGCGCCGTGCTGGCCTGGCGCGTGACGCGTTCCATCACCGTCCCGGTGAATGCCGCCGTGCTGGTGGCGCAGGCGGTGGCGGCAGGCGACCTGACCGGTACCATCGAAGGCCATGACGGCGATGAAACGGGGCGCCTGATGCTGGCGCTGAAAGACATGAACGATAGCCTGGCCAACATCGTCGGCCAGGTGCGCACCGGCACCGACAGCATTGCCACCGCCTCCGGCGAAATCGCCAGCGGCAACCTGGACCTGTCGTCGCGCACCGAGCAGCAAGCCAGTGCGCTGGAAGAAACCGCTTCCTCGCTGGAAGAGATGACCTCGACCACGCGCCAGAATGCCGAGAATGCGCGCCAGGCCAATGTGCTGGCGGCGTCGGCATCAAAGGTGGCGCACAAGGGCGGCGCCGTGGTGGCGCGGGTGGTCGAGACCATGAGCGGCATTAACGACGCCTCGCGCAAAATTGTCGACATCATCTCGGTGATCGACGGCATCGCGTTCCAGACCAATATCCTGGCCCTGAACGCGGCGGTGGAAGCGGCCAGGGCCGGCGAGCAGGGCCGCGGCTTTGCCGTGGTCGCGTCGGAAGTGCGCAACCTGGCGCAGCGCTCGGCGGCGGCGGCCAAGGAAATCAAGGTCCTGATCGGCGACTCGGTCGACAAGGTCGATTTCGGCGCGAAACTGGTGGGCGAGGCCGGCAGCACCATGACCGAGATCGTCGCCAGCGTGCAGCGCGTGACCGACATCATGGCCGAGATCAGCTGCGCCAGCGCCGAGCAGGAAGCCGGCATCGAGCAGATCAACCAGGCCATCAGCGAGATGGATAGCGTCACCCAGCAGAACGCGGCGCTGGTCGAGGAAGCCGCTGCCGCTGCCGCCTCGCTGCAGCAGCAGTCGGCCAATCTGGTGGGCGTGGTCAGCGTCTTCAAACTCGGCCGCGCGACGGCCGCCGCTGCGGCGCCGCGCCGCGCCAGGGCGCCGCAGCCGCGCGTGGCGCTGGGCGCACCGCATCCGCTGGGCGCCTGAGGCGGTAGCGCGGCAATGCTTGCGGGCATTGCGCTGTAGAATACTTGCCAAAGCAAGTCGCTGGGTGGCTTGCTACATAACAGCAAGCTTTACCGACTGCGCGCATGACGACTGTAACTGCAATCACGGCCATCCCAGCGGGAGGCCGATGGACTGGAGCCTGATCCTGATCCTGCTGGCGATGGGCGCCGCCGGCGGCTTTGCGGCCGGCTTGCTGGGCATCGGCGGCGGCATGGTGCTGGTGCCCTTCATCACCATGATCTTCACCGCCAAGCACTTCCCGCCGGACGTGGTGGTGCACATGGCGATTGCCACCTCGCTCGCCACCATCATGTTCACCTCGCTGTCCTCGGTGCGCGCGCATCATGCGCATGGCGCCGTGCTGTGGCCGATCGTCAAGCTGCTCACGCCCGGCATCGTGCTCGGCTCCTGGATCGGTCCGTGGCTGGGCAAGCAGCTCGACACCACCGCGCTGGCGCTGGTGTTCGCCCTGTTCGTGGCGTTCTCGGCCACGCAGCTGCTGATCGGCGGCAAACCGGCGGGAGCGCGCGAGTTGCCCGGGGCGCCCGGCATGTGTGCCGCCGGCGGCGCCATCGGCGTGGTCTCGGGCGTGGTGGGGGCGGGCGGCGGCTTCATGTCGGTGCCGTTCATGACCTGGTGTAACGTCAAGATCCATAACGCCGTGGCCACCAGCGCCGCGCTGGGCTTTCCGATCGCGCTGTCGGGCACCCTGTCGAATATCTGGTTCGGCTGGCACCAGGCCGGCCTGCCGCCGTACTCGCTCGGCTATATCTACGTGCCCGCGCTGGCCGTGATCGCCGCCGCCAGCGTGGTGTTCGCGCCGCTGGGCGCGCGCGCCGCGCACCGCATGCCGGTGCGGCAGTTAAAGCGCATCTTCGCCGCTATTCTGTATGCGCTGGCTGCGTATATGCTGTGGAAGGCGTTTCACTGACGCGCTGGCGGTAAGCCCAGGCCAGTATCGCCGCGCCGCCGATGATCATCGGCAGCGACAGCATCTGTCCCGACGTGACCGGCAAGCCGGCCACGCTGATCTGCCAGTCCGGCACGCGGAAATATTCCGTGAAGAAGCGCGCGCAGCCGTACAGCAAGGTGAACATGGCGCCCACCGCCAGCCGCGGCCGGTCCTTGCGCGCATAGATCCACAGCAGCACGAATACCAGCAGCCCATCGACGATCATCTGGTACAGCGGCGACGGATGGCGCGGACCCTGCACGCCGGGCCACAGCATGGCCCACGGCAGGCTGGCGTCGGCCACGCGGCCCGGCAGTTCGGCGTTGATGAAGTTGCCCATGCGTCCGGCCGCGTAGCCGAGCGGCACCAGCGGCGCGATGAAATCGTAGGCGTCGAGCAGATTGCGCTTGGCCTTGCGCGCCCACAGCGCCATGGCCACCAGCACCCCGATGAAGCCGCCGTGGAAGGACATGCCGCCCTGCCAGATCTTGAAGATGGCCGCCGGATCGGCCATGAAGCGGGCCGGCTGGTAAAACAGCACTTCGCCCAAGCGCCCGCCGATGATCACCCCGAGCATGCCGTAGAACAGCATGTCGTCCAGGTCTTCTTTTTTCCAGCCGCGCGCGGCGATGTGGGGCTGCTTGATGCGCACGCGCCCGAGCGCGAGGAACATGGCGAACGCCAGCACATACATCAGCCCGTACCAGTGCACGTGCAGCGGGCCGAGCGAAAAGGCGACGGGGTCAGGCATCGGGTGGGTCAGCATCAGTATTTTTCCTCAGTAAATCCAAAAAACCCTGCAAGACGGGCGAGACGGCGTCGCGCCGCCAGGCCAGCCCGGTTTCCACCTGCGGCGCCGCGTCGCGCAGGGCCCGGTATTCTACGCCGGGCCGCATCAGATTGGACACCGATTGTGGCACAAGTGCCATCCCCATGCCGGCCGACACCAGGCTGACGATGGTTTGCATCTGGATCGCTTCCTGCCCGATCTCGGGGGTGACGCCGGCCGCGCGAAAGCAGGCCAGGATGGCATCGTGCAGGGCCGGGGCGATCGGGCGCGGAAAGATAATCAGCGGCAGCGGCGCCAGTTCCGCCAGCGATACCGGCGCATCGCCGCCGGTGCCCGCCAGGCCGGCCGGCAAGGCGGCGATCAGCGGCTCGGTCAGCACCTTGAGGTAATCGAGTTCCAGGCGCGCCTTGTCCGGCAGCGGCGGGATCAGGAGGCCGGCATCGATGCGCCCATGCAGCAGCTCGTCGATCTGTACGTCCGAGGTGGCTTCCTGCAGCGCGATGCGCACTTGCGGAAAGGCCGCGCGGTAGCTGCGCAGGAAGGGCGGCAGCACGCTGTAATCGGCCGAGGACACGAACGCCAGCGACAGCCGGCCCGCTTCGCCGCCGGCCGCGCGCCGCACCAGCGCGGGCAAGGCGGCGCTGGCGGCCAGGATGCGGCGCGCTTCCGGCAGCAGGGCCTGGCCGGCCGGGGTCAGCTCGACGGCGCGGCGGCTGCGCGCGAACAGCGGCGCGCCGAGCAATTCTTCGAGGCCCTGGATGGTTTGCGACAGCGGCGGCTGGGTCATGTGCAGGCGCAGCGCGGCCTTGCCGAAGTGAAGTTCTTCAGCGACGGCGACAAAATAGCGCAATTGGCGCAATTCCAGGTTCATCGATATGCTTTTCCATGTGAATAAGGTGTTGTGATATGTGTTGCGACTCACAGCAATGCAAATGATATATTTGACGCGCGCCCGGGGGCAAGGCATTCTTGCCGCTATCAGATCAAACTCAGATCAAACTCAGATCAAACTCAGATCAAACTCAGATCATCACCGGAGTGAAGCCATGTCAGACCAGCCACGCTACAACCGTCGTTCCCGCAACATCACCGAAGGCGTCTCGCGCAGCCCGAACCGCTCGATGTATTACGCCATGGGCTATGAAACCGAGGATTTCGACAAGCCGATGATCGGCATCGCCAACGGCCACTCGACCATCACGCCATGCAACTCGGGCCTGCAGAAGCTGGCCGACATCGCCATTTCGACCATCAAGGGCGCCGGTGCCAATCCGCAGGTGTTCGGCACGCCGACCATTTCCGACGGCATGTCGATGGGCACCGAAGGCATGAAATATTCGCTCATCTCGCGCGAAGTCATCGCTGACTGCATCGAAACGGCCGTCAACGGCCAGTGGATGGATGGCGTGGTCGTGATCGGCGGCTGCGACAAGAACATGCCGGGCGGAATGATCGCCCTGGCGCGCACCAATGTGCCGGGTATTTATGTGTACGGCGGCACCATCAAACCGGGCAACTGGAAGGGCAAGGACCTGACCATCGTCTCGGCCTTCGAGGCGGTGGGCGAATTCACGGCCGGGCGCATGTCGAAGGAAGACTTCGACGGCATCGAGCGCAACGCCTGCCCCTCGTCCGGTTCCTGCGGCGGCATGTACACGGCCAACACCATGTCGTCCTCGTTCGAGGCGCTGGGGATGGGCTTGCTGTACTCGTCGACCATGGCCAATCCGGACGACGAAAAGGTCGGCTCGGCCGCCGAATCGGCGCGCGTGCTGGTCGAAGCGGTGAAAAAGGATTTGAAGCCGCGCGACATCATCACCCGCAAATCGATCGAGAACGCCGTCTCGCTGATCATGGCGACCGGCGGTTCGACCAACGCCGTGCTGCACTACCTGGCGATTGCCCATGCGGCCGAAGTCGAATGGACCATCGACGATTTCGAGCGCGTGCGCCAGAAGGTGCCGGTCATCTGCAACCTCAAGCCGTCCGGGCAGTACGTGGCGACCGACCTGCACAAGGCGGGCGGTATTCCGCAAGTGCTCAAGCTGCTGCTCGACGCCGGCCTGCTGCACGGCGACTGCATGACGATCACCGGCCGCACGATGGCCGAAGAACTGGCAGAGATCCCGTCGGTACCGGACCCGAAGCAGGATGTTATCCGCACCATCGACAAGGCGCTGTATCAGCAGGGGCACCTGGCCATCCTCAAGGGCAATCTGTCGCCGGAAGGCTGCGTGGCCAAGATTACCGGGCTGAAGAATCCAGTGATCACCGGTCCGGCGCGCGTGTTCAACGACGAGTACACGGCCATGGATGCGATCCTGGCGGACGGCATCAAGGCGGGCGACGTGCTGGTGATGCGTTACCTGGGACCGAAGGGTGGTCCGGGCATGCCGGAAATGCTGGCGCCGACCGCTGCGCTGATCGGCAAGGGCTTGGGCGAATCGGTGGGCTTGATTACCGACGGCCGTTTTTCGGGCGGGACCTGGGGCATGGTGGTGGGGCACGTGGCGCCGGAAGCCTTCGATGGCGGCACCATTGCGCTGGTGGAAGAGGGCGATTCGGTGACCATCGATGCGCATCAGCAACTTATCCAGCTGAACGTGAGCGATGAAGAGATTGCGCGCCGCCGCGCCAATTGGGTCAAGCCGGCGCCGAGATATACCCGTGGGGTGCTGGCCAAGTTCGCGGCCTTGGCATCGTCTGCCAGCAAGGGGGCTGTGACGGGGTAAGTCAAGGACAGGTCGCGGAACCGTCACATCAAAAACCGTCACCCCCGCGCGGGGGCGACGGTTTTTAGGTCATCGGTTTTCGATCACTTGCCCAGACAGGGCCGCCTTGGCGCGGGGGCGACGGTTTTCTAGGCCACGTCCGCCGACGCCGCAATACATTTACTTCTTGTTCGCCTTCTCAAACGCTTCTTTCACGCGTGCCTTGCGCCGTGCCTCATCCACGTTGTGGGCTTTTTTCTTGTCCAGGCCAAAAATCTTTTCGACGAACTCGAACCAGATGAAGGCGGCGAACATCAAACCGATCACCCACCACCACGACAACTCGGCAAACCGCCAGACTTCGAAATAGCGCAGGCCCACAAGCGCTGCAATTAATAGTATCAGTGGCATGGCAAACTCCTTTTCATACGCATATCTTACAAACAATTGCCCCCGAGGGGCAGTAAAATCGTGTCGCTGGGCAAATAGCTGGGTCAACCATCCACAGGCTTGACCCGTTATAGAACGTGTCACCGCCCATTCGTATTGCGGAAACGCGGTAAAATTGCATTCAGTTGTTCACCCTGGAGAAATACATGAAACGGTCCCTGATGTTGTTCACGGTGTTGTCGGCGCTGGCTTCGTCGAGCGCCATGGCAAACGCCGATTTGGCAAAAGCAAAAAATTGTATGGCGTGCCACGCTGTGGCGACCAAGCTGGTCGGACCTGCGTACAAGGACGTTGCGGCAAAGTATGCCGGCCAGAAGGATGCTGAAACCAAGCTGGTGGGCAAAGTCCTGAAGGGTGGTTCCGGCGCCTGGGGCGCGGTACCGATGCCAGCCAATCCGCAAGTGAGCGAGGCCGAAGCGCACACGCTGATCAAATGGGTCCTGGCCCAGAAATAAACCCTGCTTTCTCAATAAAAAACGCGCTTGCAGCGCGTTTTTTTATGCCGGGCCGCGGCCTACGCCGCAGCCCGCGTGATTACTTGATGACCGACATTTTGGTCTTCTTGCCGCCCTTGAAGGTGAACATGGTCAGCGCGCCATCCTTGATGTCGCCCTTGTCGTCGAACTGAATCAGGCCGGTCACGCCCTGGTGCTTGATCTTGCGCAGTTCAGGCAGGTATTTGGCCGGCTCCGCCGACTTGGCGTTTTGCATCGCCGCCGCCATGACCATCACCGCGTCGTACACATACGGCGAGTACAGCTGCACGTCGGCATTGTTGAAGCGTTTTTTGTAGCGCGCCACAAAGTCGGCCATCGATTTTTCTTGCTCGCCGGTCACGCCGCCCGCTTCGGCGCAGGTCACATTGCCTTCGCCTACGCCATCACCAGCCAGGCGCACCAGCGATTCGGTGCAAATCCCGTCGCCGCCCATGAATTTGGCGGTGATGCCCAGCGCCTTCATTTGCTTGAGCATCGGTCCGCCGACCGCATCCATGCCGCCGAAGAAAATCAGGTCCGGCTTCTTGCCCTTGAGCGAGGTCAGGATGGCGGTAAAGTCGGTGGCGGTGGCACTGGTGAATTCCTTGCCGACGACCTTGATCGCAGGATTTTTTTCCTTGGCGCCCTTGAGGAACTCGGTGGCCACACCCTGGCCGTAGGCCGAGCGGTCATCGATGACGGCAATATTGGTGGCCTTCAGGGTATCGACCGCGTAGCGGCCCAGGGTGCCGCCGAGCTTGTTGTCGTTGGCGACCACGCGGAAGGCCGACTTGAAGCCTTGCTTGGTGTACTCGGGAATCGTGGAGGACGGGGAGATCTGGGGAATGCCCGCGTTATGGTAAATCCGCGAGGCCGGTACGGTGGTGCCCGAATTGAGGTGGCCGATCACGCCCTGCACCTTGGCGTCGACCAGCTTCTGCGCCACGGCCGTGCCCTGCTTGGGATCGGCGCCGTCATCTTCCAGCACCAGTTCCAGCTTGACCTTCTTGCCGTTGATCATGAAGCCCTTGGCATTCAATTCTTCCACGGCCATCTTGGCGCCGTTCTCGTTATCCTTGCCCAAGTGCGCACTGGCGCCCGAGATCGGCGCAACGTGGCCGATCTTGACGACGTCCTGGGCGCTGGCGCTGGTGGCAAATGCCATGGCGATAGCGAGTGGAATGAGTTTGGTCGTGAACTGCATGTGCATTCTCCATTGGATTGAAAACAGACAGCGCTGTGGCGCCGTTTCGAAAATTTTGTGTAGGGCAAAAGGTACAACAATTTAAATGCTTCGCAAAGCCGATTGTCAAAATTTAAGCAACAAATGATGGCATCTCACCCTAAACGCGCGTGCAGGCGTTGCGTGCACGCCGGTGTGCGCCGGATTGCCGCTGTTTTGTAAGCAAATGAAAGGCCCTGCCCGGGAGGGCAGGCCGGGGGCGACGCTACTGCTGGCTCTGCAGATGGCTCAGTTCCTGGGCGACCGCACGCACCACGATGCTCTCGATGGTGTCTTGCAGGCCGATGCGCAGCTCGGCCGCCAGTCCGGCCACGGCATGCTGGAGTACCTGTTCCAGGCTGTCGCGCAGGCGCTGTTCGAGCACGAAGTCGACTCTTCCCTGGATTTGCTGGAGGATGCGCCCGGACAGGCGGCGTTCGAGCGCCGCCCATTCCGGATCGCTCCAGTCCGCCAGCAGGGGTTCTTGCGCCGCCGCTTGCGCGCCAGGATCGGCTTGCGCCTCGCCCTGGTCGGAAAACAGTTCCGTCAGCACGGGAATATTCGGGTCGAACGGACGAGCCTGGGTCATGACTGGCCTGCGACGAAGTGGGTCAATGGATAGGATTGCTGCTTGTAGGCGACGTAGCGCTTGCGCCCGGCGGCAGCGTCGCTGTCATCGGTGGAAATGATTTCAAACACGCGCTGGAAACGCCCGAGCTGGGCCGGCGTGGCCCGCGTCAGGTTCACCAGCATGTCGTAATGCGGCAGCTCGGCATCGTCCCGGTCGGTGATGATGATGGGCGTGTGCGCGGCCAGCGGGTCGCCGGCCATCACATGCGGCAGGAAATCGGTTTCCGACAAGGTCCACAGGGCCGCGTCCAGCGCCGCCGCCTGCGCCGCATCCTCGGCCAGCAGCACCACTTTGGCGCGGCTGGCATAGGCCTTGCGCGCCAGCCGGCAGGCGTAGCTCAGCTTGTCCGGGATGTTGGTATGGAAATCGATGCGCGTCATCGGCGTGCTCAGAACACGAAGCCGGGCGGGGAAGTCTTTTCCTGCGGCTGCGGCGGACGTTCGGAATCCTGGGCTGCCTTGGTCTTTTCATCGACTTTCGGCAGCACCGGTTCCGGTGGTGCTGCCGGGGTCGGTTTTGGGAACTGGTACGTTGGCGGCAGGATTTTCTTTTCCGGATAGGACGCCTCGGTCAGCATGGTATTCCATGCGCCGGCTTCAAAACCGGTCGACTTGGCGCGGCCAATCTTGATGAACGGCAGGCGGCCATCGCTGCCAGCTTCCTTGAGCTTGGCTTCGTCGGCCTGGGTTTGCACGGTTTTCTCGGCAAACGGAACGCCGCGCTCTTTCAGGAAGGTGCGGGCCTGGTCGCAAAAATCGCACTTGGCGCGCGTGTAGAGCACCACCGGCTGCGAGCGCACGGCCTGCGCCAGCGCATACGGCAGCGGCACGCTGGCCGCGCCGCCGGCGCCAGCCTTGATTTCCACCGGCTTGGTGTTGGCCGGCGGCGGCTGGTCGCTGAAGGTGACCTTGCCCGACGCATCGACCCATTTGTACATCTGCTGTGCACTGGCGCCGCCCGCGCACAGCAGCAGTGCCATCATCGTGCCAGTCATCATTTTTGTTGCTGTCATTACAATTCTCCTGCTGGCACGGTCTTTCAGGACTGCATGCCGCTGTGGCGCAACAGCGCATCGATACTGGGCTCGCGGCCGCGGAAGGCCTTGAACGATTCGAGCGCGGGGCGCGAACCGCCGACGGCCAGTATCTCTTGCTGGAAGCGTTTACCGGTTTCTTCGGACAGGGCTCCGCCGCCCGCCTCGACCGCTTCTTCAAAGGCGGCGTAAGCGTCGGCAGATAATACTTCAGCCCACTTGTAGCTATAGTAACCGGCGGCGTACCCTCCGGCAAAAATATGTCCGAAAGAGTGTTGGAAACGGTTAAATGCAGGCGGCATCATGACCGAAAATTTCTGGCGCACGTCGTTGATCAATTCCTGCACGGTTTGCGCGCTGGCCGGATCGAAATCGTAGTGCAGGTGCATGTCGACCAGCGAAAACTCCACCTGGCGCAGGGTTTGCAGGCCGGACTGGAAGTTCTTGGCGGCCAGCATCTTGTCGTACAGTGGGCGCGGCAGCGGCTCGCCCGTTTTCACGTGGGCGGTCATGTGCTGCAGCACCTCCCATTCCCAGCAAAAGTTTTCCATGAATTGCGATGGCAGCTCGACCGCATCCCACTCCACGCCGGAAATGCCGGAGACGGCAATTTCATCGACCTGGGTCAGCATATGATGCAAACCGTGGCCAAATTCGTGGAACAGGGTGGTCACTTCGTCGTGCGTGAACAGCGAGGGCTGCAACTGGCCGTCGACCGTGGCCGGCGGCGTGAAGTTGCAGGTCAGGTAGGCCACCGGCGTTTGCACGGTGCCGCCGGTATGCAGGCGGCGTCCGCGGGCGTCGTCCATCCAGGCGCCGCCGCCCTTGCCGCTGCGCGCATACAGGTCGAGGTAGAACTGGCCGACCAGGGTGCCCTCGCGCTCGATGCGGAAAAAGCGCACGTCCGGATGCCAGACGGCGGCCGTGTCGGGCTTGATCTCGACCGAGAACAGGCTTTGCACCAGGCGGAACAGGCCATCGACGACTTGTGGCTCGGGGAAGTATTCCTTCACTTCCTGGGCCGAGAAGGCATAGCGGCGCTCGCGCAGTTTTTCCGACGCGTAAGCCAGGTCCCAGGCTTCGACCTGGTCGATGCCCAGCTCGTCCTTGGCGAAGGCGCGCAGTTCGGCCAGGTCTTGCTCGGCGAACGGACGCGCGCGGCGTGCCAGGTCTTCCAGGAATTCGATCACGTGCTCGGGACTCTGGGCCATCTTGGGCACCAGCGAGACTTCGGCGAAATTGCGATAGTCGAGCAACTTGGCTTCTTCATCGCGCAATGTCAGCAAACTGGCGATATTGCCGCTGTTATCCCATTTTTCGAGCTCGCTGAACACGGTGCCCAGTTCCGACGCCTTGGTGGCGCTGGCGCGGTAGATCGTTTCGCGCAGTTCGCGCTTGTCGGCAAATTGCAGGATCGGGAAGTAAGACGGGAAGTGCAGCGTGAACTGCCAGCCGGCCTTGCCATCCTTCTCGGCGGCGGCGCGCGCGGCCTGCTTGACATCGTCGGGGAGGCCGGCCAGGTCGGCCTCGGCCTCGACCATCAGCTTGTAGTCGTTGGTGGCGTCGAGCACGTTTTCCGAAAAACGGGTCGAGATGCTGGCGTGCTGTTCCTGGATGGACGCGAAGCGCTCTTTTTTCGACTCGGGCAGTTCGGCGCCGCCCAGGCGGAAGTCGCGCAGGGCGTTTTCGACGATGCGCTTGCGCGCCGGCGACAGGCTGTCAAAGGCGCCGCTGGCGTGGATCGCCTTGTATTTGGCGAACAGGGCTTCGTTCTGGGCCAGCGCGGTCCAGAATTCGGTCACTTTCGGCTGGTTATCGTTGTAGGTGGCGCGCAGTTCGGGCGTGTCCATCACATTATTGAGGTGGCTGACCACGCCCCAGGCGCGGCCCAGCTGTTCGGTCGCTTCTTCGAGCGGGATGACAAAGTTGTCCCACGTCACGTTGTCGGCGGGCGCTTCGAGCTCGGCCACGACCGCGCTCGCATGCGCGATCAGCTGGTCGATGGCCGGCGTCACGTGCTCCGGCTTGATGTCGTTAAAACGTGGCAGGTCGCTGAAATCGAGCAGGGGATTGCTGGTATCGGTCGTCATCGTGTTTTCCTCATGTCGTTTTCAATTAAATTGTCAGGCGCGTCGGCAAGCTGCGGGTTCAGCCGCGCTCGGCCGCTTCGACCGTGTTCATCAGCAGCATGGTAATCGTCATCGGTCCCACGCCGCCCGGCACGGGAGTGATGTGCGAAGCCACTTCGCGCACCGCTGCGGTATCGACATCGCCACACAGTTTGCCGTTATCGTCGCGGTTCATGCCCACATCGATCACGATCGCACCGGGTTTGACCATGTCGACGGTGAGCGTGTTGCGGCGTCCCACGGCGGCCACGACCACGTCGGCCTGGCGCGTGTGGTAAGCCAGGTCCGGGGTCGCACTATGGCATATGGTAACGGTAGCGTTGGCTTGCAAGAGCAGCAGGGCCATTGGCTTGCCGACCGTGTTGCTGCGGCCGATGACGACCGCATGCTTGCCGCGCAGGTCGTAGCCGGTGCTTTCGATCAGTTTCATGCAGCCGTACGGGGTGCACGGGCGGAAACCCGGCAGGCCGGTCATCAGTTCGCCGGCGCTGAGCACCGAGTAGCCGTCCACGTCTTTGGTGGTCGAGATCGCCTCGATGACCTTGTTCGGGTTGATGTGCTTCGGCAGCGGCATCTGCACCAGGATGCCGTGGATGGCCGGATCGGCATTCAGGCTGGCGATGCGGTCCAGCAAGGCGGCTTCGGTCAGGTCGGCATCGTACTTTTCCAGGATCGAATGAAAGCCCACGTCCGCGCACGCCTTGACCTTGTTGCGCACATACACGTGGCTGGCCGGATCTTCCCCCACCAGGATTACCGCCAACCCAGGCTGCTTGCCTTTGGCGGTCAGGACACCGGCGCGCTGCTTGATTTCTGCGCGTAATTGTTGGGAGAGGAGAACACCATCGATCAGTTGAGCGGACATGATTTTTAGCCGGAGGGAAGAGTGGGGGAGAAAGGCGAGATTATAAAGCCCCTGCTGCTATCGCGTGCCCCAAATCCCTGGAACTCCCCATACTATTGCATTGAAAGAAAGATGAACTTTACGTTCACGTCAAGTCATATTTCACAATATGAAACGATATATCGCAATTTGAAAAAGCGGAAAACTACTGTTAGAATTGCTCCACTAAATTTGGGTATTGGTAAATAATCAGCAAAACGTCCGCCGTTGATCTCGATCGGGTAGGGCACTAACAAAGGAGACGCATCAATGTCAGCTCAACTCGACCAGTTGACGGCAGCAGCCGCCAACGATCCCGACACGCTCGAAACCAAGGAGTGGCTCGACGCGCTCGAAGCCGTCATTGAAAATGAAGGCACCGACCGCGCCCACTACCTGATGGAACGCATGGTCGACCTGGCCCGCCGCCGCGGCGCCCACATCCCGTTTTCCAGCAACACCGCCTACGTCAACACCATTCCCACCCACCTTGAAGAACACTGCCCCGGTAACCTGGAGTACGAAGAGCGCCTGCGCTCGTGGATGCGCTGGAACGCGATGGCGATGGTAGTCAAGGCCAACCGCGCCGACGGCGACCTGGGTGGCCACATTTCGAGCTTCGCCTCGCTGGCGAACATGCTCGGCATCGGCTTCAATCACTTCTGGCGTGCCCCGACCGCCGACCATGGCGGCGACCTGCTGTACCTGCAAGGCCACTCCTCGCCTGGCATCTACGCGCGCGCCTTCCTGGAAGGGCGCCTGTCGGAAGACCAGATGCTCAATTTCCGCCGCGAAGTCGACGGCAAGGGCCTGTCCTCGTATCCGCACCCGAAACTGATGCCGACCTTCTGGCAGTTCCCGACCGTCTCGATGGGCCTGGGCCCGCTGATGGCGATCTACCAGGCGCGCTTCCTGAAGTACCTGCACGCGCGCTCGATCGCCGACACCTCCAACCGCAAGGTCTGGGTGTTCTGCGGCGACGGCGAGATGGACGAGCCGGAATCGATGGGCGCGATCGGCATGGCCGCGCGCGAGCGCCTCGACAACCTGGTGATGGTCGTCAACTGCAACCTGCAGCGCCTTGACGGCCCTGTGCGCGGCAACGGCAAGATCATCCAGGAACTCGAAGCGGACTTCCGCGGCGCCGGCTGGAACGTGGTCAAGGTCATCTGGGGCCCGGGCTGGGACGCCCTGCTGGCCAAGGACAAGGAAGGCATCCTGCAGCGCGTGATGATGGAAACCGTCGACGGCGAATACCAGAACTACAAGGCCAAGGACGGCGCCTACGTGCGCAAGAACTTCTTCGGCAAGCATCCGAAGCTGCTGGAAATGGTCGCCAACATGACCGACGACGATATCTGGCGCCTGACCCGTGGTGGCCACGATCCGCACAAGATCTACGCCGCCTTCAAGATCGCGCAAGAAAACAAGGGTACCCCGACCGTCCTGCTGGTGAAAACCGTCAAGGGCTTCGGCATGGGCAAGTCCGGCGAAGCGCGCAACACCGCGCACCAGACCAAGAAGCTCGACGACGAAGCGATCCGCGAAATGCGCGACCGCTTTGCGATCCCGATCCCGGACGACAAGCTGGCCGAGATCCCGTTCTTCAAGCCGGCCGACGATGCGCCGGAAATGGTCTACCTGCACAAGCGCCGCGAACTGCTGGGCGGCTACCTGCCGCAGCGCCGTCCGCAAGCGGCCGAATCGCTGCCGGTGCCTGCGCTGTCGGCGTTCCAGAACGTCCTGGACGCGACCGCTGAAGGCCGCGAGATCTCGACCACGCAAAGTTTTGTCCGTATCATTTCGACCCTGCTGCGCGACCCGAACCTGGGCCAGCGTATCGTGCCGATCCTGGTCGACGAATCGCGTACCTTCGGCATGGAAGGGCTGTTCCGCCAGATCGGCATCTTCAATCAGCAGGGCCAGTTGTACGAGCCGGTTGATAAAGACCAGGTCATGTACTACCGCGAAGACAAGGCCGGCCAGATTCTGCAGGAAGGCATCAACGAAGCGGGCGGCATGAGCTCGTGGATCGCCGCGGCGACCTCGTACTCGACCAACAACCGGATCATGATCCCGTTCTACACCTTCTACTCGATGTTCGGCATGCAGCGCATCGGCGACCTGGCGTGGGCGGCGGGCGACATGCGCGCACGCGGCTTCCTGATGGGCGGCACCGCCGGCCGCACGACCTTGAACGGCGAAGGCTTGCAGCACGAAGATGGCCACAGCCACGTGATGGCGGCGACCATTCCTAACTGCCTGCCGTACGATCCGACCTTCGCACACGAAGTCGCGGTCATCGTCCAGGACGGCCTGCGCCGCATGGTGGCGGAACAGGAAGACGTGTTCTACTACATCACGCTGATGAACGAGAACTACGAGCAGCCTGGCCTCACGCCTGGCACGGAAGCGGGCATCCTGAAAGGCATGTACCTCTTGCAAGCGGGCAACGCCTCTGCCGCCCAGCGCGTGCAGCTGATTGGTTCGGGTACCATTTTGCGCGAATCGATCTTTGCGGCCGAACTGCTGCAAAAGGACTTCGGCATTGCGGCCGATGTGTGGTCGGCGCCGTCGCTGACGCTGATCGCCCGTGACGGCCAGGATGCGGAGCGCTGGAGCATGGTCCACCCGCTTGAGGCGCCACGCCTGCCGTATGTCACGCAGCTGATGGAAAAGACCAGCGGTCCGATCATCGCCACGACCGACTACATGCGCCTGTTCGCTGAACAGATCCGCGCGTTCATGCCGAAGGGCCGCACCTACAAAGTGCTCGGTACCGATGGTTTCGGCCGTTCCGACAGCCGCGTCAAGCTGCGCGAGTTCTTTGAGGTGAACCGTTACTACATCGTGGTGGCGGCGCTCAAATCGCTGGCCGACGAAGGCGTGATTGCCACTTCGGTGGTGGCTGAGGCGATTGCCAAGTACGGCATCAATCCTGATAAGCCGAATCCGGTGACCCAGTAACTTTGCCACGGTCTCGTCGCTCCCGCGCAGGCGGGAGCCCATAGCACCTTCGCCGCATCGGCGTGGTATGGGCTCCTGCCGGCGCGGGAGCGAGGTGATGCGACTAAACGAATAAGAACGGAGTAAACGCTATGAGCATTGTGGAAGTCAAAGTCCCGGACATCGGCGACTTCAAGGAAGTCGAAGTCATCGAACTGATGGTCAAGCCGGGCGACACCATCAAGGTCGACCAGTCGCTGATCACGGTCGAATCCGACAAGGCCAGCATGGAGATCCCGTCCAGCCACGCAGGCGTGGTCAAGGAACTCAAGATCAAAGTCGGTGACAAGGTCGCCGAAGGCGCGCTGCTGCTGATTCTCGAAAGCGATGACGCGGCTACCGCACCGGCAGCCGCACCTGCCGCCGCCGCAGCAGCACCAGCAGCAGCGCAAACAGCCGCTCCGGCACCTGCCGCCGCACCAGCCGCAGCTCCGGCACCGGTCGCAGCCCCTGCACCAGCCGCCGCAGCCGCACCAGCCCAATCGAACGCCAAGGCCCACGCCTCGCCATCGATCCGCAAGTTCGCGCGCGAACTCGGCGTCGACCTGCTGCGCGTCGCCGGCAGCGGACCGAAAGGCCGCATCACCCAGCAAGACGTGCAGAACTTCGTCAAGGGCGTGCTCGCGAGCGAGTCGCCTGGCAACGGCAGCAAGGCGTCCGGCGGCGGCTCCGGCGTGGGTCTCGACCTGCTGCCATGGCCATCGCTCGACTTCAGCAAATTCGGCCCGACCGAACTGTTGCCGCTGTCGCGCATCAAGAAAATCAGCGGCCCGAACCTGCACCGCAACTGGGTGATGATCCCGCACGTGACGCAGTTCGACGAATCCGACGTAACCGACCTCGAACAGTTCCGCGTCGACTCGAACGCCGCGCTGGCCAAGTCCAAGTCGACCGTCAAGCTGACCATGCTCGCTTTCGTGATCAAGGCCAGCGTCGCCGCGCTCAAGAAATACCCGGCGTTCAACGCATCGATCGACGCCACCGGCGCCAACCTGATTCTCAAGCAGTACTACAACATCGGCTTCGCGGCCGACACCCCGAACGGCCTGATGGTCCCGGTCATCAAGGACGCCGACAAGAAATCGATCTCGCAGATCGCCGTCGAAATGGGCGAGCTGTCGGCCCAGGCGCGCGACGGCAAGCTCAGTCCCGCCAACATGCAGGGCGCGACCTTCACCATCTCGTCGCTTGGCGGCATTGGCGGCACGGCCTTCACGCCGATCATCAACGCACCGGAAGTGGCGATCCTTGGCCTGTCCAAGTCGTCCATGAAGCCGGTGTGGGACGGCGCGGCATTCCAGCCACGCCTGATGCTGCCGCTGTCGCTGTCCTACGACCACCGCGTGATCGACGGTGCCATGGCCGCGCGCTTCACCGCATATCTGGCCGAAGTCATTGCCGATCTGCGCAAGACCTTGTTATAAGGACGACACAGCGATGAGCACAATCGAGGTAAAAGTACCGAATATCGGCGACTTCAAGGAAGTTGAAGTCATTGAAGTGATGATCAAGGTGGGCGACACGATCAAGGTCGACCAGTCCCTGATCACTGTCGAATCCGACAAGGCCAGCATGGAAATCCCGGCCAGCCACGCCGGCGTGGTCAAGGAAATCAAGGTCAAGGTGGGCGACAAGATCGCCGAAGGCTCGATGCTGCTGGTGCTGGACGAAGCCGGTGGCGCAGCGGCGGCTCCTGCCGCTGCCGCTCCCGCTCCCGCAGCAGTCGTACCGGCAGCGTCCGACCGGGCCGACCGGGCAGAATCGCAGGCGTCCGCGCCTGCGGCAGCAGTCGCCGCTGCCCCTGCGCCGGCCATGGCCAAGTACGACGGCAAGGTCGACATCGAATGCGAGATGATGGTGCTGGGCGCAGGTCCGGGTGGCTATTCGGCCGCGTTCCGTTCGGCCGATTTGGGCATGAACACGGTGCTGATCGAGCGCTACGCGTCGCTCGGCGGCGTGTGCCTGAACGTGGGCTGTATTCCATCGAAAGCGCTGCTGCACGTGGCTGCCGTGATCGATGAAACGCAAGCCATGTCCAAGCACGGCATCAGCTTCGCCAAGCCGGAAGTCGACATCGACCAGCTGCGCGCCTACAAGGACAAGGTCATCACCAAGATGACCACGGGCCTGGCCGGCATGGCCAAGATGCGCAAGGTCAATGTGGTGCAGGGCGTCGGCCAGTTCGTCAGCGCCAACCACATTGAAGTGACCGCCGCCGACGGCAGCAAGAAGGTAGTCCAGTTCCAGAAGGCGATCATCGCCGCCGGATCGGCTGTCGTCAACCTGCCGTTCGTGCCGAAAGATCCGCGCATCGTCGATTCGACCGGCGCGCTGGAACTGCGCCAGATCCCGAAACGCATGCTGGTCATCGGCGGCGGCATCATCGGCCTGGAAATGGCCACCGTCTACTCGACCCTCGGTGCGCGCATCGATGTCGTCGAAATGCTCGATGGCCTGATGCAGGGCGCCGACCGCGACATGGTCAAGGTCTGGCAGAAGTTCAACGAGAAGCGCTTCGACAAGGTCATGACCAAGACCAGGACGGTGGCCGTGGAAGCGCTGGAAGAGGGCATCAAGGTCTCGTTTGAAGCGGCGGAAGCCGGCGTGACCGCACCCGAGCCGCAGATCTACGACATGGTACTGGTTGCCGTCGGCCGCAGCCCGAACGGCGGCAAGATCGCCGCCGACAAGGCTGGCGTGACGGTTACCGACCGCGGTTTCATTCCGGTCGATGCGCAGATGCGCACCAACGTGCCGCATATCTTCGCCATCGGCGACCTGGTGGGCCAGCCGATGCTGGCGCACAAGGCGGTGCATGAAGCGCACGTTGCTGCCGAAGCGGCGCATGGCGAGAAGGCCTTCTTCGACGTCAAGGTGATCCCGTCGGTGGCCTATACCGATCCGGAAGTGGCATGGGTCGGCATTACCGAAGACGAGGCGAAAGCCAAGGGCATCAAGCTGGAGAAGGGGCACTTCCCGTGGGCCGCGAGCGGCCGCGCGGTTGCCAATGGCCGCGACGAGGGCTTCACCAAGCTGCTGTTCGACGCCGAGACGCACCGGATTGTCGGTGGCGGCATCGTCGGCACGCATGCGGGCGACATGATCGGTGAAATCGCGCTGGCGATCGAGATGGGTGCCGATGGCGTCGATATCGGCAAGACGATTCACCCGCATCCAACGCTGGGCGAATCGATCGGCATGGCGGCGGAAGTGTATGAAGGCGTGTGCACGGACTTGCCTCCGGTGCGCAGGAAGTAAGAGCAGGAATAGAAAAAGCCCCGTTCACGCTATGCGTCAACGGGGCTTTTTTTGTCGGGAACGACGGTTTTTGGTTTAGCGATATCTCTTAGTGAAAACTCACCCACCGCGCAGGAATCTCAATATTCCCCGAGCGCGCGGCAGCCGCATACGCGTGCATCTCCGCGACCACCGCTTCGAGTTGTTCCATATTCGGGTTTTCCAGAAAACCCTTCATCCGTTCATTCAGTGACGCTTGCTGGTCATGCCATTCGTAGCGAGCAGACTTGCTCATACATCCTCCTTGAAAGATTCAACTTTGCCAGAAATGATGCACCACTTCGGTGCGATGACGCACATTCTCCCTGGCACACGCAGCGCTCAAGGCGCTTGCAGAACGCTGCGATAAAACAGATCCAGGCGCTGCTCCAGTGCCTTCACCACATCTTCGCGTGCCTGCGGCGCCGGTTGAAACAAAAACCGCCCGAAGTATTCGCCCTGCACGCAGTTCAGCAAAAACGTCGGAATCAATTCCAGCGCCAGATCCTCGCGCAGCTGGACCCGGATATCCGGCCGTGCGAAATAACGCATCAGCATCTCGCGCGTCTGGCGCGGACCGGCTTCGTAAAACGATGCCGACAATTCCGGATTCGACGCTGCTTCCGCGATCACCATGCGCTGCATGCTTAACGCTTCCGGCGCGCTGATCATGTCGAAAAACTGCAGGCTGAATTCGGAGACGACCTGCTTGAGCGGACGCATGTCGCGCTCCACCTCGCTGGCGGTAAAAAAGCGGCTGCGGTTGGCCATCAGCACCGCCTGGAACAAGCCCGCCTTGCCGCCGAACTTGACGTAAATCGTACGCACCGCCACGTGGGCTTCGCGCGCAATGGTTTCCAGGCTGACCTTGCCATAGCCATGCTTGAGCATCAACTGGCCGGCGGTCTCGATCAGATTGTTGTGGCGCGCTTCGAGTTCGCAAGTGCGCGGCCGGCCCGCCGATTTGGCGGCCGGTAAAGGTGGGGCAGGGATGGCTGTCATCATGCCGCTACTCTAATTCAAACGAAAATGAAATGCAACCGTTTCATTTCTTGACTTGGCGAAATGCTTAGTGAATAATGACCCTACCCCATTTCATTATCGGAGCAGTACCATGTCGCAAGCACAAGCCAAGGCCGAGCCACAAGCCCTCGCCGCCGTTCCACCCGTCCAGGCGCCCGCCTCGACCCCGCCCAACTGGCGCGTGCGCGGCATTCTGGCCTTGATCGCCCTGCTGGCGATCGGCGGCGGTGGCCGCATGTGGTACCGCAGCACCCATTTCGTCGAAACCGAGAACGCCTATGTATCCGGCCACGTGCACCCGGTATCGGCCCGCATTGCCGGCGTGGTGACCAAGGTGCTGGTGGAAGACAACCAGAGCGTCAAGGCCGGCGACGTGATCGCCGAACTCGATCCGGCCGACCAGCGCGTCAAGGTCGAACAGATCCAGGCGCAGATCGCCAGCGCCCAGCAGCAGGTGCTGCAGGCCGACGCCCAAGTCGAACAGGTGCGCGCGCAGGCTGCCGCCGCCTCGGCCCAGGTGCTGCAATCGGAAGCGCAGCTGCTGCGCGCCAAGCAGGATGCCGAGCGTTTCGGCCAGTTGTACACCTCGCAGATGAAAGCCGTCTCGAAAGCCGAACTCGATGCCGCCAACGCCGGCCGCGCCGGTGCCGTGGCCGACGTGTCGGCACGGCGCGGCACCGTGGTCGCGGCCCAGGCCCAGATCACCGCCGCCGGCGCCGCGCGCGATGTCGTCAAGGCCCAGATCAAGGTCCTGCAAACCCAGTTGAAGGACGCCCAGCAGCAGCTGGCCTACAACCGCATCGTCGCGCCGGTCGACGGCCGCCTGGGCCGCCGCAGCGTGGAAGTGGGCGCGCGCGTCCAGCCAGGCCAGCAGCTCGCCGCCATCGTGCAGGACGACGTCTGGATTACCGCCAATTTCAAGGAAACCCAGTTGGCCGGCCTTCAGCCCGGCCAGTCGGTCCATGTGGTGATCGACGCCATGCCGAAGCATCCGCTGGTCGGCCGCATCGACAGCTTCTCGCCGGCGTCGGGCAACCAGTTCGCGCTGCTGCCGGCCGATAACGCCACCGGAAACTTCACCAAGATCGTCCAGCGCGTGCCGGTCAAGATCGTATTGCGTGCCGAAGACGTCAAGGCCCTGCAAGGCCGCCTGGTGCCGGGCATGTCGGCACTGGCCGAAGTCGAACTCGATCAAGCCGTCCCCGCCACCAAGACCGCGACTGCCCCAGCCGCCGCCCCCGCAGCCCACTAAGCATATTTCATGAGCAGCCCGACCAACACCATGACCGCCGGGGCAATGGCGGCAGCGCCGCCGATCTCCGAAAAGGTCGACCTGCGCACCTGGATCGCCGTCGCCGCCGGCATGCTGGGCGCCTTCATGGCGATCCTGGACATCCAGATCACCAATGCCTCGCTCAGGGACATCCTGGGCACCCTCTCGGCCACCCAGGAAGAGGGTTCGTGGATTTCCACCGCCTACCTGTGCGCCGAAATCGTCGTCATCCCGATGACCGCGCTGCTGGCGCGCGTGTTCGGCATGCGCACGTACATGATGGGCACCACCGCGCTGTTCCTGGTGTTCTCGACCCTGTGCGGCACCGCCTGGAACCTGGAAAGCATGATCGTATTCCGCGCGCTGCAGGGCTTTACCGGCGGCGCCCTGATTCCCATGGCGATGACCCTGGTCATGGCCAAGCTGCCGGCCTCGCGCCGTTCGATCGGCATGGCCATTTTCGGCTTGACCGCGACCCTGGCGCCGGCCATGGGCCCGACCCTGGGCGGCTTCCTGTCCGAAATCTACGGCTGGCCATCGATCTTCTATATCAACTGGGTGCCCGGACTGCTGCTGATCGGCGGCATCTGGTGGGGCCTGGACCGCAGCCCCAGCGACCTGCGCCTGCTGGTCAAGGCCGACTGGCTCGGCATCGCCATGATGGCCATGGGCCTTGGCTGCCTGACCATCTTCCTCGAAGAGGGCAATTCGAAGGACTGGTTCGATTCCAACTTCATCATCCTGTTCGCGGCCCTGTCGCTGATTGGCCTGGTGGGGTGGGCCGCCACCAGCCTGACGCGCCCCGATCCGTTCGTGAACCTGCGCCTGTACGGCCAGCGCAACTTCATCGTCGCCACCATTCTGTCGGCGGTGATCGGCATGGGTCTGTACGGTTCCTCGTTCCTGCTGCCGCTGTACCTGGGCCAGATCGCCGGCTACACCCCGATGCAGATCGGTGAAGTCATCATGTGGGCCGGCCTGCCGCAACTGTTCATCATGCCGTTTGCCGCCGCGCTGTCGTCCAAGGTCGACAACCGCATCCTGTGCTCGATCGGCCTGACCCTGTTTGGAATTTCGTGCCTGATGAATTCGCACATGGATGCGAGCACCGGGTACGACCAGCTGTTCTGGTCTCAGGTCGTGCGCGCCCTGGGCCAGCCTTTCATCATGCTGACCTTGTCGAGCTTCGCGATGCATAAAATCGCCCCGGCCGATACTTCGTCGGCATCGAGCCTGTTCAACATGACGCGTAACCTGGGCGGCTCGATCGGCATCGCCATGCTGGCCACCACGCTCACCAACCGCGAGCACTTCCACTCGGCGATCATCGGCCAGTCGGTCACCGCCATGTCGGCCCCGGTCCAGCAACGCCTGGACCAGCTGACCCAGGCGTTTGTCGCCAGCGGCATCGATCCCGCCACCGCCGCCAACCAGGCGCTGTCGGTGATCGACCGCGTGGTGCGGCGCGAAGCCTATGTCATGGCCTATAACGATGGCTTTGTCATCATGGCCGTATTCCTGTTCGCTTGCGTCGGCGCGCTGCTGTTCGCCGACAACGTCAAAGCCCCGTCCGGTCCCGGCGCGGGCGCTCATTAAAGTAGGGAGAATCACCTTGAAGCCACTGATCCTGTGCGCGCTGCTGGCGCTGTCCGGCTGTGCCACCATCGGCACCGATTTCGTCGAACCTGTCGCCTCGGCCGGCCCGGCCTGGCGTCACGCCGGCGCCGATAACCTGGCCGCGGCGCGCCTGCCGGCGAGCTGGTGGACCGTGTTCGGCGACGCCACCCTGAACGACCTTGAGCAGCGCGCCGTGCGCGACAACCCGGGCGTGAAAGCGTCCGCGCAGCGATTGCTGCAAGCGCAGGCGCAAATGGGCAACCTGCGCGCGGCGCTGTCGCCGAGCGTGAACCTGAGCACCTCGGTGAGCAATGCGCGCAGTTCGGCCGAGACCTCGCAGGGCCTGGCCCTGGGGCACCGCTCGATCGAAGGGAATAACTATTTCATCGGCGGTTCGCTCTCGTATGAGCTGGACCTGTGGGGCCGCGTCAAGCGCGTGGTGGAAGCGGCCGACGCCCAGGCCCTGGCCGCCCAGGACGACCGCGATGGCGTGATCTTGCTGCTGTCGGCGCAAGTGGCCAGCACTTACTGGCAGCTGCGCGGCATGGATGCCGAAATGGCGATCCTTAAAAACGCACTGGCGACGCGCGGCGAATCGCAGCAGCTGGTCGAAGCGCGCTTCGATGCGGGCCTGACCAACGAACTCGATGTGTCGCGTGCCCGCGTCGAGCGTGCCAACGCCGAAGCGGACCTGCACGAAGTGCAGCGTCAGCGCAACCTGCTCGAACACAGCCTGGCCACCCTGGTGGGCGTGTCGCCGTCGTCGCCGCTGATCGCCGCCGCCGCCAAGGTGGACTTGCCGGCGCCGCCGGCCATTCCGGTCGGCCTGCCGGCCAGCCTGCTGTCGCAGCGGCCGGACCTGGCGTCGAGCGTGGCGGCCCTGCGTGCGGCCAATGCGCAGGTGGCGGTGTCGGAAGGCGCGTTCTATCCCTCGCTAACCCTGACCGGCAATTTCGGTTTTGCTTCCGAAAGCCTGAGCAATCTGACCAATAGCGGCGCGCGCCAGTTTTCCATCGGCCCGCTGGCCTTGTCGCTGCCGATCTTCGATGGTGGCCGCAACAAAGCCAATCTGGCGATGTCGCAGGCACGCTACGCCGAGGCGCGCGCCAATCATGAAACGAAGCTGCTGACGGCCTTGCGCGAAGTGGAAGATGCGCTGTCGGACGTGCAGCAGCGCCAGCGCCAGGGCGAAGTGCAGGCCCAGTCGCAGCAGGCCGCCGCACGCGCTTACCTGGTGGCGCAGGCGCGCTACGAGCGTGGCCTGTCGACCTACCTGGACGTGACCGATGCCCAGCGCAGCTCACTCAATGCCGACCGCGCAGCCGCGCAAATCCGCACCCAGCGCCTGCTGGCCAGCGTGGCGGTGGCGCGTTCGCTCGGCGGCGGCTGGTCCCAGCAAGCAGCCGAGGCGACCATCGCCCAGGCCTCGCGTTAAGGCTTACCCGCTGTAGTGCGCTCGCCGCACTACAGCGGGCCGAAGTGCCCCAGCAGAAAATCGACGAACGTAGTCAGTTTCGGCGTGGCCTGGCGGTCGCGCGGATACATGATGTGCATCGTGCGCGGCGCCGGAATATGCGCCTCCAGCAGCGACACCAGCCGTCCGGCGGCCACTTCCTGCTCCAGCATTACCTCCGCCTGCATCACAATCCCGAAGCCCGCCAGCGCCGCCTGTTTCAGCGCCTGTCCATTATTGGACCGGAACCGGCTGGCGCGCGCCGGTGCGCCGCCGTCATCGTCCCCCAGGCGCCAGCGCACCAGTTTTTTCCAGTGCATGAAGTCCAGGCACTCGTGCTGCGCCAGGTCGGCCGGCACGCGCGGTTCGCCATGGCGCGCGAGGTAACCGGGCGAGGCGCAGATCAGCATGCGGTAAGGGCGCAGGCGGCGCGCGATCATGCCCGAATCATCCAGGTCGCCGATGCGGATGGCGGCGTCATAGCCATCGTCGGCCACGTCGACCAGGCGGTCGTTCAACTCCAGATCGAGACTTACTTCCGGATGCTGCGCCAGGTAGCGTGGCAGCAGCGGCGAGAGCGACTCGCTGCCGAAGGTGACGGGCGCGCTGATGCGCAGGCGCCCGCGCGGGGCGAGCCGCATCGCTTCCGCGCCCGATTCGGCGGCGCGCACCTGCGCCAGGATGCTGCGGCACTGCTCCACATACTGTTCGCCGATTTCGGTCAGGCTCTGGCGCCGCGTGGTGCGCGCGAGCAGGCGCGCGCCCAGGCGCTCTTCCAGGAAGCGGATGTGCTTGCCGACCATCACGGCCGACATATCGAAGCGCGCGGCGGCGGCGGTGAAGCTGCCATCGTCCACCACCGCCGTGAAAATCTCCATGCTGCGCAGCTTGTCCATTGATTCCGAATTATGAGTGAGTAATATCCGTCATGTTAGCGTATTTATCTCGATTGCTAACGGGAAGATACTGATGGCTCGAATTCTTCGTTTCTCAACTTATAGGAAGTAGCTATGAAAATCATCGTGATCGGCGCCAGCGGCACCATCGGCAAGGCAGTTTCTTCCCATCTGGCCGTGCGCCACGAGATCGTGACCGTGGGTGCCAACAGCGGCGACGTGCGCGCCGATATCCGCGACATCGCCCAGGTGCGGCATCTGTTCGAGCAAACCGGCAAGGTCGACGCCGTGGTGGTGGCCGCCGGCGCCGTGCATTTCGGACCGCTGGCCGAGCTGGGACCGGAGCAGTTTCAGGTCGGCATTGCCAGCAAATTGATGGGGCAGGTGAATGTGGCGCAGGTGGCGCCGGCGTTTTTGAATGACGGCGGATCGATTACCCTGATCAGCGGGATCGTGGCCGAGCACCCGATCCGGTTTGGCGCCTCGGCCAGCATGGTCAATAACGCCGTGGAGGGGTTTGTGCGTGGCGCCGCCATCGAGCTGCCGCGCGGCTTGCGTATCAATGCCATCAGCCCGACGGTGCTGGAAGAATCGCTCGATGCGTATGGCCCGTATTTTTACGGATTCGAGGCGGTGCCGGCCAGCCGCGTGGCGCTGGCGTACAGCCGCAGCGTGGAGGGGGCGCAGACGGGGCAGGTGTACCGGGTGTGGTAAGCCGGCCCGCTTGTTGGCGCCGGTAACAAGGCGGATAATGGCTCGCCACCGCATCCGCCCGAAGGCCTCGCATGCTCCCCGATTGCTATGTTTGCAGCAGCTGTCATGAACGATTCGATTTCAAATTTCGTGAGGCGTACTATTACGTGGGCGCGGCGCCGCTGGACAAGCAAATCGCCGATGCCGATCTGCTGTGGGTCAATCTGCGTCCGGCGTGGTGCAAGGATTGCGAGTGCGTGTG
>NZ_JAQOZV010000065.1:0-36567 GCF_030348125.1 Massilia sp. DJPM01
CTTGGGCGGCGGCTGGTCGTCGCCGCCGCAAGCGCCCAGCGCGGCGAGCGCGGCCAGCAGCATCGTTTCGGAAATGAGTCGCTTCATTGGTCTTCCTCTGGACAGTGTGGAGCCGGCATGGCCGCGCATCCGCGATGGCTTTACTGGCAGCGCAGCAGGCGCAGTTGGCCCAGCACCGGCAAGCCGGGAATGGCCCCCGCCGGCGAGGCGGTGCGCACCAGGTCGACCTCGATGAAGTAGCTGTTGGCGTTGAAGTTGAGCGCGACGCAGTTGGTCAGGTAGCGCGTTTGCGGGGTCGCCGCCGGCGCGTAGCTGTTGCTCGACAAGGTCGCCAGCGTGGTCAGCACGCCGGTGGCGGTGTTGTGCGCGCGCAGGCGCGTGCGCACCTCGGAGTAGATGCCGTTGTCGGTGAAGCGCGCGCCCGAATACACGCCCAGGATGCCGTTGCCATCCCAGGTATCGTGCACCTGGTAGCGGATGGTGCAGCTGAGGACGGTGGCGCCGCTGACCAGGCCGGCGTCATTGTTGTTGAACGATACGCGGCCGGTGCATAGTTCGTCCGGCGTGCCGGTCGATCCCACGGACGACCAGTTGCTGCTGGCCAGCGCCAGGCCGGGCAGGGCCAGTGCAATCAGGGCGAGTGCCGCGCCCAGCCGTGTGCGGCGCGCGGTGCGGGGAAGTGGAAGACGAGTAGACATGATGGCTCCTTGGCATGAAGTCGGAGGCGGGCCGCCGCCGCAACGACGACGGCCGCGCCGACACTTCCAGCCTAGGAGCCGCAGCCGGCGCGCCCGTGAGATGCATCAATCGTCACCGGCCTGAATCGGCCATCGGCGCGGCCTGCGCCAAACAAGCTGCGGGCAAGCCTGCATTGATGCACTCGGGTATCGCTTGCCGCCGTAATGGTTTGAAACAGCTTGGCAAGCGGTAAGGTAAGATGGATGGTTTACTGTTTCGTTTGCGATCCGATGCGTCCAGCCGCGCTGTTTCTGAGTATCCTTTTTCCCGTCCTTTTGGCTGCCTGCGGCGAGCGCAAGGCTGCCTTGCCGGCCGCCGCCGCCGTGCCGGCGCTGGCGGGCAAGGAAGCGGGCGGCGCTGTCACGGCCGCGCCCGCGCCACTCCCGCCCACGCCGGAACAGCTGGAAGCCCAGGCCGCCGCCCTGCGCGAGCGGGCCGTGCTGATGCACGCCATCTTTGGCGAGAAATTCAATCCGGCCGCCAACGAGGCACCGATGGAACTGGGCGAGCCGGACGAGCCGGGCGTGCGCATGTACACCATCGAACCGGTGGCCCATGCCTTCCTGCCCAATGGCGACGCCGCGCTGGTGGCCAACGCGCTGGTGGTGCGGGCCGAGCGCGATGGCATCCGCGTGCATACCGACGGCGGGCTGCTCAACGTCTTCATCCTGCGCAAGGCCGATGGCCGCTGGACCTTGCTCAGGCACCACGCCAACATCGCGCGCCTGGGTAGCTGGGAGCGCATCGGCACGGCGAAATTCATGCGGCTCGCGCCCGGCAAAACGGGGCTGGCCATGTTGTACGGCGGCGCCTTCCAAGGCTATGTCGACCGCTACCTGTCCCTGTACGACCTGGGCGCGGAAACCATGCACGACCTCACCGGCGCCGGCATTGCCGTGTCGGCGAGCGCGCTGGCCTGCGAACCGGCCGACACCGAAACCTGCTACGACGTCACCTCGGGCTGGCGCTTCGCCGTCTCCGCCAGCGGCGCGGCGTACAACGATCTCGTATTCCAGTTCCGGGGCCAGGAAGATAGCAAGAAAGACCTGCGCCGGAAGGGCGGGGAGGGCCCGCGGCTGGCGTCGGATCTCACCCGCCTGGACGGCCCCGCCCGTTATGCCTATGATGGCAAGACGTACGTCCTGGTCGAAGGCAAGAACCTGGCCAAGAGCCATTGACGCCGGCGGCCCTCAGGGACAGTTGCCCACAACATGATGCCCGGCCGAGGTTTGCGCCAGCGTCTGGGTGTAGAACAGATTATTGAGTCCCATGCTCTGGTTCGAGCCATTCGCCAGTGCCATGCCGCCGCTGTCATGCGCGCGGCCTTCCTGCACGTGGGCATAGTTGCTGGCCGTGACAGTGCTGCAGCTAAAGCCGCTGCTGGTGCTGGCGCTCACGCTGGCCGACAACGCGCTTTCCACCCCGTTCGCCACCGACGACGCCCGGTACGTGTAGGCGGTGGACGCCGCCAGTCCGGTATCGGTATGGCTGGTGCCGCTTACCGGCGTGGGCGTGACCTTGCTGCCGTTGCGGTACAGGTTGTAGCCGCCCGCGCCAGTGGCCGCGCTCCACGACAGCGCGATGCTGCTGGCGCTGGCGTTCCCGGCCTTCAGGCCGGCCGGCGGCTGCAGCGCCGGCGCCGGTCCCACCAGGAATTGCGGCAGAGTGCAGGGCGCCGACGTTTGCCCGGTGCCGGCGTCGGTGGCCGTGACGGTCCCGCTGTAATAGCCGTTGGCCAGCGCGTAGCCGATGCTGAAACTGGCGCCGCTGCCGGCCGCCGCATCGTTGACGGCGGTGCTTCCGTTAAGCACCACGCGGTAGCTGCTGATGGTGCCGGCGGCATCCACGGCGGCGCCGCTGACGGTGACAGCGTTGCCGGCCACGCTCGCCTTGCAGGCCGTCATCACGGGCGCGGCGATGCGACTTGCGCGCAGATTGTTCTTGAACCAGAAATCCATCACAAAGGCCGGGTAATCGACCTTGGTGGCATCCACGAAATGGTTGTTCTGCCCGCCCGGCCCGGCCGGCCAGGCGTGGCCCATGCCGGTCACTGCCATCTCTGAGGTGCGCAGCTTGCCGTTGCTGTCGGTGTAGGGCGTATTGCTGCCGCCGCCGGCCACGGTCACGGTCGCGCCGCGCGCAAAGCTGCCGCCGTACGCCATGCGCATGGCCGCCGCGTCGATCGGGCCGTAGGCCGGGGCTACGGTGTAGTCGCTGCTGCCCCAGACCACGCTGGCGAGCTGGGTGGCGAACTTGCCTTGCTGGGCGCCGGCCATGGCGGTGCACTTGCTGGCCGCCGTGCTGGCGTTGAAGCCCGATGGCACGCTGCCGATCTGCATGATGGTGGTCCCGGGCGGCGGCCCCGCGTTGATGCCGATGCCCGCAAACACATCCGGCGCCAGGCAACCCAGCACCATGGTCTGGCCGCCGCCCGAGGACAGGCCGGTCACGTACACCTGGTTCGGGTCGATCGCATAGCGCGCATCGCCCAGGAAGCGGCTTACCAGGTTGAGCAGCACGCCATCGTGGCCGCTGGCGCGGTTGTGGTTGCTGAGGCTGTAATCCCAGCAATGGCTGCCGGATACATTGCCGGTCGCATTCGGCGCCAGGATCACGGCGCCGTACTGGTCGGCCACGCCTTTCCAGTTGAAGCCCTTGTCGGACCCGGAATCGATGACGTCGCCGGAAGCGGTTTGCTGGCAGCCGTGCAGCACCAGCACCAGGGCGCGCTTGCCGCCCAGCACAGGCTGGCTTGCCGGCCAGTAGAAATAGCCGCCCAGGTTACCGCCGTTGACGCTGTCCGCGCCCCAGGTCTGGTTGCCGCTCCAGGCGCCGGGACCGGCTTGCACCTGGGCCAGCGCGGCCGCCGGCAGGCACAGCAGGAAAGTAGCCGCGCAGCGGCCGAACGAGGTGGTGATTGCCATGATGTCTCCATTTTTCTATCTTGAAAATACGGGAAGGCTGCGGGTGCTTGCAGGGAAGAGCTCGGGTGTAGGCGTGCAGGGGTGCCGCGTGGGGCGGCCAGCCATCGGGACGGTTCACGGGAAGTAACAGCCGGAAATTATTCTACCGTAGCGGCATCAGGCACTTGCCCGGCGCGCCCGAGCGTTCCGGCACGATGCCTGTGCGTAATTGCACAGGGGCTACAGCAAGCGTGCGCGATGTGAGGCACAATGACAAGCCGCGCGGCGCTCCGGCCGCGCCCCTTGAGGAGAGCGTGTGTCGGTCCTTGCCGCAGGTATTTTCGGCGCCCTTGCCGCCTGGTTCGCCGTGCGCTGGATCGCCGCGCGCCTGCGCACCGGCGCCGGCGACGGCAGCCTGGAGTTCGCGCCCTTCGTGGAGCGGCTCGGCATCCTGCAATTGCTGGGCGTGGCCGTGCTGGCCTGGGTAGCGCTGTCGCGCGAGCACGACAGTTATACCGCCCTGATCGCGCTGGCGCTGGCGCTGGCCATCGGCGGCGTGTACTGCCTGTGCGAAGGGATCGTCACGCGCGGCAAGGTCGACGATGCCGGCATCCTGTTCATCACGCCGTGGGGCGGCAAGCGCCACGAGCTGTGGCGCGACCTGCGCAGCGTGCACTACCGCGCCTGGTGCGCCATGTACGTGCTCACATTTCGCAGCGGCAGCGTGATCCGCCTGTCGGTGCTGCTCAGCGGCCACGGCGCCGTCCTCCATCACTTGCGCACGCGAGGCTACCATGTCTGAGCTGTCCCACCTGCGCCTGATGGCCGCCTACAACAGCTGGATGAACCAGAAACTGTACGCCGCCGCCGCCACCCTTCCGGCCCACGAACTGGCGGCCGACCGCGGCGCCTTCTTCGGCTCGCTGCTCGGCACGCTGAACCACCTGGTGGCGGCCGACACCATCTGGCTGCGGCGCTTCGCAAGCCATCCGGCGCGCTCCGGCGCGCTCGAGGCGGCGCAGGCGCTGGCGCCCCCCAGCGCGCTGAACGCCATCCATAGCGACGACCTGGCCGTGCTGGCAGAGCACCGGCGCATGCTCGACGGCTTGATCGGCAGCTTGACCGCACAGCTGGCCGACGCCGACCTGGAGCATGTGCTGCACTACGCCAGCACCAAGGGCATTGCGTCGCAGAAGCGTTTCGGCGACCTGTTGCTGCATCTTTTCAATCACCAGACCCATCATCGCGGACAGGCCAGCACCTTGCTCTCGCAGGCTGGCGCCGACCTGGGCGTGACCGACCTGCTGATGCTTATTGAGAACGTCGGGGATCCGGCCGCGCCGGCCGCGCCGGCCTGAACCCGCCGGCGTCGGCCAGCCGCCCGGCCGCGGCGCGCGCGGCGTGGCGCCTGAGCGAGCGCACCACCTGGTTGTACGAATCCATCAGGGCCGCCATCAGCAGCTTGCCCTGGGGCGTCCTGGTGTAGCCGTCCGCCTGGGCGAAGCCGCCGTTGAAAAAGCCGCCCGCCGCGCCGAAGCGCCAGTGGCTGGCGCTGCCCTGGGCCGCCGCCAGCTCGGCGCCCGAGCGGTTGTCGGTCAATGTCAGCAGGGTCGATGGCTGCGGCGCGCCATCGTGCAGCGAACCGATGCGCGCGGCCGGGGCCTCGTCGCCGAAGCTGAGCGAGGGCGTGGCCGTGTAATCGGCGCTGGTCAGTGGGCGCTCACTGGGCGTGGAAGCCTGGTCCGCCAGGGTGAAGCAGTTCGATGCCCGTACCATCAGGCGCAGCAGCGGCAGGGGCGCGGGCAGCTCGGCGTCCCTGCCGAGCCGGTTCAGCCACGGCCGCCGCTCCTGCTCGACCAGGGTCAGGGTGCCCAGCGAGCGCTGGCAATGCTCCAGCTGGCTGTTGGGCGGTTTGATGGGGGCGGGCGTGTCGGCGCCAGGCGGCGGCTTGCTGGCGCAGCCGGCCAGGGCCATGGCAGTGAGGGCGATGAGCACGGCGGGGTTGGGGCCTGGCGTCATGGCAGTGTCCTTTGGGTGAAGTTAAACAGAAACTTCACACATTGTAACGATGCATATAGGCAAGTAACTTGCCTCTAGTCAACTGCATCCCAACACGCGCCAAATACCACAGCCGCTTCCCGCAGCGTCTAGTTGACCTTCATGGCGGGCTGCGGCGCCGCTTCGCCGGCCAGGCTGGGGTTATACAGCGGGCTGTCCGCAATGGTGTTGTGGCCGGTCTGCGGCACATTGATATAGTGCGCCACGCCCGGCTTGAAGCGCGTCAGCAGCAGTTGCGAACTGGCGCGCGGGATGATCTCGTCGTTGTCGGCCGCGACGATGGTGGTCGGCGCGCTCACGCTGGCGGCGTACACGCCCGAGTCGAATCTGTCTTTCAGGATCTGCGTCACGGGAAACCACGGAAACTGCAGCGCGGCGATGCCGGCGATGCTGTCGTAGGGCGTGACCAGCACCAGCCGCGCGACCGGCCGCAGACTGGCCAGATGCACCGCCACGCCGCTGCCCAGGCTGCGCCCGATCACGGTCACCTGCGGATGGCTGGCCTGGACCATGTCGAATAGCGCCAGCGCATCGGCGAACAGCGCCGCCTCGGTGGGCTTGCCGGTACTGCCGCCGTAAGCGCGGTAATGCAGCAGGTACAGCGCCTGTCCGGGAAAGGTGTCCGACAGCTGCGGCAGGCTGGCCGAGACATCCTCGGCATTGCCGCCCAGGTAAATCAGCGCGCGCGGGCCGCTGTCGGGCCGCACCGTCACGTCGAGCGTGGCGCCGGGCACCGGCAGCTGGATCAGCGAACCGGGCGCCCCAAACCGGCGCGGCTGGGGAAAATAAATCAGCGAGCGCTGCGCGAAGTACAGGCCGACGCAAGCGACGAGGTACAACGCAAGCGCCGCAAGAATCGAACCAAACACATAACGCATCGCGCTCTCCTTACTGCATCAGCTCTTTGATCATCTTCACCGGCGCGCTGCCGTAGCCGAGGAACTGTTCGTGGAACTGCTTGAGGTCGAACCTGGCGCCGAGCGCCTGCTTGCGCTGCTCGCGCAGGTCCATGATGTCGCTGTAGCCGCTGAAGTAGCTGGTCAGCTGTACCGAACTGACCTGGGCGCGGTGCCACTTCTCGCCCGCCTCGCTGCGCGTCTGGAAGGCCTGGCGCGTCAGCATGTCCATCGCCTCGGCTTGGTTCATGCCCAGCACGTGCACGCTGTAGTCGAGGATCGTGTTGGTGACCACGCGCAGGTTCCACTTCGAGTACATCAGCCACATTTCCGGCGTGTTCTCGCCATAGCCCGATTCGAGCATCATGCGCTCGCCGTACACCGCCCAGCCTTCGATCATGGCGCCGTTACCGAACAGCGACTTGATCAGGGAGGGCGACTTGTTGGCGTACACCAGCTGCGCGTAATGGCCAGGAATGGCTTCGTGGATGTTCAGGATCTGCAAAATCCAGTGGTTGTATTCGCGCAGGGTGCTCTCGGCCTGTTCGGGCGTGAGGCCGTCGAGCGGAGTGACGTTGTAGAAGGTGCGGTCCTGCGGGCGATACGGGCCGGGCGCATCGATGCTGGCGCCGGCCACGCCGCGCTGGTACAGCGGCGTTTCGCGTACCACCAGCGGCTTTTTCGGATCGAGCGTGAGCAGCTTGTTCTTGACTACCCAGTCTTGCAGCAGCGGGATCTGGCGCCGGATCTCGGGGAAGAACTCGTCGCGCGAGACGTGCCTGGCCGACAGCGTGTCGATCACCATGCCGATTTTCTTGATGCGGTCGGCCGGCCTGGCGGCGCCGCCCATGGTCTTGGTCCACAGATCATCCGACAGCACGTCCATGCGCGCCAGCAGTTGCTCGCGCGCGGCCAGCGCTTTCTGGTACATCTGTTCGGCGCTCACGCCGGCCTGGATATCGTGGCCGAACTTCTGTTCATACAGCGCCTTGCCGATCCGGAACGAGCGCGCCGTGTTGCTGGCCTGCTGGGTTTGATCGAGCTCGGTGAGGAAGTCGACATAGCCGATCAGGGCGTCGCCGGCGGCCGCGATGCGGCGCGCGAACAAGTCTTTTTCGGCCTGGTTCAGGATCGATTCCTGGGCCGCCTTGCCCAGGTCCGCCAGCACCGTCATGGTGCCCGGCGCCTGCTGCAATGCCAGCTGCGTGTGTTCGTGGGTCGGGTTGACGATGCTCGCCTGCGCCGCCTGGTAATAGGCCGGCACATTGGACAGGCGCTTGAGCAGGGTGCGCAGGCGCTGCGGCTTGGCCGCGTATTCGGAACCGAGAATCAGGTCGATCGGGCCGGCGATGTTGTACAGCGCCGGATTCCACTCGAATTCGCGCAGGGTGGTCAGGTAGAAGCGGTCGGCATTGAGCTTGTTGACCAGCAGGACATGGTCGGTGCGCTGCCGGACCGACAATTGGCGTACATCGATCTTGGCCAGCTTTTGCAGCCACTCGTCGGCAAACGCCAGTTGCGCGGTGCGCGTGGCCGCGCTCGGAATGGTCAGGTTGGCGGCACCATCGTACTTGCCGGAATAGATCGCGCTTTCCGGATCGATGCGCCACAGCGCGCCGAGAAATTGCATGCTGACGGTATTGAAGCGGCGGTCCTGCGAGCGTTCGGCGCCGGCGGCCGGCGCGCTGACAGCGGCGGCGACCGGTGCGGCGATGGCGGCGGCCTTGGCTGCGGCTTTGGATGGCTTGGCCGGTTTGACGGGTTTGGACGATTTGGCGGCTTTCACCGGCTTGGTGGCGTGTGCCCTGGACTGTTTTTTCGGCTTGGCAGCGCCTGCGGGCGCCAGCGCGAAGCAGGTCAAGAAAACAGCCAGTGCAATTTTGGTTTTGATCATTGTGATTGGCCTTGTAGTTACAGAAGCGGGGGCAGCCGCAGGCATGCGGCGGGCGTCAGATTAGCATCAAACGCCCCGCCGGGGCGCCTTTGTCACAAATGGAAACGGCTGCGACTCAGCTTGCGCGGCCGGAGCGCAGCATCTCCTGGTGCAGTCCGTTGATCCGGCCCGCGACCTCCTGACCGTTGGCGATGTTGGTCTCGTTAATTTCGCTGACCTTCGTGAAGCGGTGCCCTACGCGCACCGAGTAGGAGCGTGTGCTCCAGCTCCAGAAGCTCTGGATGTAGGTGGCGCTGTCCACGTCGCGCCACAGGACGCCGTGGCGGCCCTTCTTCCATGGCAGTACGCCCGAATAGACCCAGACACCAGTATCGTCGTAGTACACCTGCACGCTACGCAGCAGCAGGATACGGTAGCCGACAAACAGCGCCGAGCCAATGAACACCACGAGGGCGGAGATGGTGCCGATCTGGAATGCCGTCGGCAGCGCCACGGCGAACAGCACGAGGGCCAGCAGGCCGACGCGGGCGTAGGCAAACCAGGACTTGACACCGAGGAGATTTGCACCTGACGCGGCATTGGATTCGATTTCTTCTTCCATGGCTTCAATTCAATATTGGTTAATAGAAACGCATGATGTCATGGAATTGCTCCGGACGCTACTCCAAGCTTGTATAGCCTCAGCGCAGCCCCTCCTGCAGCATGCGCAGCATGTCTCCCGGCGACATGCGCGCCGACACATCGCTGCCTTCGAGCAGGCTGTCGGCCAGATCGCGCTTGTGCTTGTGCAGCTCGACGATGCCTTCCTCGATGGTGTGGCGCGCCACCAGCCGGTAAATGGTCACCGGGCGCTGCTGGCCCATGCGGTGCGCGCGGTCCGAGGCCTGGTCTTCCACCGCCGGATTCCACCACGGGTCCATGTGGATCACATAATCGGCCGCCGTCAGGTTGATGCCGACCCCGCCCGCCTTGAGGCTGATCAGGAACACATCGCCGACACCGGCCTGGAACGCATCGACCCGCTTTTTACGCTCCTGCATCGGGGTCGAGCCATCGAGGTACTGGTATTTGATCCCGCGCTCGTCGAGATGCTTGCGGATCAGGGTCAGGTGGTCGACGAACTGGCTGAACACCAGCACCTTGTGGCGGTTGTCGAGCAGCTCGCCCAACAGGCGCGCGAACACGGTCAGTTTGCTGCTTTGCAGGCCCAGTTCGGGCGCCACCAGCGCCGGATTGCAGCAGGCGCGGCGCAGCTTCATCATCTCGGCCAGGATCTGGATCGACTTCTGGCTCTCGGGCGCTTCCAGCGCGGCCAGCTTGGCGATGGCGTCGCGCCGCAGCGATTCGTAGAGCGCCGTTTCTTCCTCGGTCAGGTCGACCGGCAGCACGATCTCGGTACGCGGCGGCAGTTCCGACAAGACCTGCGCCTTGGTGCGGCGCAGGATGAACGGCTGGATCAAACGCCGCAGGCGCAGGCGCGCCCCGGCTTCGGCGCGCTTGTCCTGGGCCCGTTCGATCGGCCCGGCGAAGCGCAGGTTGAACTGGTCGCTGGTGCCGAGCAAGCCCGGATTGATGAAGCGGAACAGGTTCCACAACTCGCCCAGGTGGTTTTCCAGCGGCGTGCCGGTGGCCACCATGCGGAACTCGCCCTGCAGCGCCATCACGGCCTGCGAACGCTTGGTGGCGGTGTTCTTGATCGCCTGCGCTTCATCGAGCACGATGCTGTTCCAGCGCACCTTGGCGAACGCCGGCGCTTCCAGCTGCAGCAGGCCGTAGCTGGCGATCACCAGGTCGAACGGCCCGGCCTCGGCCAGCATGGCGGCACGGTCGCCGCTGCCGAACAGCTTGACGTTGAGGGTTGGCGCGAAGCGCGCCGCCTCGCTGATCCAGTTCATGCACACCGAGGTCGGCGCGATCACCAGCGCCGGGCCTTGCGGCGCGCGCGAGAGCAGCAGCGCCAGCGCCTGCAGCGTTTTCCCGAGGCCCATGTCGTCGGCCAGGCAGGCGCCCACGCCCCAGTGGGCCAGGCGCGCCAGCCACTCGTAGCCCTCGACCTGGTAGTCGCGCAGCTCGGCTTGCAAAGTGCTCGGCATCTGCGGCACGAAGGCGGCATTGCGCTCCATGTGCGCCAGATGGTCGCGCCAACCCTGGTCGGTAGCGACGCTGCCGGCATCCTGCGCCAGGTCTTCCAGCGCGAAGCTGGCCAGCGCATGCACCTTGACCCCGTCCGCGCTCGGCGTGCCGAAGGCCGACAGCTCCATCAGGCGCCGGTGCAGTTCGGACGTCAAGGCCATGAACTGGTTGTCGCCCAGCGCCACGAAGCGGCTGCCATTCTCCCTGAGCATATCGAGCAGGGTGCGCAAGTCCATGATGCGGTTTTCGTCGACCTGCACCTCGCCGCTGGCGGCGAACCAGTCCTTGTCGCGCTTGATGGACAGGCGCACCGACTTGGAGTCGGCTTTTTTCGCCAGGCGAAACGGCTCGCCCTCGGGCCAGGCCAGCAGCACCCTGGCCGGGTCCAGTTCCTGCAGTTCGGCCAGCAGCTCCAGGCATTCGATGGGGTTGGCCAGCAGCCATTCGCCATGGTCCGATTCGGATTGTTCCAGCACGTGCAGGGCGCCGACCAGCTGGCGTTCGGCCTCGCGCTCGGCGTCCAGGTTGCGGCGCGCTTCCACGCGCGCGCCATTCACGTCGGCGATCACGCTGTCGGCGCCCGAGCCGGGCGGGTAGTAGGCCCCGGCGTCGGGCAGGGGGCGCACCAGCACCTGCATCTTCAAGCCATGCTGGTAAGGCAGCAGGTGTACATGCAGGCGGCTGTCGGCGTCGACCCGGGCGATGTCGGCGGCGCTGCCGCCGATGTCCGACTGCACCGTGACGATCGACGAAATCGCGCCGATCGCCTTGAGCACCTGCTTTTCCGCGTGCAGCGGCACCACCAGCCCATTGCCGACAATGGCACCGATGCGGCGGTGTTCGTCGCTGATGCGCACCACGCGCAGGCGGGTTGGCGTTTCGCGCGTGACGCACACGTCGTCGGTGTTGTCCAGGATCGGCGGCTGCAGGGTGATGGTCACATTGCCGGCGCGCGCCTTGATCATCAGTTCCGGTTCGCCCGGCAGCAGTTCCACGCGCGTGCCGGGCGCGTCGATCCAGAACAGCAGCGGATGGCCGATCAGTGCGGCCACCGCCTTGTCCATGTCGAATTCGTAGCGCACCCCGCCGCCGCTGTAGTATTTATAGGCGTTCAAGGCCGCCACCACGTGCAGGTCTTGCGAGGTGAGGAAATCGAAACTGGCCGCATCGTCCGACAGGCGTTTCAGGCCCATGGCGCGGCCGCGGCTCCAGCCGCCCTGGGCGTCGCGCTTCTGTTCGCGCGGCTCGATATCCTGCACCCCGTACAGCGGGTCGAAGCGCAAGCCCCATACCAGGCGCGCTTCCTTGACCACTTCCACGTTCAGCGCCGGCTGCAGGTTGATCAGCGCGTTGAGCTGGCGCTCCCACGGCTCCTCGCGCTCGAACCAGCCGCTCATGTCGGCAAAGCGCAGGCGCTGGCGCAGGGCGATCGCTTCCTGCTCGCGCGAGACGGCGCCGATGCGTCCCAGCAGGGCGCCCAGCTGCGCCGCCACCAGGCCGAAGCCGGCCTCGGTCGCCTGTGTCATCATCTGTTCGAGCTGGGCGCGCTTGTCGTCCAGCTGCGGCAACGCCAGCCAGTAATGCAGCAGCGCGCGGAACATGAACGGCTGCAGCGCGCTTTCCCAGCTGCGCGTGGGCAGCACGTGCGCGTCGACCGTGCCGCCGCGGATCTGGCGCAGCATGTTCAATTGCTGGTAGACCGCCGTATCGTGGCTTTGCACGCTGCGCGTGACGATGTCGAGATACGCCTCGGCCGCCTTGTGGTGCTTGGGGTCCGTGCTGCGCAAGAGCGCCAGCACATACAGGTGGCCGCCGATGCCGGGAAAGGTCATCTTGCGCTTGCCGGTTTCGCGCCGCAGCGCCTTGAGCGCCTGGTCAAAGCCGGCCAGCGCCTCGGCGTGGTGCTCGCGCAGCATCAGGATCACGCTGCGGTAGAACAGCGCCATCGAATCGTCCATGTCGTGCAGCAGGTGCGAGGCGTCGTCCAGGCGGCCGCACAGGATCAGGTGTTCGGCCATGACGGTACGCAGCGCCATCGACGAGGCGCCCTGCGCCAGGTGGCGTTCGGCGAACACGCGCAACTGCGGCGCGCTGGCCGGTTCGCGCTGGGCATTCTCCATCAGCACCCGCAGCACCTCGTCGCGCAGCTGCGGATGGATGCGCGCGAACAGCTCCGGCTCGAACGGGCGCGCGCAGATGTCGACCAGCGGGTGCAGGTAGCCCGCTTCGTGGCAGTTCATGCAGGCCGCCAGCAGCGGCGCCACCAGCGCCGGACCCTGGCCGCTGGCCAGGGCGATGCGCAGCAGCGCCACGCCCTGGCGGTAGCTGCGCAGGATGGCGAAGCCTTCCCAGTTGCGGCGCAGCGGGGTCAGGTTGTCGTAGGCGGTGGCCAGCGGGCCGAAGGTGCCGGCGTTCAGTGCGGCGCTCAGCGCCATCCAGGTCACTTCCGGCGTGACGATCCAGCCGCGCTGCTGCAACTCGCCCGCCACGCCGAGCGCGCGCAGGGTTTCCATCGCGTCGACCATGCGCTCGTTGGCGACGGCGATGCCGGCGCTGGCGAGGTGCTCCTGGAGGCGGATGCGGCCCATCGGTTCGCCCGCCATGGCCAGCATGGCGGCGATATGTTGCTCGACCATGTCCAGCCGGCCGAACTGCTCCCGCGTTATCGCCATGTCTTGCCCGCTCATGCAGCTCCGGGCAGATTGTCGATCGCCACCACGGCCGCCTGGCCGGGTGCGGTCAAGCCGAAGATGCGCAGGTAAAAATACAGCTCCGCTTCCAGCGTGCGCACGATGCTGTCGGCCTTGCGGAAGCCATGCCCTTCGCCCTCCAGCGTCATGTAGGCCACCGGCACGCCGGCCGCGCGCAGGGCGCTCACCATCACTTCCGACTGCTGCGGCGGCACGACCTTATCGTCCAGGCCCTGGAAGAAGATCATCGGACGGGTCAGCTTGTCGGTATGGTTGATCGGTGAACGCAGCAGGTACAGCGTTTCCGATTCCGGCTTTGGGGCGATCAGGTATTCGTTGTAGTGCGACTCGAACTTGTGCGAATCGTCGTCCAGGCCTTTCAGGTCCGACACGCCGTAGTAGCTGGCGCCGGCCTTGAACACATCGTGGAAGGTGAGGGCGCACAGGGTGGTCAGGCCGCCAGCGCTGCCGCCGCGGATCACCAGGCGTTGCGGGTCGACCAGGCCGCGCGTGGCCAGGTAGCGCGCGCCGGCCACGCAATCGTCGACGTCGACCACGCCCCACTGGCCCTTGAGGGCATCGCGGTAGGCGCGTCCGAAGCCGCTGCTGCCGCCGTAGTTCACGTCCAGCACCGCGAACCCGCGGCTGGTCCAGTACTGCGTGGCCAGCTTGAGGGTACTGGCGGCCATGCCGGTCGGGCCGCCGTGGCTGATCACCATCAGCGGCGGCTTGGCCGCCGGATCGGGCGTGACGTCGGCGTTGCAGGGCGGGTAGTAGAAGGCATGCGCGGTGCGCTGGGCGTTGCCGCCGCTGGCGTAGCTGATGCTCTCCGGGACCGACAGGTAGCCGGCGGCCGGCAGCTCGCTGATCGAGTGCGCCAGCACCTGGGTGGTGGCAGCGGCCAGGTCGATGCGCGCCAGTTCCAGGGCGATGGTGGGCGAGCCGCCCAGGATCAGCGCCGCGCCACCGCCCACGCGCAGCTCGCGGATTTCTTCGTATGGGTTGACGATCGGGGTCAGCTTGCCGCTGTCGGGGGTGAGCTGGGCCAGCCGGCTCACGCCGTTTTCAATATAGGTGCAGACGATGTCGCCGTTGCCGAGAAAGCCGTACATCGACACCGCGAAGCTCCAGTGCGGCGTGCCGAATTCGGCGGCGCGCTCGCACAGCGGCTGGACCAACCCTTCGGCCAGGCGGTACAGGTTCCACCATCCGCTGCGGTCCGACACGAAATGGAGCTCGCCGGCAGGCGACCATTCGGGCTGGCAGAGCGCTTCCTCGGGGCCGCCCGCGACCAGGGTGGCCGAGGCCAGCGAGCCGTCCGGGTTGACCTGCGCCAGCCACAGTTCGGTGCCCTGCCACGGCATGCGCGGATGGTCCCAGCTGAGCCAGGCCAGCGAGCGGCCGTCCGGCGCCAGGCGCGGGGCCGCGTAAAAATCGCTGCCACGGGCCAGGATGGTTTCGCTGCCGTCGGCGCCGACCGCGCACAGGGTATTGACCGGCTGCGCGCCCGCTTGCGCATGGTCCTCGCGCACCACGATCAGGCGCTCGCGCGCCGCGTCGCGCGCAAAGTCGGCGTAGCGCGCGCTGCCCGGGCGGGTCAGCGCCTGCGGCGCCTGGCCGGGGTGGATCGCGTAAATACAGTTATCGGCGAAGTGAGAAAAGTACACCGTGCCGGCCGCCACCAGGTAGGCCCCGCCGCCGTATTCGTGCACGCGGCTGCGCACATTGAACGGGGCCGGGGTCAGCTCGACCAGTTCGGCGCCGCGCTGGCGCAGCAGGGTGGTGCGCCCGCCTTCGCTGGCGCGTCCGGCCAGCCAGTAAGCGTCGAGGCCATCGGCCTGCGGCTGCGACAGCGGGGTGGCGCCGGCGGCCACGGTGGCGGCGCTGATAGGGGAAGGCCAGAGGCCGAAAGGGGCGCTCTGTGGGCTGGTCGAAGCTGTCATGGGGATTCACTGGGTTGGCGGTGGTATGGCATGATAGATAATACCCCGACCCCATGCAAATGGCGGTGCGCGGCGTGCGGCGCGGGAATGCGATAATAGCGCCTTTCTCCAAGCTTTCGACGGTCTCCCATGCCCCAATTCGCCCCGCTCCAGAACGACACATTCCTGCGCGCGCTGCTGCGCCAACCGACTGATTACACCCCTGTGTGGCTGATGCGTCAGGCGGGGCGCTACCTGCCGGAATACCGCGCCACGCGCGAGCGGGCCGGCTCCTTCCTGGGCCTGGCCAAGAACCCCGATTACGCCACTGAAGTGACCCTGCAGCCGATCGACCGCTATCGGCTGGATGCCTCGATCCTGTTCTCGGACATCCTCACCGTGCCCGACGCGATGGGCCTGGGCCTGTACTTCGTCGATGGCGAAGGCCCCAAGTTCGAGCGTCCGCTGCGCACCGAAGCCGATGTCATGGCCCTGCGCGCGCCCGACCTGGACTCGCTCGACTACGTCTTCAAGGCGGTCACCCAGATCCGTGGCGCCCTCAATGGCCGCGTGCCGCTGATCGGCTTTTCCGGCAGCCCATGGACCCTGGCCTGCTACATGGTTGAAGGCGGCGGTTCCAAGGAATTCCACACCATCAAAAAGATGCTGTACAACCGCCCCGACCTGATGCACCACATCCTGGCCACCAATGCCAGCGCGGTGGCGGCCTACCTGAACGCCCAGATCGATGCCGGCGCCCAGGCCGTGATGATCTTCGACTCCTGGGGCGGCGCGCTGGCCGACGGCGCCTACCAGACCTTCTCGCTGCACTACATGCAGCAAGTGATGAGCCAGCTCAAGCGCGAGAAAGACGGCGTGCGCATCCCGGCGGTGGTCTTCACCAAGGGCGGCGGCCTGTGGCTGGACCAGATCGCCGACATCGGCGCCGACGCGGTCGGGCTGGACTGGACTGTCAACCTGGGCCGCGCGCGTGCGCTGGTCGGCCACAAGGTGGCGCTGCAGGGCAACCTCGACCCGGCGATCCTGTTCGCCAGCCCGGAACAGATCCGCGCCGAAGTCGAGCGTACCCTGAGCAGCTACGGCAAGCCGTCCGACGGCTCAGGTCACGTGTTCAACCTGGGTCATGGCATCTCGCAATTCACCCCGCCCGAGTCGGTCAGCGCCATGGTCGAGGCCGTCCACAGCTTCAGCCGCCAGCAACGCGCCGGCCTGTAGTCTGGCTACAGCGATGCCACCCTGGCAAGGTGGTTTCGCTACCCCGCAAAACCTGTTTTCTAAACGACAATATCCCACTTATTCACAATTTTCCAAAACCCCCCTGATTAAAAAACAGGCGCTGCGGAAAAGTTTCTGATACTTGCAAGTGATTGATTTTTAAGGAATTATAAAATTCCCCGGTCGAGCCGCAGAGCGCGAATGTGGACAAGATACAGAGGGAAAACGCGGTTTTTCCAGCATTGTCCACAAAGTTATCAACAGGCAGTGTGGATAAAAAGGAAAAGTCCCGCGTTTACCGCGACTTAGCGGAAATGTGAAGGTTTTACATGAAGTGTGTGCCGCACGGCGGAATGGCGCGGCACTGTGTCGGTAGGGCAAAATTGTAGTTTCCGGGAGGCAGTCCGGAGGCCCGCGCAAGCCGACGGCGGGCTGTGCTTATACACAGCGCCAGGCTGGCGAGACGACTACATTTTGCCCCGTCGCCGACTTACTTATGCACAGAACGCCGGTAAAACCCGGTTTTCCCCGTCTCCCAAGGCGGATTTTCCAAGTGATTGATTTAAAAGGATTAAATTTCTTTGATTTTCAGTTGTTAGGCTCATCTATTGTGCAAGCACAAAGCTTTTGGCCTCGCACAAATTGTTTGTCCACAAAGTTGTCCACAAGCTGAAGCTGCTTGAAACGATGTCCTGGACATCCCTGACGATCCTCTTTTCGACACCCGCCGACCCCGACCGACACCGACCCTGATGGCGTACTGCATTCTCAACATCGCGCTCGACACGCCGCTCACCAGCTGCTTCGATTACCGCTGGCCGTGCGCCGCCGGCGAGGAGCCGCTGGTGGGCCAGCTGGCGCTGGTCAGCTTTGGCCGCCGCGAGGTAGTCGGGCTCATCGTCGCGGTCAAACACCACACCGAGGTCCCGGCCGACAAGCTCAAAGATGCGCTGGCCGTGCGCAGCCAGCTTTCTCCCCTGGCGCCGCAATGGATCGCGCTGGCGGCGTTCGCCGCCGACTACTATCAGCGTCCGCTTGGCGAAGTGGCCTTGCCCGGGCTGCCCAAGAACCTGCGCGTGCTCACCACCGTGGCGCTGGACCGCGCCCTGAAAAAGCTGGCCAAGAGCGCGCCGGCGCACGACCACACCCCGCTCGACATGCCGCTGCTGAACGGCGCGCAGCAGGAAGCGGCCGACGCCATCGGCGGCGCGCAGGGCTTCACCCCGATCCTGCTGTACGGCGTGACCGGCAGCGGCAAGACCGAAGTCTATCTGCAGGCCTGCGCCGAGGTACTGGCGCGCGAAGAGGGTGGCCAGATCCTGATCCTGGTCCCCGAGATCAACCTTACCCCTCAGCTGGAAGGCAATATCCGCGCGCGCTTTCCCGGCGTGATGCTGGCCACCTTGCACAGCAGCCTGTCCGAGGGCGAGCGCATGCTGCACTGGCTGGCCGCGCACCAGGGGCAGGCCCGCATCATCCTCGGCACGCGCCTGGCGATCCTGGCATCGCTGCCGCAGCTGAAGCTGATCGTCATCGACGAAGAGCACGACCCCTCGTACAAACAGCAGGAAGGGCTGCGCTATTCGGCGCGCGACCTGGCGGTGTGGCGCGCGCGCCAGCTGGGCATTCCGATCGTGCTCGGATCGGCCACGCCCTCGCTGGAGAGCTGGCATCATGCTGGCTCCGGGCGCTATCGCAAGCTCGAACTGCGCGAGCGCGCCGTCAAGGATGCGGTGCTGCCGCGCGTGAAGCTGCTCGACATGGAGCGCGACAAAGCGGTCGACGGCATCACCTCCCATCTCATGGCGGCGCTGCGCCAGCGCCTGGAGCGCGGCGAACAATCGCTGCTGTTCCTGAACCGGCGTGGGTACGCGCCCGTGATCTGTTGCGAATCGTGCGGCTGGATCAGCAACTGCACCCGCTGCACCTCCTTCATGGTGCTGCACAAGCCCGAGCACCGGCTGCGCTGCCACCACTGCAGCCTGGAGCTGCGCATTCCGCGCCACTGCCCCACCTGCGGCAACGTCGACCTGCAACCGCTCGGGCGCGGCACCCAGCGGGTCGAAGAAGGCTTGCAGCAGGTTTTTCCGCAGGCGCGCATTTTGCGCATCGACGCCGACTCCACGCGCCTCAAGGGCAGTGCGCAGGCCGCGTTCGACACGGTGCACCGGGGCGAAGTCGATATTTTGATCGGCACCCAGATGGTCGCCAAGGGGCACGACTTCAAGAAACTGACTTTGGTGGGGATTCTCAATCCCGACACGGCGTTGTTTTCGCAGGATTACCGCGCCAGCGAGCGCCTGTTTGCGCAGCTGATGCAGGTGGCGGGGCGGGCGGGCAGGGCGGCGCGCACGGAAGGCGGCAGCGTGAGCGAAGTGCTGATCCAGACGCGGTATGCCAGCCATCCGCTGTATTCGGCGGTGGTGAACCACGACTATGACCGTTTCGCCACTGATTTGCTGGCTGAGCGGCGCCAGGCTGCGCTGCCGCCGTATCTGTACCAGGCCCTGTTGCGGGCCGAGGCGCCCGAGCTGGAAACGGCGATCGGCTTTTTAGAGAGTGCGCGCGACGCGCTGGTATTTGACGGCATTACGCTGAACGACCCGATCCCGATGACGATGACGCGCGTGCACAACGTCGACCGTGCGCAGCTGCTGGTCGAAAGTCCCTCGCGGCCGGCGCTGCAAGCCTTCCTCAAAGAATGGCTGGCCCTGTTGCGCGCCATGAAAAGCCGCGTCAAATGGTCGCTCGAAGTCGACCCCCTCGATATCTGAAGCAGCTTCCCCCCAACCGGGGTCTGACCTCTGATTAGCAACAAAAGTCTTGCCGCTCTAAGTTCCCACACCGGGGTCAGAGCTCTGACTAGCAACAAAAATGTTGGTGGTTGCAAAGCTGATGGTTTTTCACGACGGTTTCGATGACTCTGAAGTCTGTAGGCCAGCTTTGCGCAGGAGCCGGCTGGTTTATCCGTCGATTTGTTCCACACAGAAACTAATTGCTAGTCAGAGCTCTGACCCCGGTTATGCGGTTATGCGGCGTTTGGCGCTGCTGGGCAATAAATTGCTAATCAGAGGTCAGACCCCGGTGTGGGCTGGGGCAGGTAGCGGTGGGCGCTGGTGACGATGTGCTCGGTCAGGGCGCGGGTGAAGGGGGTGTCGATGTTCCAGGCGTGCCACGAGAGCGCCGTGTTCCAGGTCCGCCCCGGCGCAAGATCAATCAGTTGGCCCGAGGCAATCCGGCTCAGCGCGCTCAGCTCGGGCATCAGGCCGTACGCCACGCCGTGCAGGATGCAGTTGTCCAGCGCCGGCGAGACCGGCATGGTGTGGTGCGGGAACGCCACCTCGCCCCCGAATTCGCACGCCAGGAAGCGTGCCATCTGCTTGCGCTCGCTGACCACCGCCGGCGCCAGCGCCACCGCCTCGGCAATGAAACCGTCGCCGAACCAGTGCCCCGCAAACGCGGGCGTGGCAACGCAGGTGTAGCGCAGCAGCCCCAGCGGCGTGGACATGGTGCCGGCCGCGTCGCCGCCGACCTCGTCGGTCTCGGCCACGCAGGCGAACACGGCGCCTTCGCGCACCAGCCGCAGCGCGCGCTCGCCGTCGGCCAGCTGGATATCGAACTGGCAGCGCGGCGGCGCCAGCAGCGGCGGCAGCGCTTGCGCGAACCAGGTCGCCAGGCTGTCGGCGTCCAGCGCCAGGGCCAGCGCCGGCAGGCTGGCGTCGCGCCCGAGGTCGATGTCGAGCGCCGCTTCCATCAGTTTGACGTGGCGGAAATGCACCACCAGCCGCTGCCCCAGCCCGGTCGGCACCGAGGGCGTGCCGCGCACCACCAGCAGGCGCCCGCACGCGTCTTCCAGCGCCTTGATGCGCTGCGATACCGCCGACTGGCTCATTCCCAGCAGCAGCGCTGCCTTGTCGAAACTGCCGCTCGCCGCCACCGCGTCGAGCACGGCCAGGCCGCGATAGTCGAGATTACTCATCAGTAGCGCTGTTCCATGGTGATTTTGATGAGCAATACTAATACGCTTAGGCCAGTGCTGCCAACGCGCAACAGCGATGCGCCACGGTAAAGTGAAAATTGGCGTATCGTTGACGCCTGAAAACGGCACCCGCCCGCATCCCATGTTGTACCTCAAGTTGAAGAAGAGTCCGCCATGAACAAGTTACACGTCGATGTCGCCGTCATCGGTACCGGTACCGCGGGTCTTTCCGCCTACCGCGCCGCGCGCGCCCAGGGGAAAACCGCGGTCCTCATCGAAAGCGGCCCCTACGGCACGACCTGCGCCCGCGTCGGCTGCATGCCCAGCAAACTGCTGATCGCCGCCAGCGAGGCGGCCCACATGCTGGCGCTGGCGCCCCGGTTCGGCGTGCACCCCGGCCCCGTCCGCATCGATGGCAAGGCCGTGATGGCGCGCGTGCGCAGCGAACGCGACCGCTTCGTCGGCTTCGTGCTCGACAGCGTCGACAGCATCCCCGACCACGACAAGCTGCGCGGCCACGCCCGCTTCACCGGACCGCAATCGCTGCAGGTGGACCAGCACACCAGCATCGAGGCCGCGCGCGTGGTCATCGCCAGCGGTTCCACCCCGGTCATGCTGCCCCAGCTCAAGGATGTGGGCGCGCGCATCATCGTCAGCGACGATGTATTCGACTGGACCGACCTGCCCGCCTCCGTGGCGGTGATCGGTACCGGCGTGATCGGCCTCGAACTGGGCCAGGCCCTGCATCGCCTGGGCGTGCGCGTGAGCGTGTTCGCGCGCGGCGGCAGCGTGGCGCAGCTGAGCGACCCGGAAGTGCTGCACGTGGCCGCCAAGGCCCTGGCGCGCGAGCTCGACCTGCGCTTCCAGCAGTGCATCGTCAGCGCCGAACAGCAGGGCGAGGAAGTGGTGCTGGTCACGCGCGACGCCGCCGGCGCCGAGCACACCGACCGCTTCGCGTATGTGCTGGTGGCGGCCGGGCGCACGCCCAACGTCGACCAGATCGGCATCGAAACCACCGGCCTGGAACTGGATGAGCGCGGCATTCCCCTGTTCGACGCCACCACCATGCAGTGCGGCACCAGCCACATTTTCATCGCCGGCGACGCCAACAACGAGCGCCCGGTGTTGCCGGAAGCGGCCGACCACGGCAAGATCGCGGGCGACAATGCCGGCCGCTATCCCGACGTGCGTCCCGGCCTGCGCCGCACGCCGCTGACGATTGCCTTCACCGAGCCGCAGATCGCCACCCTGGGCGCGAGTTACAAGGAACTGTGCGCCGAAGGCAAGCCCAAGTTCGCAGTGGGCAAGGTCTCGTTCGAGAACCAGGGCCGCAGCCGGGTGATGCTGCAAAACCACGGCATGCTGCGGGTGTACGGCGAGTACGGCACCTGCCGTTTCCTGGGCGCCGAGATGATCGGGCCGCGCGCCGAGAACCTGGGCCACCTGCTGGCCTGGGCCTGCCAGGCGCGCCTGACGGTGGCGCAGATGCTGGACATGCCGTTCTACCATCCGGTGATCGAAGAAGGCGTGCGCACCGCCCTGCGCGACCTGGCGGCGGAGCTGGAAAAAGGCGCCCCGACAGCGAGCAGCGCGCCGGACAACACCCCCGGCGTGTAGATCCCGACAGCCGGCGTTTCCCCAGCGGAGGGGTCAGACCCCGGTTTTTCAGTTAGGGGTCTGACCCCGGTGTTACCGATTAGTCAGTTAGGGGTCTGACCCCGGTGTTACCGATTAGCAGCTCAGTCTGACCCCGGTTAAGAAATGGTTCGCCGGCCCACGTCGCGCCTGGCTTAGTTCAGGTAACTGGCATCGAGCCGCCCCGCGCCCGCCATTTCGCGCACGATGCGGATCGTGTCGATATCGGCTTCCTGGTAGGCCGACTTCTTGTATTCGTCGTACATGGCATTGGCCTTGTCGGTCTCGGCATCGTGCCCGTCGTCGTACTTGAAGCGCACGAACATGGTGTGCTCGGCCGGCGTCTCAATCGTCACGGTCAGGCTCGACGCGGCAATCTCGCCCTGCTCGGGCACTTCGTAGCGTACCTCTTGCAGCGGCGTGAGCAGCACGCGGTCGATCACCACCAGTTCGCCGAAGCGCCGGCTGCGGCGGAAGCTGCCGCTGTCGCGCTGGTCGATCGTGCACTCGTCCAAATGCGGCACGAACAGCTTGGGCATTTCCGCGCACAGCACCAGCCCGCGCCACAGCTGCTCGCGCGTGAGGGTGTCGATCAGCGGATTCAGGGGATCGTTAATTTCAATCAGATGTTCAAATTTCATGGTGCTTTAACTCGTCGGTGAAGGGCATCGCAGCCCGGATACCGGGATGGTAACGCAAGCGATCTGTGCGCGCTGGAAAGTGACTTGCGGATACACTGCTTATCGAGCAGACAATCGGTCCGCACTACCAGTGAAGAACACAGCATGAGGACCACCCGCAAGGACTATCTGGCGCACATCGAAGCGCTGCAAAAACGCAGCGACGATACCGTGGCCAAGCACATCGCCGAACGGCGCGCACTGACCCCCAGCCAGCCCGATCCGGAGGACGACGCCACCTTCGGCCAGCGCGCGGCCGACGCCGTGGCGCGCTTCGGTGGTTCCTGGACCTTCATCATGCTGTTCGCGCTGGTGCTGCTGTCCTGGGTGGCGCTCAATTCTTTCCTGCTCGCGCGCGGCGGCGCCAAGCCGTTCGACCCCTTCCCCTACATCCTGCTCAATCTGTTCCTGTCGATGCTGGCCTCGATCCAGGCGCCGGTGATCCTGATGTCGCAGAACCGCCAGGGCGAAATCGACCGCGTGAACGCCCAGAACGATTACGAGATCAACCTCAAGGCCGAGCTGGAAATCATGGCCCTGCACGAAAAAATGGATGCCTTCAAGCTGCAGCTGGTCGAGATGCAGCATGAACAGCTGCGCCTGCTCAACGCCCTGTGCCAGGACAACAAGGTCACCACTTAATTGCCTATCCCCGGCAAGCCCTCGTCCCAGTACGGGGCGGGGCCGAAGCGCGCGGCGAAATAATCGATGAAGGCTTGCGTCTTGGGCGGCAGGAAATTGCGGTTCAGGTACTGGGCCGACACCACCGAATTCAAGGCCATCGGATACGCCGCCAGCAGCGGTACCAGCGCGCCACTCTTGAGCTGCTGGTACACCGCCCAGGTCGATTGCAGCGCGACCCCCAGCCCGGCCAGGGCAGCGTCGCGCATCGCTTCGCCGTTATCGCTGCGCATCCTTCCTCCCACCCGCACGCTGATCAGGCTACCGTCGGCATCCCTGAAATTCCATGGATTGACCCCTTCCAGCACCAGGCACTGGTGATCGGCCAGTTCCTGCGGGCGCTGCGGCGTGCCGTGCCGCGCCAGGTAGGCGGGCGAGGCCACCAGCAGCAGGCGGCTGGGCGCCAGCACGCGCGCGATCAGGGCCGAATCGTGCAGCGGTCCGTTGCGGATGGTGACGTCGATGCCGTTGGCAGCCAGGTCGATCACCCGGTCCGACAGGCGCAGGTCGAGCTGCAGGCCGGGATAGCGTTCCATGAAGGCGGGCAGCCACGGCATCAGGTGCAGGCGTCCGAACGAGACCGAGGCCGCCACCCGCAATAAACCCTGTGGTTCGCGCCCGGCCCCGACCGAGGCGCGCGCCTGCTCGGCGGCGTCGAGCAGGGCCACGGCCCGTTCGAGGAAGGTTTCGCCATCCTGGGTCAGGGCGATCTGGCGCGTGGTGCGGTGCAGCAGGCGCGCGCCGAGCTGGCGTTCCAGCTGGGCCATGCGGGCGCTGGAGGCCGCCGGCGACAGGCTGAACTCGCGTCCGGCGGCGGACAGGTTGCGGGTGGCGCAGACCCGCACGAATAGCGCCACATCGGTCAGGTCGAGGTTCATTGTTCTGTTTTGGTGAAGAGATATTCAATCATTATGCCAATTATCAATCGAATCGGCACGGTCTACACTGGCTCATCTGTCAACCAAACAAGGAAACAACATGAAAGCCATTGCCGTCATTAACGGAAACCTGCACGACGTCGAATTGCCTGTGCCACAGCCGCAAGGGCGCGACCTGGTGGTGAAAGTGGAGGCAATTTCGGTCAATCCGGTCGACTTCAAGCAGCGCAAGGCGGCCGCTCACGATGGCGAACCGCGCCTGGTCGGCTGGGACGTGGCCGGTACCGTCAGCGCCGTCGGTCCGCAGGCGACCCTGTTCAAGGTGGGCGATGCGGTGTATTACGCCGGCAGCGTGGTGCGTCCGGGCGCCAACAGCGAGTTTCATGCGGTCGACGAGCGCATCGTGGGCCGCAAGCCGGCCAGCCTGAGTGTGGAGCACGCCGCCGCGCTGCCGCTGACCAGCATCACCGCGTGGGAAGCGCTGTTCGAGCGCCTGGGCGTGTCGCGCAGCGGCGCGGACCAGGGCAAGTCGGTGCTGATCATCGGCGGCGCGGGCGGGGTGGGGTCGATTGCGATCCAGCTGGCCAAGAAACTGGCCAAGCTGAAGGTGATTGCAACGGCCTCGCGCCGGGCGTCGGAACAGTGGTGCAGGGCGCTCGGGGCCGACCATGTGATCGATCACCTGGGCGATATGCCAGCCCAGCTGGCCGCGCTGGGGCTGGCGGAAGTGGATTACATCTTGTGCCTGAACGATATCGACGCGCACTTTGCGGCGATGGCGGCGGCGATCGCGCCGCAGGGCAAGATCTGCGCCATCGTGCGCAATGAGCGGCCACTGCCGATGGACCTGGTGTTCGCCAAGAGCGTGACGGTGGCGTTCGAGATGATGTTCACCCGTTCGATGTTCGGCACGGCCGACATGATCGAGCAGCACAAGCTGCTCAATGAAGTGGCGGCGCTGGTCGACGCGGGCGTGCTGACCACCACGGTGGGGGAAAACGGCGGCAGGATCGACGCAGCCAACCTGACGCGCGCCCACGCGGCGCTGGAGGCGGGCAGGACGATCGGGAAAATTGTGCTGGCGGGATTTTAAGCCGTCGCGTCCCTCGTCGTTCCTGGCAATGCCGGAGACGACGGGGGTGTACGTTACAATGGCCGGTCGTCCCCACCAGATTGCCCCGCCCGATGTCCTCCACCCCCAATTTCGGCCTGAACGTTCCCCAGAGCGAAGCGGTCATGTATCTTGACGGCCCTTGCCTGGTGCTGGCCGGTGCCGGCTCGGGCAAGACGCGCGTGATCACCCAGAAAATCGCGCACCTGATCGAAGACCGCGGCTACGATCCGCGCACCATCGCGGCCCTGACCTTCACCAACAAGGCCGCGCTGGAAATGCAGGAGCGCATCGCCAAGCTGCTCAAGCAGCCGCGCCAGGCCAAGCAGCTCACCGTGTCCACCTTCCACTCGCTCGGCGTGAAAATCCTGCGCCAGGAAGCGGCCGGCGTGGGTCTGAAAGACCGCTTTTCCATCATGGACAGCGACGATTGCTTCGGCCTGGTCCAGGATTTGGCCATCACCACCGACAAGCAACTGATCCGCAGCATCCAGAATTCCATCTCCTTGTGGAAAAACGCCCTGATCGATCCCGAAGACGCGGTCAAGCACGCCAAGGATGAAGACGAAGCCCAGGCCGCGCGCGTGTTCCGCAGCTACGTGGCCACGCTCGCGGCCTACCAGGCGGTCGATTTCGATGACCTGATCCGCCTGCCGGTGGAACTGTTCCGCAACAACGATCCGATCCGCGACAAGTGGCAGCGCCGCCTGCGCTATCTGCTCATGGACGAGTATCAGGATACCAACACCTGCCAGTACGAACTGGTCAAGCTGCTGGTCACCGGCATCGGCAAGAAACCCATGTTCACCGCCGTCGGCGACGACGACCAGGCCATCTACGCCTGGCGCGGCGCCTCGGTGGAAAACCTGAAAACCCTGGGCGACGATTTTCCCGACTTGCGCGTCATCAAGCTGGAACAGAATTACCGCTCCACCACCCGCATCTTGCAGGCGGCCAACGCGGTCATCTCGAACAATCCCAAGCTGTTCGAGAAAGCCCTGTGGTCCGAACACGGCCTGGGCGAGCCGATCACGGTGCTCGGCATGCAGACCGACGACCAGGAAGCCGAGCAGGTGGCGATCATGATTTCGTCCGACCGCTTCCAGCGCAAGAACAAGTGGTCCGATTACGCCATCCTGTATCGCGGCAACCACCAGGCGCGCGTGATCGAGCAATGCCTGCGCAAGGAACGCATTCCGTACACGATTTCCGGCGGCCAGAGTTTTTTCGACAAGGCCGAAATCAAGGACATCATCAGCTACCTGCGCCTGATCGCCAACGAGGGCGACGATCCCGCCTTCATCCGCGCCGTCACCACCCCCAAGCGCGGGGTCGGCATGGCCACCCTGGAAGTGCTGGGCGCGTTTTCCAAGCAGTGGAATTGCTCGCTGTTCGAGGCCACCTTCAAGGGCGGCATCGAAGCCAAGCTGCCGGACCGCCAGCTATTGCCGCTGCGCGCATTTTGCAACTTCATCAACCAGCTCGAAGCGCGCGCCAGCCGCCCCGGACCGTCCGGCAGCGGCGAGAACGCGGCCGCCGTGCTGGACGACATGATGAAGGAAATCGCTTACGAGAGTTATCTGTACGACACCTTTGACGACCGCGCCGCGCAAAGCAAGTGGCTCAATGTGCTCGAATTTACCAACTGGCTCAAGGAACGCGGCTGCGGCGGCAAGGATAAATCCGGCGAGGAAAAAAACCTGCTGGAACTGACCCAGATGGTGGCCTTGATGTCCATGTTGGAAGGCAAGGACGAAGAGCCGGACGCGGTGCGCATGTCGACCCTGCACGCCTCCAAGGGATTGGAGTTTCCGCACGTCTTCCTGGTCGGCGTGGAAGAGGGCATCTTGCCGCACAAGGGCGACCCGGACGCGTCGGTGGAAACCATCGGCGCGCGCATCCAGGAAGAACGGCGCCTGATGTACGTGGGCATCACGCGCGCCCAGCGCACCTTGTATATCACCTGGTGCAAGAAACGCAAGCGTGCCGGCGAGCAAGTTCATTGCGATGTGTCGCGCTTCATCAAGGAGATGGCGCTCGACGTCGGCACCGCCGCACCGACCGAGGCGGAAACCATCTCTCCCAAGGATCGCCTGGCCAGCCTGAAAGCCTTGCTTGCAACACCGAAAACATAACGCGTAGTGTCATGCTCGGCAACGCGAAACCTGCGTGCTAGCATGTTTCGACGCGGCGCCGTGGCGCACTTTGCCGAAGGGGAATTTCATGTCGACATTCACTACCGCACCGCGCAGCGCCACCGTCGCCGCCATGCTGGCCTGGACCATGGCCGCGCCCGCCATCGCCGACGCGTTTGCCACCAGGCCGGAAGCCGAAGCCATGGTCAAGAAGACCATTGCGTACATGAAGGCCAACGGCAAGGACAAGACCTACGCCGAGATCAACCGCAAGGATGGGCCCTTCACCAGCCGCGACCTGTACATGGGGGCCTACGGCGTCGATGGCGTGGTGCCCGCGCACGGCGCCAATCAAAAAATGCTGGGCAAGAACTTGATGGAGTTGAAGGATAGCGACGGCAAGGCCTTCGTGCGCGAACGGGTCGAGATGGCGAAAAAGAATCCTTCTTTTTGGCAAGAATATAAGTTCACCAATCCGCCCAGCGGAAAGATTGAACCGAAGGCAATGTATTGCCAGCCAAGCGACGATGTGATCGTCTGCGGTGGTGTTTATTTGCGATAAATTGTGCACACGATTCAGATTTTGTTTGACGGCAACTTCCGACTTTGAAATACTGAATTCACGGCCGGGCACAAGCGCGGCCACCTTCCAAATCCGCCTGCCCGCCAGCCTGGCCTGCTTGCGCGTCGTTTGGATTCCCTTCACTTCCAATGACGAGTACACAGCATGGCGACCGTATCCGACATCACCGTAACCCCTACCTCCGGCCTGACCCACATCGATGCCCTGCTCGATACGGGGCCTGACTGGAATTACCTGACGCCCGCCGGCAACACCATCCTGTACACCTTCTCCGTCGCATCCGGCAATGAAGCAAGCCAGGGCGGCCAGACCGCCTTTTCCGCTTCCCAGCAAGCCAATGCGCGCACCGCGTTCGCGGCCCTGGCGGCGCTGACCGGCATCACCTTCACCGAAACGGCGAGCGGCACGGCGGCCGATGTGCACCTGGCGGCGGTGAATATCAGCGGCAATAATGTGAGCGGCCTGTGCAGCTGGAATTCGAGCTACGGCTACAGCGGCAGCACCCTGACCAGCTACGACGCGCAAGCCTATGTGTATCTCGACAACGTCGAGTTCTCCGCCGAGAATGCCAACCTGACGCCCGGCGGTGGCGGTTACCAGACCCTGCTGCATGAACTGGGCCACATGCTGGGCCTGAAGCATCCTTTCGAGGGCAGCGCCACCTTGCCCACCGGCGACGACAACACCAGCAATACGCTGATGTCGTACACCGGCCAGGGCGGCCCGTATTCCAACTTCAGCCCGTACGACGTCGCGGCCCTGAACTGGCTGTACGGCGGCGACGGCTTGGGCGGCGCGCTCGGCATCAATTCGACCGGCGGCGGCCGCTATCTCACCGGCACCAGTTTCGCCGACACCATGAGCGGCGCCAGTGGCAACGACCGCTTCGAAGGCGATGGCGGCGACGATGTGCTCAACGGCGGCAACGGCACCGATACCGCCGTGTTCCGCGGCAATTACGCGTCCTATACCGTCACCGACCTGGGCGGCGGCAGCGTGCGCGTCATCGGCGCCGACGGCAGCGATACCCTGACCTCGGTCGAAGTGCTGAAATTCGACGACCAGAGCGTGCAGGCGTTCACCCCGCCGCCGGCCGACACCACCGCGCCGGCCGCGCCGACGGTGAGCCTGGTCAAGAACGCGAATGGGTATGTGGCCGGCGACAAGCCGCTGGTCAGCGGCAGCGCCGAAGCCAATGCCACGGTCAAGGTGTACAGCGGCGCCACCCTGGTCGCCACCACCACCGCCAGCGCCAACGGCACGTATTCGGTTGCCACCTCGGCCCTGGCCGACGCCGTCAACCTGTCCCTGACGGCGCGCGCCACCGATGCCGCCAGCAATGTCTCGGTACCGAGCGCCGCGCTGCTGTTCAGCGTCGACACGCATGCACCGGTGGCGCCGACCGCCGGCGCGGTGGTCGGGGCCAGCGGCTCGGTCCTGTTCAGCGGTACCGGCGAAGCCGGCAGCACGATCCGCCTGACCAATGCCAGCGCCATCATCGCCCAGGCCACGGTCGGATCGGACGGCCACTGGAGCGTGGCTTCCGCCGTGCTGGGCAACGGCAGCTACGACGTGAGCGTAAGCTCGCTCGACAAGGCCGACAACAACACCACCGCCACCGGCCACCTGCTGTTTTCGGTGGGGGCGGCGGGCGCGGTCAATGGCACTTCCGGTAACGATGTGCTGCTGCCGACGGCCGGCAACAATGTCATCGATGGCGGCGCCGGTACCGACACGGTCAACTACGGCGGCGTGCGCGGCAACTACGACGTGGTGCGTGACAACAGCGGTTTCGTGGTCACCGCCCACAGCGGCACCGACGGCATGGACTTGCTGCGCAATGTCGAGTCGATCAGGTTCAGCGACACCACCCTCAAGCTGGAATACGACGACGTGGTGCAGGCGCTGTACGTGGCCTACTTCGGGCGCGCGGCCGATTCGGGCGGCCTGTCGGCCTTCCAGAGCCAGCTGGGCGGCCTGCACGCACCGCTGACGTTCTCGGCCGTCACCGCCGCGTATGCCACCGATAGCGGGCTGCACAGCCTGATCGACAGCTTCGGCTCCAGCCCGGAATCGGCCGCCCTGTACCCGGGCGCCACCAGCGCCTTCGTCACGGCCGTATTCCAGAACATCTTCGGCCGCGCCCCCGCCGCCAACGGCTTGTCGTTCTGGACCAATGCGATCGACAATGCCGGCTTGTCGCGTGCCAATGCCTCGCTCTCGATCATGGCCGGCGCGCTGGAAAACACCAGCACCCAGGGCGTGCTCGACGCCAAGCTGGTCAACAACAAGATCACCATCGCGTCGGATTTCACCCTGGCCATCGACAATCCCGCCGAACTGAACGGCTATGTCGGCATCAATGCCGCCGCCACCGTGCGCAGCATGCTCGCCAGCGTCACGGCCAACACCGATATCGCGGCCTTCCAGGCTACCATCGCCAGCACCCTGGCGACCCTGACCGGCATCGGCGGGCAGACCGGGAGCGGGATGATGCAGCACGATAGCGTGGACAGCGGCGCCGGCCCGGCCGACACCCTGGTCGCCCTGGTTGGCGTGCAGCATGGCGGCCTGATCGACGCGGTACTGTAAAGCACGGCCGCTTCGCGGCTGCGCCACCACGGGCGCCTTACCCCTTGCCGGGTAAGGCGCCCGTTTTTTTGTGCTTGCCCGGGAAATAGGGAAACTGACATGCCAAATTTGAAATATATTTGACGTCAATACCCAAGTTTGGAATACTGCGGCGCTTGTCGAGCAAAACGCGGCAACATTCCAGCGCTGTCTGCCAGTTGCATTACATTGATCATCGGGCATCGTTTGGAAACATTTCTAATTCCAAACATGAGCATACCCGCATGGCAATCATCTCCGATCTCGACACCCCCCTCTCCGGCCTGAACCACATTGACTCCCTGCTCAGTAGTGGACCCGCCTGGAACTTTGTGACGCCCGCCGCCAACACCATCTTCTACACGTTTTCGATTGCTTCGCACAACGAGCGCGGCAACGACGCGGCGCTAGGACTGACGGCATTCAGCGCAGGCCAGCAAGCCGGCACGCGGGCGGCGATGGCGACGCTGAGCGCGATCACCGGGATCGTGTTCGCCGAAACGGCCAATGGCGCCGCTGCCAACGTCCATCTGTGCTCGAAGGACCTGGGCGGGAACACGGCGGGCCTGTGCAGCTGGAAGTCCGGTTATTCCAACTCGGGCGAGACGCTGCTCAGCTTCTACGCGGGGGCGTATGTGTATCTGGACGATAGCGCCGCTGCCGACCCCGGGAACGCCACCCTGGCGCCCGGCTCGGGCGGCCTGGAGATCCTGCTGCACGAACTGGGCCATATGCTGGGCTTGAAGCACCCGTTCGATGGCGGCATCAGGCTGCCGGACGGCGACGACAACACCAGCAATACGCTGATGTCGTACACCGGCAAGGGCGGTCCGTATGCCAACTTCAGCCAGTACGATATCGCAGCCCTGAACTGGCTGTATGGCGGCGACGGCCTGCGTGGCGCGCTCGGCATCAATTCGACCGGGGGCGGGCGCTTCATCACCGGCACCAATCGCGCCGACAGCCTGACCGGCACCGCCGCCGCCGACCGCCTCGAAGGCGATGGCGGCGACGATGTGCTCAACGGCGGCGCCGGCACCGATACCGCCGTGTTTCGCGGCAAGTACGCCGCCTACACGGTCACCGACCTGGGCGGCGGCAAGGTGCGCGTCAGCGGCGCCGACGGCACCGACACCCTGAGCTCGGTCGAAGTGCTCAAGTTCGACGACCGCAGCGTGCAGGCAAGCCAGGTGGTGGCCCCGCCGGTGGTGACGCCGCCCGTGGTGACTCCGCCGGTGGTCGTCCCGCCTGTGGTCACCCCGCCCGTCGTCACCCCGCCGGCGGCCGACACCGGCGCGCCGGCCGCGCCCACGCTCACCGTCAGCAAGAACCCGAACGGCTACGTGGCCGGCGACAAGCCGCTGGTCAGCGGCAGCGCCGAAGCCAACGCCACGGTCAAGGTGTACAGCGGCGCGACTCTGGTCGCCAGCACGACCGCCGGCGCCAATGGCGCCTGGTCGGTCGCCACCTCGGCCCTGGCCGACGGCGTCAACCTGTCCCTGACCGCGCGCGCCACCGATGCGGCCAACAATGTCTCGGCCCCGAGCGCGGCGCTGGTGTTCAGCGTCGACACCCATGCACCGGTGGCGCCGACCGCCGGCGTGGTGGTCCCGGCCAGCCGCGCCGTCATGTTCAGCGGCACCGGCGAAGCGGGCAGCACGATCCGCCTGAGCAATGCCGGCGAGCTCATCGGCGAAGGCACGGTCGCTGCCGACGGCAAGTGGAGCCTGGGCGGCAGCGTCCTGGCCAACGGCAACTACGACGTGACCGTGAGCTCGGTCGACAAGGCCGGCAACACCAGCATCGCCGCCAAGCACCTGCAGTTTGCGCTCGGCACGGTGGCGGCGATCGCGGTCACCGGCACCGCGGGCGACGATTCGCTGCTGTCCACGCCGGGCAACAACGTCATCGATGGCGGCAGCGGCACCGACACCGCCAGCTACCCTGGCCTGCGCGCCAATTACGAGGTGGTACGCGACAGCAGCGGTTTCGTGGTCACCGGCAAGAGCGGCGCCGACGGCATGGACTTGCTGCGCAATATAGAGTCGATCAAGTTCGGCGACACCACCCTCAAGCTCGAATACGACGACGTGGTGCAGGCGCTGTACCTGGCCTACTTCGGGCGCGCGGCCGATGCCGGCGGCCTGGGCGCCTTCCAGAGCCAGCTGGGCGGCCTGCATGCGCCGCTGACGTTTTCGGCCGTCACCGCCGCCTACGCCAGGGATGCCGGGCTGCACAGCCTGATCGACAGCTTCGGCGCCAGCGCCGAATCGGCCGCCCTGTACCCGGGCGCCACCAGCGCCTTCGTCAAGGCCGTGTTCCAGAACGTGCTGGGGCGCGCCCCGGCCGCCGCCGGCCTGTCGTTCTGGACCAATGCGATCGACCACGATGGCCTGTCGCGCGCCAATGCCTCGCTCTCGATCATGGCCGGGGCGCTGGAAAACACCAGCACCCAGGGTTTGCTCGACGCCAAACTGGTGAACAACAAGATCACCATCGCCTCGGACTTCACCCTGGCCATCGACCAGCCCGCCGAAATGACGGCCTACGCCGGCGCGAATGCCGCCGCCACCGTGCGCGCCATGCTGGCCAGCGTCACGGCCAGCACCGATATCGCGGCCTTCCAGGCCACCATCGCCAGCACGCTCGTATCGCTGGCCAACGCCGCCCAGACCGGATCGGCGAAGATGGAACTCGATAGCGCGCCGGCCGAGGCCGGGCTGCCCGAGGTCGCGCTGGCCCTGGTCGGCGTGCAGCATGGCGGCCTGATCGACGCGCTACTGTAACGCGCGCCATTTCCCGGCACCGCCACCACGGGCGCCTTACCCCTTGCCGGGTAAGGCGCCCGTTTTTTGTGGTTTATTGGCAAACTATCCTGCCTGATTTGTAACTGTGTTTGACGTAAATACTTGCCTTTGAGATACTTGCGGTAATTGCCGGTAAGATTATCGGCCTGCTTCCCGCCAGAGCGCCCTGCGCTCGCCGCACGCAATCCGGCCAATTCACCCCCTTTCCTGAGTATCCGCATGACCATCGTTACCGATATCGAAATCGTCCGCCAATCCGGCTTCAACAACATCGACGCCCTGCTCAGCTCGGGGCCGGGCTGGAACTTTCTGGGCACCGGCGCGCGCTCGCTGAGCTACACCTTTTCGGTGAGCAGCGGCAATGAAGCGTCGCGCGGCGGGCAGGCCGCGTTTTCAATGGCCCAGCAAATGGCGACGCGCACCGCGCTGTCGTACATCACCGCGCTGACCGGGATCGGGTTTACCGAAACGACCGACGGCAGCCGCGCCCAGATCCACATGGCCGCGATCGATATCGCCGACGCCGATACCACCGGCCTGTGCAGCTGGATGACGAGCTACACCCCGCCCAGCTTCGGCACCACGGTGCGCGATTTCACCGCCAAGGCCTATGTCTACCTCGACAATGTGGAATTCCGCGCCGAAAACGCCGACCTGCGCCCGGGCGGCGCCGGCTACGAAACCCTGCTGCACGAGCTGGGCCACATGCTGGGCCTGAAGCACCCTTTCGACGGCGACAAGAAGCTGCCCTTCGACGATGACCACACCGCCAACACCCTGATGTCCTACGATCCGGTGGGCGGCCCCTACCAGACCTACAGCCCCTACGATATCGCCGCGCTCAACTGGCTGTACGGGCGCGACGGCCTGGGCGGAACCTATGGCGTGGGCGCCAGCACGCCTTACTACACCGGGCGTGACATCGCCGAGCGCCTCACCGGCACGTATATCGGTGAAGTGATCGAAGGGGCGGGCGGCGACGACGACATCGATGGCGGCGCCGGCATCGACATGGCGTACTACGTCGGCCCGCGCGCCAATTACGACGTGACCCGCATCGCGGCCGGCTATGTGGTGTCCGACCACGCCGGCGACGAAGGCTATGACCTGCTGACCAATATCGAAACCTTGCACTTCTCTAACGGCAGCGTGTCGCTCGACTACGAGGCGGTCGTGCAAGCCCTGTACGTGGGGTATTTCGGGCGCGCCGCCGACTACAACGGCATGCAGAGCTTCCAGGGCCAGCTGGCCGCCCTGGGCGCGCCGCGCGACATGAGCGCGCTGGCGGCGGCCTACACCAAGGATGCCGGCCTGCATGCGCTGATCGACAGTTTCGCCGGCAGCGCCGAATCGGCCGCCCTGTATCCGGGCGATACCGCCGCGTTTGTGAAGGGCATCTTCCAGAACGTGTTCGGACGCGCCCCGGCCGCCGCCGGCCTGGGCTTCTGGACCGATGCGATCGACCACCAGGGCTTGTCCAAGGCGAATGCTTCGCTATCGATCATGTCCGGCGCGCTCGCCAACAAGACCAGCCAGGGCTTGCTCGACGCTAAGCTGATCAACAACAAGCTGGCCGTGGCCTCGGGCTTCACCCTGTCCATCGATACCGCGGCCGAGGTCTCCGGTTACGGCACCAAGGCGGCGGCCGCCTCGGTGCGCGCCATGCTCGGCGCGGTCACCGCCAGCACCGACCTGAGTGCTTACCAGAGCACCATCAAGGCCACCCTGGGCGCCATGAGCGGCGCGCCGCGCGCCGCCGGCGACCTGCCCGACGCCCTGCATGAAGACCTGCCGCTCACCCACGCCGAGCTGGTTGGCGTCGGTTTCCAGAACTGGGAGCCGACGCTGGTATAGTAAACCCGGGCGTCAAGATGGCGCGTGCACAGCGAAGGAATGGACCATGCTGGTTGATATCAACGGCGGCAGCGGCGTCGACACGGTCGGTTTTGCCGGCTTGCGGGCCGATTACAACATCACCACCGGCGCCGGCGGCTACGCCGTGCTGCCCAAGAGCGGCGCCATCGGCGGCTTGCAGCTGCTGTCCAATGTCGAGCGCTTCAAGTTCAGCGACAGCACCGTCAACGTCGAATACGACGCGGTCGTGCAAGCCCTGTACGTGGCCTATTTCGGGCGCGCCGCCGACTATGCCGGCATGCAGAGCTTCCAGGACCAGCTGGCCAAACTGGGCGCGCCGCACGATATCGCCGGCATCAGCGCCGCCTACGCCACCAATCCCGGCTTGCACAAGCTGATCGACAGTTTCAGCGCCAGCCCCGAATCGGAGGCGCTGTATCCGGACGGCACCGCCGAGTTTGTGAGCGCCGTGTTCAAGAACGTGCTCGGCCGCAGCCCGGCCGAGGCCGGCCTGGCGTTCTGGAGCGAGGCCATCGACAGCGGCGCGCTCTCGCGCGCGAATGCCGCCATGTCGATCATGTCCGGCGCGCTCGGCAACCTCACGCCGCAGGGCTTGCTCGACGCCCAGCGCATCGGCAATACGCTGGCGGTGGCGTCCGACTTCACCCTGGCGATCGACCGCCCGTCCGAAATCGCCGGCTACGGCACTTTCCTGGCCGCCTCGATGGTGCGCACCATGCTGGCCACGGTGACCGCCGCCAGCGATGTCGAGGCGTTTCACGCGGTGATCAAGACCATGCTGGCGGTGATGTCGGGCGAATTGCACAGCACGCTGGACGCGCCCGCATCGCCCGACGCGCCGCCGCCGCTGGCGCTGGTGGGCCTGCCCCCGGCCTGGGAGCACGGACTGGCATAATGGCGGCTTTGCCCCCAAGGACGCCGCCGTGAGCCAGGAAGACCGTTTTGTCGATATCGAGATCAAGCTCGCGCACCAGGAAGACCTGGTCGAATCCCTGAACCAGATGGTGTACCAGCAGGGCCGCCGCATCGACCAGCTCGACGCGATGGTGGCCAAGCTGGCTGAACACATCCGCAACAATGCCCAGTCGGGGCCGAATCCGGTCAACGACCGTCCGCCGCACTA
>NZ_JAQOZV010000066.1:0-36443 GCF_030348125.1 Massilia sp. DJPM01
CGCCGGCTGGTGCTGCGCCACGATGCAGGCGTCGCCCGCTTGCAGGAAGCGGCTCACGCGCGCGCGGCGAAGCTGCCGGCATCCTCCGCGGCGGACGCCGGCTGCGGCATGCGCCGTTCCAGCGCGCGGTTGATTTCCTTGAGCAGCTGGCGCGGCTCGATATCGACATGGCGCAGCGCGTAGCGCACCGTCACTTGCAGCGCCGCGCCGCCGTTGTGCGTGTGATGGCGCAGCGTCGCCACGGCGCGCCGCAACTGCTCGGCCAGCGTGCGCGCGGTATCGGCATCGGTTGCCGGCAGCAGGATCGCGAAGCGGTCGCCCGCATAGCGACACAGCAGGTCGGTGCGGCGCAGGTTCAGCAGAAGGGTGTGGGTGACCGCTTGCAGCAGGCGGTCGCCTTCGCGCTGGCCGTGGGCGCGGTTAATCAGGTGGAAGCTGTCGATATCGACCATCAGCAGGCAGCAATCGGGGCCGCTGCCGCGTTCGTGCTCGATGCGCAGCTGGGCGCGCAGGTAGTCGGCATCGCCCACTTGAGTAAGGGTGTCGAACGAGCGGTGATCGCGGAACAGGCGCTCGCGCTTGTGCAGGTGCTCGTTGAGCATGAACTGTTCGCGGCGCCAGTCGAGCAGGCCGCAGGTGAGGGCGGCCATGCCGGCCAGGGTCAGGCCGCTCTCGATCACGTGGTTCCACAGCTGGCCTTTGGGCACGCTGAAAAACTCGTCGAGGCAGTCGGCGCAGGCGCCCAGCATCAGGCCCGCCAGGCCGGCTGCCAGCAGCGCCGTCACGCGTCCGGGCGGGCGGCTGCTCAGGACCAGCACGAACCACACGCCGGCCATGAGGGCGATGCTGGCCTCGCTGGCGATATCGATCCACTTCCAGTCGGCGGGCGGCTTGGGCACCGCGGCGAACGCATACAGGAAGCAGCAGGCGACAAGGGCCAGCAGGGCCAGGATGAGCGGAGAGCGGTGTGAGTGGAGCATGGGTGAAAGGCCGACGCCTTGCATGAGGGTGATACGTTCCGATACTAGCCCGCGCGCGTGACAGGACGATGACAGGCGGGGGTGCAAACAGCGCAGCGGCGCCAGTCCGATCGGCTCACCGGGCGCACCACGCCGGGCGGCGGCCTGCCAACGCCCGGGTCATTTCAGCGCATAGGCGGTGCGAAAAGGCCGTAGCGCCGGTGGCGGCGGGCGCCGTGTCACGAGATGGACATATTCGGCCTCTAGACTTCGCCCTGTTTTTCACCCATCCAACGGCCACACTATGAATAGCGACAAACAACAACGGCGTCAGCGCGGGGTAGCGGGCAGTCTTCCGCGCCGGTCACTGATTGCCTTCGGCATCCTGCAACTGTGCGGCGGCGTCGCGCACGGCGCCGACAGCGCCGCCGGCAGCAGCGAGGCAAGCGCCATCGCGCTCGACACCGTCGTCATCGCCGGCCAGCGTTCGAGCATGAAGCGCGCGCTGGCGGCCCAGCAGAAGGCCGACAATATCGTCAGCATCGTCAGCAGCGATGATATCGGCGGCCTGCCCGACAAGAACGCGGCCGAGGCGCTGGCCCGCCTGCCCGGCGTGGCGGTGCAGCGCGACCAGGGCGAAGGGCGCTACATCGTGGTGCGCGGCATGGGGCCCGATTACAACGCCGTCACCATCAACGGCGCCTCGGTGCCATCGCCGGAAGCGGGCCGCCGCGCGGTCGCACTCGACGTGCTGCCGGCCGGCCTGATTCGCTCGCTGGAGGTGAGCAAGACCCTGATGCCGGAGCAGGATGCCAACTCGCTGGGCGGCTCGGTCGACGTCAAGTCGCTGTCGGCCTTCGACTTGCCCGGCACGCCACTGTCGTTCCAGGCAGGAGCGAGCCGCGACCAGAACACCGGCAAGACCAGCCCGAACGCCGGCGCCTTGTGGGCCGACCGTTTCCTGGACGGGAAGCTGGGCGTGGCCGCCGGCATCAGCGGCGAGCGCCGCAAGTTCGGTTCCGATAACGTGGAAACGGGCGGTGCCTGGAACAAGGGCAAGTTGTCCGGCCTCGAACTGCGCGACTACTTGCCCGAGCGCGAACGCAATGCGCTGGCGCTGAACGCCGATTACCGCCCGCAGGCCGGCCAGTCGCTTTATCTGCACACGTTTCTCAGCCGCTTTTCGGACGAGGAAGTGCGCGACCGCCTGTCGCTCAGTAACATCGCCGGCGGCGCCGCGTCCCCCGACAGCGCATTCACCGCGCGCGCCGAACGCCGCCTGCGCCAGCGCAAATACACGCAGCAGATCAGTTCCGCCGTCGTCGGCGGCGATATCCGTGTCGGAGACTGGAAGCTGGCCGCATCGGGCGGCGCCAGCCGCGCCACCGAAGACACGCCGGAAAGCATCAACGATGGCCGCTTTCGCGCCAGCGCCAACGTGGCCGGCCTGCGCTTCGCCGGCACCGGGGTGCCACGCCTGACAGGACCCGCCAGCCTGGCCGACCCGGCCAGCTACAACCTGCAGGGCATCACCCTGCAGGCGCGCGACAGCACGGACGCCGAGCGCCACCTCAAGCTGGACCTGGGCCGCCGCCTGGCGCTGGGCGACGCCGCTGCCAACATCGCGGCCGACATCAAGGGCGGCGTCAAGGCCAGCCGCCGCACCAAGGAGAACGACACCGAGCAGTGGGGCTACACCAGCAACAAGGCGGGCAGCGGCAATTACTGGGGCGCGGGCAGCGTGTCGATGAGCGGCTTCACGCAAGGTGCGCTGGACTACCCGTTCGCCAATCTCGGGCCGGGCCTCGATCCGGCGCTGATCCGCTCGCGCGTGGCGGGGCTGGACCGGGCCGGCGCGCGGCTGGTGGCGGAATCGAGCCTGAACGACTTTTCGATGGACGAAGACATCGACAGCGCCTACGTGCAGGCCGGCGCCGACATCGGCAACTGGCGCCTGCTGGCCGGCGTGCGCCACGAGCGCACCAGCTTCGCGGCGCGCGGCCGGCAGGTGTCGGGCACGGGTTTGCAGGCAGTCTCGCGCACCAACGCTTACGCGAACTGGCTGCCCAACCTGCAGGCGCGCTTCGATATCGACAAAGATACCAGCGTGCGCGCCGCCTGGACCAACGCCGTCGTACGCGCCAATTTCAGCCAGCTGGCGCCCGGCATCAGCCTGGCCAGCAATACCGAAGCGGTGATCGGCAACCCGGACCTCAAACCCCTGAAAGCGGCGAATGTCGATCTTGGCATCGAACGCATGCTGGGCGCGGACGGCGCGGTGTCGGCCTATCTGTACTCGAAGGACATCAAGAACTTCACCTACACCACCGATCTTGCCGGCAGCGGGGCCTGGACCGGCTACACCACCGCCACCAGCTACGCCAACGGCGACAAGGCGCGGGTGAACGGCATCGAACTGTCGTACTCGCAGTCGCTGCGCATGCTGCCGGCACCGTGGAATGGCTTGCTGGTCGGCGCCAATGCCAGTGTTAACGATGCCAAGGCCACCATCGGCCGCTTCGACAAGGCCAGCGGCGGCCAGCTGACGCGCCAGATCCGCCTGCCGGGGCAGTCGAAGCAGATCGTCAATCTGATGCTCGGTTACGAAAGCGGCCCTGTGAGTACGCGCCTGGCGCTCAATCACAAGTCGGCTTATCTGCTCGAAGTCGGCGGCGACCTGCTCGACGCATCGCAGGACCGCTATGTCGACGCCCAGCGCCAGGTGGATTTTTCACTCGGCTACCAGATCAACAAGCGCGTGCAGCTGGTCTTCGAGGGCATCAACCTGAATAATGAAACTTATTATGTGTACCAGGGCACCAAGCCGTATAACGTCCAGTATGAACAGTACGGACGCACGTTCAAATTGAGCCTGAAAGCGAATTTTTTCTGATATGACCATGCAAAAACACCTTACCCGCGCAGCCGCCTGGCTATGCATCCTCGCCAGCACGGCGGCCCAGTCGGCGGAGCGCATCGCGCTCGATGGCGGCGGCTGGCTTGCGCTCGACAAGCACGCCTTGCAGCTGACCGACGCCGCCGGCAAGGAGCTGGCGCGCCTGCCCATGCGCGCCAGGCAGCTCGACGCCCGCACCACCAGCGGCAGCGGCATCGCCGTGGTGCTCGATGCCGACACCCAGCACGCGCTGCCGATCCGCGTCGATATCCAGCGCGGTGAACTGACGCGCCTTGCGCCCCTGCCGCAACAACCGTTCGGGGTCGAAGGACTGTGCCTGTTCCGCGACCGGCAGGGACTCGACTTCCTGTTCGTCGCCGCCAGGGATGGTCAGGCCGAGCAATGGCTGATGCACGGCGCCACCCCGCAACTGGTGCGCAAACTGAGCATGCCGCTCGACGCCGGCCAGTGCAGGGTCGACGACGCCCGCCACACGCTGTATGCGAACGAGGAGGGCATCGGCACCTGGGCCTATGAAGCCAACAGCGAGGCGGCGCCGGCGAGGCGGCTGCTCAAGGCCGGTGCGCGCCTGCCTGCGGGGACGGCGGCTTCTCCGGCGGTGGTGCTCGAGCCGCGCGCCCAGACGATGCCGGTGGCGCGCCTGGGCGACGTGGCGGACGATCCGGCGATCTGGGTCCATCCGCAGGATGCGACGCGCTCGCGTGTGCTGGGCACGAACAAGAAGCAGGGCTTGATGGTGTACGACTTGCAGGGAAGGCAGCAGCAGTTTCTCGACGTGGGCCGCCTGAACAACGTCGACCTGCGCCAGGGCGTGAACATGGACGGCAAGGTGCTCGATCTGGCCGTGGCCAGCCAGCGCGACGACAACAGCGTGGTGCTGTTCGGTGTCGACGCCGACGGCAAGGTGGCCGAGCTGGCGCGCTTTGCGACCGGCTTTTCCGAGGTGTATGGCATCTGCCTGTTCCAGCCGCGCAGTGGTGGGCTGGACGTGATCGTCAACGACAAGGGCGGGGCGTTCCGCCAGTTCCGCATTGCGGGCAGTGGCGGCCGGTGGAGCGGCACGCTGGCGCGCGAGTTCAAGGTGGACAGCCAGCCGGAAGGCTGCGTTGCCGACGACCGCAACGAGCGCCTGTTCATCGGCGAGGAAAAGCGTGGCGTGTGGACCCTGGCGGCGCGCGCCGATCAGCCGGTGGCGCGCAAGATGGTGCTCGCCGTGGGGCGTGACCTGCATGCCGATGTGGAGGGCATGGCGATCTACGAAGGCGCAAAGGGCGCTTACCTGATCGTGTCGAGCCAGGGCGACAGCAGTTATGTCGTGCTCGACGCGGCGGCGCCGTACAAGGTGCGCGGGCGCTTCAAGGTGGGCTTCAACCTGGCCGAAGGGATCGATGGCACCTCCGACACCGATGGGCTGGATGTGACGTCGAAGAACCTGGGTGGTCCTTATGTGCAGGGCATGCTGGTGATTCAGGATGGGTATAAGCGCATGCCGGATGGGCCGCAAAACTTCAAGTACGTGAGTTGGGAGGATGTGGCGAAGGCGTTGAAACTCTAGATATCTACGCCTGCGTCGTTTCTGCCAATGGCAGGAACGACGGTGGCGCGGTAGGGGGAACGCCGGAGAAAGGGAATTTGCCGATGGTTTGTTCTGGATCAGTTCCAGGCGTGTGCAAGGGTTTGACTGAGCCGGCATTTGCGCTCAAAATTTCTTGATTCTCTCTTCTTTCTCAGGTGCCTATCATGCTCAGTGCCACACTGAAACTGCTGCTCCGCGAAGTTTCCCAGATCGCCAGGCGCGGCCGCAATTCGCTACTCTCCCTGGCCCAGGAACGCCGCACAGCGCTGCGTCTGGACCGCCTGGCCGACCGCCTGGCGGGAATGGGAGTCAAAATCGACATCCTGCGCAAGCGCATGAACGAGGGCCGGCTCGACGAACCGCTCGACGCCGACGCCAGCCTGCGCGAAGCGCTGCGGGGACTCAAGGAAGATATCCGCACGGTGCGCTGCCAGCTGTCCGCCCTGAGCGGGCCGCGCAGCTCACCACGCTTGCAGCGCGCGTTCGCGCGCCTGGCGGCCATCGCGGAAAAAACCTACGCGGCCGCCGATAAACTTCAATGGGAAATCGAAGCGCATGAGCAGATGGGCGACGCGCAACAGGCGTCGGCCGCTACGCGCTTAAGCGCTTAACTGCGCGCCGTCTGGCAGCGCCTCTCTGCCTTGCTCGGTATCGATCGGCTGGCTGTCGCGCAGCCTCATGGCCTCGCCCAGCATCACCAGCACCGGGCCATGCGCCGGTCCGAGGCCGTGCGCCAGGGTCGCCAGGGTCAGGCGCATGATGCGCTGCTCCGGACGACTGCAATTCTCGATCACTACCACCGGCGTATCCGGCCGGCGGCCCTGGTCCAGCAGGCGCTGGGCCGTCACGATCGCCTCGCGCCCACCCATGTACTGCACCAGTGTGTCGGAATCGGGAACCACCGTCATGTCGCCATGCTCGGGCGCGGTGCTGGACGTGAAAAACGCCACGCTGCGCGCCACGCCACGCTTGGTCAGTGGCTGTTTGGTCGCCGCTGCCGCCGCCACCGCAGTGGTAATGCCAGGCACAACGTCGACCTCGATGCCGGCTTCTTCCAGCGCGCGCAGTTCTTCATCGGCGCGTCCGAACAGCATCGGATCGCCGCCTTTCAGGCGCACCACCAGCGCGTATTTGTGCGCGCTGTCGACCAGCTGCTTGTTAATGAAGGCTTGCGCCGTCGACAATTGGCCGCAGCGTTTGCCGACTGCGATCTTCACCGCCTGCGGACACAGTGCCAGCATCTCGTCGGTTACCAAGGCATCGTGCAGCACCACGTCGGCCTGCGCCAACAGGCGCGCGCCGCGCAGGGTGATGAGATCCTGGGCGCCGGGGCCGGCGCCGATCAGATAGACTTTTCCGAGTGCTGACATACTGTGTTCCTTTTGCTGGCGTTGATGACTTACGCGTCCAGCCGGATCATACCAGCGGCAACCGTCTGGTGCGTCACTTCATCGATCAAAATGAAGGCGCCCGTTGCGCGGATGTCGGCATAGGCGTCGGCGGCCAGCGGCTGCTGCACGGTCACGCCGATGCGGGCGATGTCGTTCAGTTTCAGCCCGTCGGCCGCATGGCGCTGCTGGGTATTGATGTCGAGCAGGGTGTCGATGCCGGTGATCTTGGCCGAGGTCTGCTTGGTGCCATGCTTGATCCAGTACTTGCGGCGCATGTCGAGCGGTTCGTCCGACATCCAGCACACGTCCGCCTTGAGCGTCTTGAGCAGCGTCGCTGGCTGGTCGGCGCCGGCCAGCAGGTCGCCGCGCGAGATGTCGAGATATTCATTGAGCAGCAGGGTGATCGACTGGCCCACGACGGCCGACTGGTGCGAGCCTTCCAGGGTGAGGATATCCTTGACGGTGGCGCTCTGGCCCGATGGCTGCACCACCAGCTTGTCGCCCACGCTGACCTTGCCCGCTTCGATGCGGCCCATGTATCCACGGAAGTCATTCGCTTCGTGGCCGTTGTGGCGCGCCACCAGCTGGACCGGGAAGCGGAACGGCGCCGCGTGCGATTCGTCGTAGACTGACAGCGATTCGAGCAGCGAAATGAGCGTCGGACCCTGGTACCAGGCCATTTTTTCGCTCGCTTCGACCACGTTGTCGCCGGTCAGGGCCGACAGCGGAATCGGCGTGATGTCCTTCAGCCCCAGTGTCGCTGCGAACTCCTTGTACGCCTTGACGATGCGGTCGTACACGGACTGGTCGTAGTTCACCAGGTCCATCTTGTTGACGGCGACGACCACGTGCTCGATCTGCAGCAGGTGGGCGATGGTCGAATGGCGCTTGGTCTGGATCAGCAGATCCACGCCGCCATCTTCGCGCAGCTTGACCTTGGAAACGTCGATCAAAATGATCACCGCGTCGGCAGTCGAAGCGCCGGTGACCATGTTGCGGGTGTACTGCTCGTGGCCCGGGGTGTCGGCGATGATGAATTTGCGCTTGGGCGTGGCGAAGTAGCGGTAAGCCACGTCGATGGTGATGCCCTGTTCGCGTTCGGCTTCCAGGCCGTCGGTCAGCAGCGACAGGTCGACGGCGTCGCCCACGGTGCGCTTGTGCTTCGAGCGCGACATGGCATCCAGCTGGTCGGCGAAGATGCCTTTGCTGTCGAACAGCAGGCGCCCGATCAGGGTGCTCTTGCCATCGTCGACCGAGCCGGCGGTGATGAAACGCAGCAGACCCGATACCGCGTCCGGACGTTCGCCATTTTGGCTTTTAGTAGTGGTGTCAATACGGGCGTTCATCAGAAGTATCCTGCTTTCTTGCGTTTTTCCATCGAGGCTTCGGAGGTCTGGTCGTCCATCCGGGTGGCGCCGCGTTCGGTGATCTGGGTAATGGCGGTTTCGGCGATGATCGCTTCGACCGTCGATGCGCTTGAGCTCACGGGGCAGGTGCACGAAATGTCGCCCACGGTGCGGAAACGCACTACCTGGGTTTCGACGGTCTCGCCTTCGCGCGCCGGGGTCAGGTCGGTCAGCGGCACCAGCAAGCCATTGCGCGGAATGACCTGGCGCTCGTGCGCGAAGTAGATCGGCGGCAGCGCCAGTTTTTCGCGCTGGATGTAGAGCCATACATCGAGTTCGGTCCAGTTCGAGATCGGGAACACGCGCATGTTTTCGCCCGGGTGCACGCGGGTGTTATACAGGTCCCACAATTCCGGGCGCTGCGCCTTGGGGTCCCACTGGCCGAATTCGTCGCGGAAGGAAAAGATGCGTTCCTTGGCGCGCGCCTTTTCTTCGTCGCGGCGGGCGCCACCGATGCAGGCGTCGAATTTGTGTTCGGCGATCGTCTCCAGCAAGGTCACCGCCTGGGCCGCGTTGCGCGAGTCGGTCTGCGGATTACGCAGGCGCACGGTGCCGCGCTTGATCGAGTCTTCGACCGAACCGACGATCAGGCGTTCACCCAGTTCCGCCACGCGGGCGTCGCGGAAGGTGATCACTTCGGCGAAATTGTGGCCGGTGTCGATGTGCACCAGCGGGAACGGGAATTTACCCGGCCGGAAGGCTTTTTCGGCGAGGCGCAGCAGCACCACCGAGTCTTTCCCGCCCGAGAACAGCAGGGCGGGGTTGGCGCATTCGGCGGCGACTTCGCGCAGGATGTGGATCGCTTCCGATTCGAGCGCATCCAGGTGGCGCGCGTTGACGTCGGTCAGCACGCGCGGGGTATCGGTCAGTGTAGTCATGGTGGCGAGGCCTATGTTTTCTTATGGTGGCGCGCAAGCAGACGCTTTACGCAGCCACGGATTTAATGCGGATCAGTTTACCATCGACCAGGTGCAGGCCGCATTCCTTGGAGTCCGGGTTTTCCCACCACCAGCGGCCGGCGCGCACGTCTTCGCCCGGTTCCACGGCGCGCGTGCACGGTGCGCAGCCGATCGAGGGAAAGCCCTGGTCGTGCAGCGCGTTGTACGGCACGCCGTTGTCGCGGATGTAGTTCCACACATCGGTCTCCGACCAGTCGGCCAGGGGATTGAACTTGACCATGCCGTGCGCGGCGTCGTCTTCCTGGATGTCGAGCTGCGCGCGCGTGCTCGATTGCGCGCGGCGCTGGCCGGTTACCCAGGCCTTGTTGCCGGCCAGGGCGCGGCCCAAGGGTTCGACCTTGCGGATGCGGCAGCACTCGCGCCGCATGTCCACGCTCTCGTAAAAGGCGTTCAGGCCGTGCTGCGACACGTAGGCGTCCACCGCTTCCGGCTGCGGTTTGTACAGCGCGATGTCGTAGCCGTAGGTGTCCTTGACCTGGGCCAGCACCGCCAGCGTTTCCGGGTGCAGGCGGCCGGTTTCGAGCGAGAAGATCCCGATCGGCAGGTTCGCCTTGAGAATCAGATCGGTCAGGACCATGTCTTCGGCGGCCAGGCTGGAGGCAAACACCGCCGGCGAGTATTCAGCGGCGATGCGCTCCAAGGTGGCGCGGGTGCTGGCGACGAGGGCGGAGATATCGTTCATGTGTGCCTCAGATGCCGTAGCCGACGTCGGCGCTGTCGATGCGCACGTCGCGCTCATGGCGGCGGAACAGCGGCGCCTTGATGTCGACCGAGGCCTGGTACACCTCGGAGAAGTCGGTCAGGCCCTTGAGCGCGTCGTGGATGTTGCGGTCCTGGCGCGTGGCAAAGGCGTCGAAGCCGCAGCGCTGCATCTGGAACAGCTGGTCGCGCAGCACGTCGCCGATGGCGCGCAGTTCGCCCTGGTAGTTCAGGCGCATGCGCAGGTTGAAGGCGGTCGAGTAGCCACGGCCATCGGTAAATTTGGGGAAGTCGATGGCGACCACCGCGAATTTGTCCAGGTCGTCCTTGAGCGCTTCGGCGCGTTCGTCGGGCGCGAGCCACACGCCAATGTCGCTACGCGCGGCCAGCGAGGCGCGCTGCGCCTGCCACACCGTCAGCGGGACGATGACTTTCCCTTGCGGGACCACGACCGCGTCGGGCGCGTCGGCGGCGATGCCGGCTTCCGCGTCAAGCACGGCCAGGCGCAGCACGCTCCAGTCGTCGGCGACGACCGCGCGCTGTTTGATGATTTCCTTGTGCGACTCAAGCATAGTGGTCTTCTCCAACCAGTTCGCCCGCCTTGATCGGCGTGGCATAGACATGTTCCTTGAACGGCGCCACGCCCAGGCGCTGGGCGGTGTCGACAAACCGTTCGTCTTCGTGGCGTTCGCGCACGTACACCTGCAGCAGGCGGTCGACCACTTCCGGCATTTGCAGCGCCGAGAACGACGGGCCGATGATCTTGCCGATGGCCGCATTGTTCCCTTGCGCGCCGCCGATCGAGACCTGGTACCACTCGCTGCCATCCTTGTCGACACCGAGCACGCCGATCGAGCCGACGTGGTGGTGGCCGCAGGCGTTGATGCAGCCCGAGATATTCAGTTCGATCTCGCCGATGTCGTGCTGGTAGTCGATGTCATCGAAGCGCTCCGCAATCGCGGCCGCAATCGGGATCGACTTGGCATTGGCCAGCGAGCAGAAGTCGCCGCCCGGGCAGCAGATGATATCGGTCAAGAGGCCAATATTCGGCGTGGCCAGGCCGTGCGCCTTTGCTTCCTGCCACAGCGTGAACAGGGCCGCTTGCTTGACGTCGGCCAGCACCAGGTTCTGCTCGTGCGTGACGCGCAGTTCGCCGAAGCTGTAGCGGTCCGCCAGGTCGGCCACGAAGTCGATCTGGGTCGCGGTGGCGTCGCCCGGCGGCACGCCGGTCTTTTTCAGCGACAGCAGCACCACGCTGTAGCCCGGCACCTTGTGCGCCTTGACGTTACGCGTGAGCCAATTAGCGAAGGCCTTGTTGTCGGCATGTTCCGCACGCACGTCGATGTTCGGCAGCGTTTCGTAGGCCGGCGGCGTGAAGTAGGCCGCTACGCGCGCCATCTCTTCGTCGGTCAGGGTGGAGGCGCTGTCTTTCAGGTCGACCCATTCTTCCTCGACCTGGCGCGTGAATTCCTCGACGCCCATGGCCTTGACCAGGATCTTGATGCGCGCCTTGTACTTGTTGTCGCGCCGGCCGTAGCTGTTATACACGCGCATGACCGCTTCGATGTAGGTCAGCATGTGACGCCATGGCAGGAACTCGCGCACCACGCTGCCCAGGATCGGGGTACGGCCCATGCCGCCGCCGACCATGACCTTGAAGCCGATTTCGCCATCGTCGTTGTGGACCACGGTCAGGCCGATGTCGTGCACCGCAATCGCGGCGCGGTCTTCCAGGGCGCCGTTGATGGCGACCTTGAACTTGCGCGGCAGGGCGGCGAATTCGGGGTGGAAGGTACTCCACTGGCGCAGCACTTCGGCGTACGGGCGCGGATCGATGATCTCGTCCGCCGCCACGCCGGCGTATTCGTCGGAGGTGATGTTGCGGATGCAGTTGCCCGAGGTCTGGATCGCGTGCATCTCGACCGAGGCCAGGTCGCTCAGGATCTCGGGCGTCTGTTCGAGCTCGATCCAGTTGAACTGGATGTTCTGGCGCGTCGTGAAGTGGCCATAGCCGCGGTCGTACTTGCGGGCGATGTGGCCGAACATGCGCATCTGCGCCGAGGACAGCAGGCCGTATGGCACGGCGATGCGCAGCATGTAGGCGTGGCGCTGCATGTAGAGGCCATTTTGCAGGCGCAGCGGCAGGAATTCGGCTTCGGTCAGTTCATCGTTGAGACGGCGCTCCACCTGGCTGCGGTATTGCGCGATGCGTTCCCTGACGATGAGGTGGTCGTATTTGTCGTAACGGTACATATGTCATCCTGATTTTTAGGAGACCTCGCAAAACCTGCTGCGCGGCGCAATTGTCGCCCTGCGATGCTCACCGTACCTTCGTACGGCTGCGCTTCTCTGACGAAACTTGCACCGCTCGCTACGGTTTGTCGAGGTCCCCTCTTTTTGGGCTTCTTCGGGGGCAACTGCATGAGACTGTCCCCAAACTAGCCTCAATAGTAATAAACTCGTCCTTTATTCCAAAGGACTAAGAATTTATTTGCTTATATGCGTATCCGGCATAAGCATTCTTATAAAATGCTGGTTGATATTTATTTTGAGTATCTTTCCGGCCTGCGAGAGCAAAAAAGCAATGAACCTCCATCAATTACGCTTCGTGCGCGAAGCCGTGCGGCAGAATTACAACCTGACCGATGCGGCCAAGGCCTTGTTTACGTCCCAGCCCGGGGTGTCGAAAGCGATTATCGAGCTTGAAGAAGAGCTTGGTGTTGACATTTTCACCCGTCATGGCAAGCGCATCCGCGGCTTGACCGAGCCCGGCCGGCTGGTGCTGGAGTCCGTCGAGCTGATCATGCAAGAGATCGACAGCCTGAAACGCATCGGCAAGGAGTACGCGGCCCAGGATAGCGGCAGCTTCACCATTGCCACCACGCATACCCAGGCGCGCTATACCTTGCCGAGAGTGGTGCAGGCGTTCATGCTCAAGTATCCCAAGGTACGCTTGTCGTTGCTTCAGGGTAACCCGCGCCAGATCGCCGAGATGGTCCAGCGCGACCAGGCCGACCTGGCCATCGCCACCGAATCGATTGCCGGCATTGATGGACTGATCACATTGCCTTGTTACCAATGGGAGCACATGGTGGTGGTGCCGCCCGACCATCCGCTGCTCAAATCCAAGGCGGTGTCGCTGGAAGAAATCGCCACCTACCCGCTGATCACCTACGATGGCGCCTTTGCCGGGCGCAGCAAGATCGACCATGCTTTCGGCCTGCGCGGACTGAAACCGGACGTGCTGCTCGAAGCCATCGACGCCGATGTCATCAAAACCTATGTGGAACTTGGCATGGGAATTGGTATCATAGCGGGCATGGCCTTCGACGCCGAGCGCGACAAGAACCTGCGCGCCATTCCGGTGGGGCACTTGTTCGGCATGAATATTTCGCGCGTGGCCGTCAAGCAGGGCGCCTATCTGCGCAGCTATATCTATACCTTCATCGAATTGCTGGCGCCGACCCTGAACCGCAAGCTGGTCGAGTCGGCCATGAGCGGCACCAAAGAAACCTACGAGCTGTAAAGCATTTGCAGCAAGCACTCACGTCAAGAAAAATATGATCACCGAACAATCCGCACAGTTTTACGCCAAGAGCGCCTCCAACCACGACCGCATCTACGACCGGCCGGAACGCAAGGACGACCTGGCCGCCATGCGCGGCCACGTGGCCGAGACCCTGCGCGGCCACACCGTGCTGGAACTGGCCTGCGGCACCGGTTACTGGACCGCCGTCATCGCCGGCACGGCCGACAAGGTCGTGGCCACCGATATCAATCCCGAAATGATCGCGCTGGGCAAGCTGCGCGCGCTGCCTGCCGACAAGGTGGAATTCATGGTGGCGGACGCCTGGAACCTGCCGGACGACATCGGCAGCTACACGGCCGTGTTCATCGGCTTCTGGTGGTCGCACGTCAAGCGCGAAGAGCAGGAACGCTTCCTGGCGCAACTGCGCAGCAAGGTCGGCGACGACATGTTCATCGTCCTGCTGGACGACGTCTACGTCGAAGGCAGCAGCGAAACCGTGGCGCGCACCGATATGGAAGGCAACACCTACCAGATCCGCATCGCACCCGATGGCGAGCGCTACGAAATTCCCAAGACCTATCCGTCCGACAGCGCGCTGCGCAAAAAGCTCGCTTCGTCGGTGCGCGAGATCAAGATCGTGCGCCTGGAATACTACTGGCTGCTGACCTGCCGCCTGAAGTAAGTCATGTCGATACCGCCTTGGGCGCGCTCGACGCGCCCAGTTTCGCGCTGGCCGCGATCAGCAGCATCGCGCAGCCGAGTCCGGCGAACGCCATGGGCAGGCTGCTAGCGTGCGCCACGAACCCGATCGCCGCCGGGCCCGCCAGGATGCCGGCATAGCCGAGCGTGGTGATGGCCCCGATCGCCAGGCTGGCCGGCATCGCGCGCTGGCTGCCGGCCGCGGTGAACAGAATGGGCACGATGTTCGACGCGCCCAGGCCGATCAGCACGAATCCAGCCAGCATGCCCGCTACCGACGACGCCAGCACCGTGCAGAAGAAGCCGGCCGCCGCGCCCAGGCCGACATGGCCAGGCCGGCGGCCAGAAAAGCGAGGCGGGTGGGCAGGCGTTGTCGTGGTCCGGAATCTGGCATGGCATTTTTCGGAAACGGAGGGAACTCAGGGCTGGGCGGCGCGCAGCACGCGCACGCCGCGCGCCGCGAAGGCGTCGGCCTGGCGCGCATCGATATCATGCTCGGCAACCAGTTGGGTCAGGCTGGCCGCCGCCAGCACCGCGTACGGCGCGGCTGTGCCGACCTTGTCGTTGGTGGTGGCGACCAGCACCGTCTTGCTGAGAACGGCGACGCGGCGCTTGAATTCGGCTTCCTCGAAATGGATGGCGCTGATGCCGGCCTGGGCATCGATGCCGCAGGCGCCCAGGATGTACAGGTCGGGAGAGATCAGTTCCAGTTCGCGCAAGGCGCTCGCGCCAATGCTGGCCCCCGTCTCGGCATGAATGCGTCCGCCAATCACGATCAGTTCGACGAGCGGCTTGTCGATCAGCGCGGCGGCAATCGCCGGGGCGTTGGTGATGACGGTCAGCCGCTGTTCGCCCAGTGCGGCCGCGATCGCCAGGTTGGTCGAGCCGGCATCGATGAAGACCACGCTGCCGGGTGCCACGCAGGGCACGGCGGCGGCCGCGAGGCGCGCTTTGCGGCCGGCCTGGGCACTGCGGCGCTGCGCCGGCGTTCCGCCCGGGGCGGCGGGGAGCTCCATGCGCAAGGCGCCGCCATAGACTTTCTGGCACAGGCCGGCCGCGGCCAGGTCGCGCAGATCGCGCCGGATGGTGTCTTCCGACACTTGCAGCCATTGCGCCAGGTCGGGCGCCAGCACCCGTCCATCGGTTTGCAGGCGTTGCAGGATGAGGGCGTGGCGTTCCTGCAAGAGTAGGGGATCGGTCGGCATGCGCATCTTCAAACGGGATAAAGTGCGCGCAAATATACATGAATGCGCACAAACGTGCAAACACGTATGAAAAAAACCCCGCAAGCTGCGAGGCAGCTTGCGGGGTTTTTGTTTCAGCTAAGCGCGCCTGAACGCGCCAGTGAATTTAGAACGAGTGACGAACGCCAACTGCCAGCGCGCTTGGATCAGCACCGAACGCGGTTGCTGGTGGAGTGACGTTTGCGCCAGCCGAGTTGATGCCGAAGGTTGCTTTGTCGTTGTTACGCAGCATTGCGTACGAAGCGTACACGTTGGTGCGCTTGGACAGGGCGTACGAGTAAGCCAGCGAAGCGCCGTTACCCTTGGCGCCACCTTCCAGTTTGTTTTGCTGGACGTTACCGTAGATCTTGTTGTTGCCGAAGGTGTACGACAAGCCGGCGTTGATCTGCTCGTACTTGTTGCCCTTGCCGGTTGGGTCGGCAGCCATGTAGTTACCGCGAATTTCGACTGGGCCGATGGTGAAGCCTGCACCGACGATCATTTCCTTGTCGTCGCCGGAAGCCAGACGCTCAACAACGTGGTAACCGCCGCCAACGTAGATGTTGTTGGCTTTGTATTCAACTGCCAGACCCATCAGATCCTGCGAAGGACCGGTTGCCTGTTCGCCCAGACCGTAGCCGGCGCTGACGATCACGCCGCCCATCGAGTTCGATTTGTAGTTGACCGAGTTGCTGATGCGACGGGTCAGACGGGTTGCGCCGCCGAACGAGCTCAAGTTGCTGCCGTAGAAGCCCTGGCCGTTGATATCGCTTGCGTTAGCGACGTCAGCGATTGGGGTGTATTCGCGGCCGATCATCACGGTGCCGAAGCCACCTTTCAGACCAACCACCGCGCGGCGGCCGAACAGGACGCTGTCGCCGGCGCCGGAGTCGAGTGCGACGCCAGCTTCGAGGTTGAATACAGCGCTCAGGCCATTGCTCAGATCTTCAACGCCACGGAATCCGACACGGCTGGTCGACTGGTTGCCGGAATTGACGACCGTACGGCTGCCGCCCTTAACGTCCGTGTCTTCTTTCGCCAGGGAGGCATCTGCCACGCCGTAGATCGTGACGCTCGATTGAGCGGAAGCGCACAGAGGAATTGCAGCGGCCAGGACAGCGGCCATCAGTTTGCATTGCATATGAATCTCCAAAAAGTTGCACAGATAAGTGTCGATTAACCAGGGTTGCTCTTAATCGGACGTAATTATAACTTCCACGTATGTCAAATCCATGACAAAGTGAAATGTGGTGAAAAAGAGACAGACTTGGTTTGCCCCGGAACAGGGCGTCAATACCGTTCAATTGCACGCTTCGGGTGCACTAAATGTGACTTCGGATAAATGCTGCGGCGCCGCATAGCGCCCGTCGTTACGGGCGGTCTGGGAAGTCTCAGGGAGCCGGGGGCGGCAGCGGGCGGGGCCGTTCTGGTGTGCCGGTGGCGTGCTCGGCGCCGCGCTCGCCGGCAACGTCGTCACGCGTGCTTTCGGGCAACGGCAGCACGATATCGATGCGGGTTCCGGGCGGATCGTCGCTGCTGACGGTGATCTCGCCCTTCATTCCCCACACCCGTTCGCGCATGCCGATCAGTCCGAGCGATTGCGCTTTTTCCATGTCGGAGGCCTGGATTCCGCGTCCGTCGTCGCGGATCGACACCAGCAGCTGGCCATCGATGCGGTAGACATACATGGTCACATTGCTGGCCCCGGCGTGACGCGCGATATTGGTCAGCGCTTCCTGGACGATGCGGAAAATGGCGGTACTGGCGGCGTCGTCGAGGCGCAGTTCGGCTTCGTCGGCGAACAGGGCGCAGGCGATGCCGTGCCGTTCGACGAATTCGTCGCGCAAGCCTTGCAGCGCGAAATACAGGCCGCCTTCGTCGAGCGCGCGCGGGCGCAGGTTGGTGGCGATGCGGCGCAGCGAGGTGATGGCGGTCAGGAGGTTCTCTTCCATGCCTTTCATCAGGCGCCGGCCGTTGCTGCCGGCGCCGGGTTCCTTTTGCAGCAGGTTCAGGTCCATGCGCAGCGACGCCAGCAGCTGGCCGAGGTCGTCGTGCAGCTCGCGCGCGATGTGGGCGCGCTCTTCCTCGCGCACGGTTTGCAGGGCCGACGAGAGTTGGCGCAGCTGCGCATGCGAGCGCGACAGCTTTTCCTGGACCTGCTGGCGCTCGGTCACGTCGCGCAGGATGATGGTGTAGATGGTGCGGTCGGCTTCGATCATGCTGGAAATCGAGCCTTCGAGCGGGAAGGTTTCGCCGCTGGCACGCACGCCGGTGACGGCGTAATCGGTGGCGCGGCGGCCGGCGCGCCCGGCCACGTCGCCGAAATAGGCGGGCGCGGCATCACCAGTGACGGTCGGCAGCGGGGCGATGAATTGCTGCAGCGGACTGCCCTGCATCCGTTCCACGGTGGTCGAGAACATCGCCGCGGCCGAGGGATTGGCCAGCACGATGGTCTGGGTATCGTCGGTGGAGATGATCGCTTCGCTCGCGTTCTGGATGATCTCGCGGCTGTGGCTGCGCGCAAAGCGCGGCCAGCGGTTATACGCGAACAAGCGCGCGAGGGAGTGACCGCCCAGCAAACCGAGGACGAACATGACCGGACCCCAGCTCAGGAAGCGGGAAGAACGCTGTTGTGCCATGCGCGCCTGCCGTCGATGGCCCGCGGGACGCGGACCGTGGGCTGATTGTAAAAGCGGGGTAAGAACACGCCTTGAGGCGCGACAAAGGGCGCGACAAAGGGCGTGGCGGGCGCAGCGGACTGCGCGGCAGGGTACAGGGTTTCATGGCGTGTCGGTCGCTGGTGCATGGAACGGGGGAGGGGCGCCGCGCCGCGCCCGGCGCGGCAGGGGACACCCTCACATCTGCTTGAACAGGTGCAGGAAGCTGCGGCTCACTTCCAGTTTGTCGGGCTTGCCCTTGATCAGCACCAGGTGGCGCCCGCGGATATCGCGCGTCACCCCTTCGATGGCATTGACGTTGACCAGGGTGGCGCGGTGGATTTGCCAGAACAGCGCCGGATCGAGTTCCTCGGCCAGGTCGCGCACCGGCTTGCGGATCAGCGCCTCGAAGCGCTCGGTCTGCACGCAGGTGTATTTTTCGTCGGAGCGGAAAAACAGGATGTCCTCGACCGGAATCATGCGCAAGTCCTGGCCGATGCTGGCCTGGATCCATTGCAGGTAGGTGGGCTTGGGCGCCGCCATTTTCTCGGCCAGCTGCGAGAGCATGGCCGTGACGCTGTCGTTGACCGCTTCCTTCGGCTTGGCCAGGCGCGCCTTGAGGCGGTCCACCGTCACTTGCAGGCGCTCGGCCTCGGGTGGCTTGAGCACGTAATCGACGGCGCCGCGCTCGAAGGCTTCGACCGCGTACTGGTCGTAGGCGGTGACGAACACGATGTTGCTGCCGGCGCCGATGGCGCGCGCCGCTTCCATGCCGGTTTTGCCCGGCATGCGGATATCGAGGAAGGTCAGGTCGGGCTTGAGCTGGCCGACCAGCTCGATCGCCTCGTCGCCATTCTTCGCCTCGCCGACGATTTCCAGCTCGGGCCAGGCCTGGTTCAGGCGCAGGCGCAACTGGTCGCGCATCAATCTTTCGTCGTCAGCAATAATAGCGGTAGGCATGGTCCGGTTCTGGTGAAAGGCAAGAGTGCCAATTATTCAATGAAACCCGGCTTTAATCAATCGATTCCTTGGTGCGTCTTTGTTGGCCGCTCACTTCGACACATGGTAGGGCACTTCGATGGTGGCGATCACGCCGCTGGGTACGTTGGCCGCGATGTGCAGCTGGCCTGCGTCGCCGTGCAAGAGTTTCAGGCGTTCGCGGATCGTCATCAGGCCCAGGCCGGTGCCGTCGCTGGGAAACACGCCGAAGCCGACCCCGTCGTCGCTGACGATCACGCGCAGCTTGTTGTGCGCCACCTCGGCGACGATGCGCAGCGAACCGCCTTCCGGCTTGCATTCGAGGCCATGCTTGATGGCGTTCTCGACCATCGACTGCAGCATCATCGGCGGAAAGGCGGCGCTGCGCAAACCCTCGGGAATCTGCATGTCGACCCGCAGGCGCTCCTCCATCCGCATTTTCAGCAGGCTCAGGTACGCCTTGACCATGTCCGCCTCGCGCCCGAGATTGGTGACGACGGCGTTGTCGCGCATCTGCGGCAGCACCGCGCGCAGGTACTGGATCAGACTGCGCTGCATGGCCGAAGCGCGCGGCGGGTCCGTTTCGATCAGGTACTCGACCGAGGCCAGGGTATTGAACAGGAAGTGCGGCTCCACCTGGGCTTGCATCATCTGCATGCGCGCCTCGGATAGCTGGCGCTGCATCGATTCGCGCTCGGCGGCCGCGTTGGCGGTCTGGGTTTCGGCTTCGGCGCGCTTCTTGCTCCCCACCAGCGCCTTGGTGGCGAACAGGGCCAGCACCAGCAGCGAAATGAAACTCTTGAACCAGGTCGAGGCCTGGCCGTGATACACCTTCACTTTTTCTTCGGCTGCATTTTCGACCGCCGCCTCGATTGCGCTCGACAAGCCTTCCACGATCTGCGGCGGCAGCGCGACGCGCACTTCGCCATCGGCCGCGCCCGGCAGCACCGCCACCGGCGGTGGCTCCGGCACGGTCGGCTCGGCCGGTTTTGCGCCCGGATAGGGCGGCTCGGCCGGCTTCGCGCCCGGCTCGGGCGGCTCGGGTGGCTCGGGCGCTTCCGGCGGCTCGGGCGGCTCGGCCGGCAGGCTGCGCTTCTTGGGCGGGCTGTAGCTGATCCCGCTGTCGTCGAAGATGATATTGCCTTCGTGCTTGTCGCGCTTGCGTTCGGGGCGCACCTCGACCACGTCCGCGCCCGAAAACAATTCGTCTTGCAGGATCGAGGCGGCAATCAGGGCCAGCGCCGCGAACAGGAAAAACTTCCACCACGATAGCTGGGTTACCCACGTGGCGGTGCCGTCGAAGGCGCGGTGCAGCCATGCCAGAACGGTCGCGATGGTTGGCTCGGGAGGGCGGCGTGCTTCCATGGTGAGAGATTTCCGTGAGATTTAGAGAGATTTGTGCAAGCGGCGAGTGTAACTGCTCCGCTCTCCCATCGCCGCAAAAAGCGCCGCGTGGCGACGAATACTGATGAGATGTTGTAACTTTAGGACGCTCGCCTGGACAGCGCGCGGCGTTTGCGACAGGCTGCATGATCCGGGGAGTGGGCTGCGCCGCGCGCGCGCCGTGGCGCCCGCGACACGCGCTTTGTGGCCCATCGCTCGCGCCACGCCGCGATCACCCCGCAGCGGCCGCTTTGCGCGGTATGATAAAGGATAGAACCGGTCGTGGCCGGCCTGCTGTTGCACCTGATTAAGGGGATGTCATGTCTGCCGATGCAAAAAAATACCGTTTGATCACGCGTAGCGACTTCGACGGCCTGGTCTGCGCCGTCCTGCTCAAGCACCTGGACTTGATCGACGATATCCTGTTCGTCCATCCCAAGGATATGCAGGACGGCAAAATCGTGGTCAGCGATGGCGATATCACCACCAACCTGCCGTACGCGGCCGGGGTGCACCTGGCCTTCGACCACCACCTGTCCGAAACCATCCGCAACACCGGCGAGCGCGGCAACCACATCATCCATCCCGAAGCGCCCTCGGCGGCGCGGGTGGTGTACGACTACTACGGCGGCGCCTCGGTCTTTCCGGCCGCCTGGTTCGACATGATGGCCGCCGTCGACAAGGGCGACGCGGCCCGCTTCAACCAGCAGGAAGTGCTCGACCCGCACGGCTGGGACTTGCTCAACTTCCTGATGGATGCGCGCACCGGGCTGGGACGCTTCCGCGACTTCCGCATCTCGAACTACGCCCTGATGATGGACTTGATCGATTATTGCAAAAACCATACGATCGATGACATCATGGCCCTGGCCGACGTCAGGGAGCGCATGGACCTGTACTTCGAGCATAACGCCATGTGCAAGGAGCAAATCCGGCGCTGTGCCACCGTGCACCGCAACCTGGTCGTGCTCGACCTGCGCGAAGAAGAAACGATTTACGCCGGCAACCGCTTCATCATCTATGCCATGTTCCCGGAAACGAATATCTCGATCCACGTGCTGTGGGGGCTGAAAAACCAGAACACCGTGTTCGCCACCGGCAAATCGATACTGAACCGCAGCGCGCGCACCAATATCGGCGCGCTGATGCTCGAATACGGCGGCGGCGGGCATGAAAATGCCGGAACGTGCCAGGTCTCGAACGAGCTGGCCGGCGAAGTGCTGGGCGCGCTGATCCAGCGCATCACCAGCGAAGGCTGAGCGCGGGGTGGGCGGCGGCCGCGCAGCGCGAGCCGGCCGCCTCAGGCCGCCGGCGCGGCGACCAGCAGGTCGAGCAAGGCATGCTCGGCCAGCGGTGCGCTGAAATACGTGCCCTGCAGTTCGTCGCACAGGTTGTTCCGTAAAAACTCCATCTGCACGCGCGTTTCGACCCCTTTGGCAATCACCCGGGCCCCCAGATCGTGGCCGACGTCGATCAGCGCCTTGGCCAGCATGCCGCTGCGCGCATCGGCCGTGATCTGGTGCGTGGCCAGCTTGGCCAGTTTGACGTGGGTCAGCGGCAGCTTTTGCAGGAAATTCAGGTTCGACAAGCCGCCGCCGAAGGCATCGACCGCGCGCAGCACGCCCAGCTCGCCCAGCTGCGACAGCACTTCCACGGACAGATGCTGGTTGGTATGCAGGCTGTCTTCGCGCAATTCGAGTTCCAGCTGGGCCGGGGCGATGCGGTATTTGTCCAGGGTGGCGGCGATGTGCCCGACGTAGCCGGGGCGCGAAAATTCGCGGTGCGTGACGTTGAGCGCCACCGGCAGCGGCGCAAGACCGGCGCTGTTCATGCGCTGCATGAAGGCGCACGCTTCGTCGAGCACATAGTCGCCAATGGCGGCGATCATGCCGTTTTCCTCGGCTTCGGGCAGGAACGAGGCCGGCGTCAGCACGCCCAGTTCGGGATGGCGCCAGCGCAGCAGCGCTTCCAGCCCCAGGATGCGGCCGCGGCACAGGCAAATGCGGGGCTGGTAGAGCAGGAAAAACTCGTGATGTTCGAGCGCGCCGCGCATGGCGTCTTCGAGCTTTTGCTTGGCCTGGGTGGTCGACTTCATGTCGGCGGAAAAGAAATGCACCTCGCCCGTCTTGGCCGCCTTGGCGTGGTACATGGCCACGTCGGCCGCGCGCACCAGGTCGAGCGCGCCGCTGCCATCGTGCGGGAACACGCTCACGCCGATGCTGCCGCCGACCGCGATGTCGGTCGCATGGAAGCTGACCGGCTGCGACATGCTCACCCGCAGGCGCTCGATCATGCGCAGGGTGTAGCGCAGCGAGGGCTGGTTGACCAGCACCAGCACGAATTCGTCGCCCGACAGGCGCGCCACCGTATCGCTCTCGCGCACCGACGATTGCAGGCGCCGCGCCACCATCTTGAGCACTTCGTCGCCCGCTTCGTGGCCGTAGCTGTCGTTGATCTGCTTGAAGCCGTTGAGGTCGATCAGCACCGTGGCCACCAGTGATTTGTTGCGCTGGGCCATGTGCAGCGCCTGTTCCAGCCGGTCCCACAGCAAGGTGCGGTTGGCCAGTCCGGTCAGCGCATCGTGGTTGACCTCGTGTTCGAGGTGGGCGGTGCGCTGCTTGACGGCCGTCACGTCGTTGATGACGCCGATAAAGTGGGTGACCTTGCCGCGCCCATCGCTCACGGGCGTGATGGTCAGGTCGTTCCAGAAAATATCGCCATTCTTGCGCCGGTTGCGGAACACCACGTTGACCTCGCGCCGCTCGCGCACGGCCGCGCGCAGCTGGGCGCGTTCGTCTTCATCCATGCCGGGCACGCCCATGAAACGCGCATCGCGCCCCATCACTTCGTCGGCGCCGTAGCCGGTGATGCGCTCGAAGGCCGGGTTGGCGTACTCGATCGGATTGTCGGCGCCGGCGCAGCGGGTGATCACCAGGCCGCTGCTGGTGGCATGCAGGGCGCGCTCGCGCAGGCGCAAGCGTTCTTCCTGCGTGCGCCGTTCGGAAATATCGAGGCCCATGCCGCACAGGTAATGGCGGTCGCGGCAACTGATGCGCGCCCCGCACAGCAGGTAGGGCGTGGCGTGCCCGTACTTGTCGAGATAATTTGCTTCCACCATGATCTGGATGCCATGCTCGAAGACATTGCGGAAGTTCGCGGCGATGATGCGCTTTTCGGCCAGCTCGTACATATCGAGCGCGTTGGCGCGGCTGACCTCGTCGGAACTCATGGCCGTGACCTGTTCCAGCGTCTTGTTCCACAACGCAAAGCTGCCATCTTCGCGCAGCACGTAAAAGGTGCCCGGCAACACATCGATGATGCTCGAGAGCGGGATGCGGCCGACCGCCGCCGTGTCCGATTCGTCGCTGGCGGCGTCGACGATGGCAATGCAATGGCTCAGTTGGCCGTCCGTGCCGAACTGGGGCAGCAGGGTGAGGGCGGCCTTGTGATGGCTGCCATCGGCGCGCACGAACTCCAGCTCGGCGGCATCGCATTCGTTGGGAAAGGCAGTCCAGCGCAGCTGATAGTGGCGGCGGCTGTCGTCGCTGAGCAGGGCAGTCAGGGGCTGGCGCAATGCATCGGCGGCGGCAATGCCGAGCACTGTTTCGCAAGCACTGTTCCAGGTGACGATCTGGCCGCTTGCATCGATCAGCAAGGCGGCAAACGTGGCATTCTCGCTGGCAGGCATGCGCCTCTCCATTCGTGATGAAGGAGGTTGGACAGGCAAAACGGGCGGTGGTTCGCCGCAGCCGGCAAATTACATGAAAAGATGGACGGCGGCGGCGCCGGCGGGCGCGTGGCCGCCGGCGTGGATCAGGCGTGGATCAGGCCAGGACGATGTCCTGGCGCTCAGGCAAGGCGATCTGGTTATCGACGCTGAACTGGTAATCCTGGAACACGTGCTCGGCCGACAGCATCTGGTAGCTGCCGTCGGCCAGCTTGTGGGTGGTGTCCTTGAGGCGGTACGTGTAGTGGCCGCAAGTCCAGCAATTGAAATTGCGCATGTGCGTGCACAGGCAAGTCTTGTCCATCACCACCACGGTTTTACTGTCCGGATTGGCCAGCACTTCGCGGTTGTAGGCATTGATGTAGGAACAGTTGCCGGTGGCATCGAGCAGATAGCCGTAGGACTCGCAGCCGGGACGGATGCCGGCGCCGATGGCCGGCGTGCTCTTGAGCATGCGCATCGGATAGCCGGTTGGCGAAATGCCGTTGACGATGATGTCGTCTTCGGTCGCGCGCACGTACTCCTGCTTGACCTTGTCGGGCAGGCCGCACTCGTTGGTGATGGTGAAACGGGTCGCCACCTGCACCCCGCCCGCGCCTTTTTCGAGGAAGCCGACCGCGTCGGTGCCAGTGAACACGCCGCCGGCGGCGATCAGCGGGATATCGAGCTGTTCGGCGCGCATGTAGGCATGGATTTCATCCATGATGGTATGCAGGTCGTACTCGGCCCAATCCATGCCGAAGCCCAGGTGGCCGCCGGCCAGCGGGCCTTCGACGATGATGTAATCGGGCAGGCGGTCCAGCTTGGCCACCTTGCGCAGGAAAATCTGCAGCGCGCGCACCGACGAGACGATGATGCCCAGCTTGGCGACGCGGAAGCGCGGATGGTCGGCGATCAGGGCGAACGAGCCCAGGTGCAGGCCGGCCGACATGGTGATGCCGTCGATGCCGGCGTCGAGCGCGGCCGACAGGCGCGTGCGCAAGGTTTCGCGCGGCGAATTCATGGTCAGCTTTTCCATGCAGTTCACGAAAATGAGGCCATCGCCGCGTTTCGCTTCCATGGTCGCGCCCACGTGGCGGCGGGTGGCATCGGCCAGGCGGGCCAGGTCGAACTGCACCACCGCCTTGTCCATATTATTGATGTTGAACTTATAGGTCTTGGTCTTGTCTTTCACATAGCTGGTGTCGAACTTGCGGTCGGAGACATCCTCGACCATGGCATCCGAAATATGCCCGATCCCGCCCAGGCGCGCCGCTTCGAGTGCCAGTTCGGAGGTCGAAATATCGACGCCCATGCCACCGATCATGATGGGCACATATTCCTTGTTGCCCAGACGCAGGCGGAAATCATCAACACGTTTCATTGCTATCCTTAGACTGCCAAGTTTACTGGTGCGCTGGCGCGGCTGCCGCTGCCAGCTTGCGCACCTACAATTCTACCCCAAGCACGCCGGGGGCTGACCGGGTGATCGACTATCCAGCGAGCAAAACGGCGGCAAATACCGCCATTTTCTCGGTAATTCCCGGTATTCCGACCCGAAAAGCGCCGATTGATCGTATTGGACGATCAATCGCGGAAGTTATTAAATTCCAGCGGCATATCCGGCACATCCTTGCGCAGCATGGCCATGGCCGCTTGCAGATCGTCGCGCTTGGCGCCGGTGACGCGCACCGACTCGCCCTGGATGCTGGCCTGGACCTTCATCTTGCTATCCTTGATGACCTTGACGATCTTCTTGGCATCGTCGGTTTCGATGCCGTTTTTCACCTTGATCACCTGCTTGACCTTGTCGCCGCCGATTTTCTCGATCTTGCCTTCGTCGAGGAAACGCACATCGACCTTGCGCTTGGCCAGCTTGTTGGTCAGCACATCGCGCACCTGCGAGAGCTGGAAATCGGAATCGGCGAAGGCGGTCAGTTCCGTGTCCTTCTGCTCGACCTTGGCGGAACTGCCCTTGAAATCGAAACGGGTGGTGATTTCCTTGTTCGATTGTTCGACAGCGTTTTTCACTTCGATCATGTCTGCTTCGGAGACGACATCAAACGACGGCATAATGGGATCCTTTTACTTGCAAAATGTAGAATGCCGATATTTTAACGGACAACCGGGGCGGCGCCCCTGTGCTGACCCGGTTTTTTACCGGATTGGCCCCCTAAATGCTTAAACGACGCTCATTCATGCAACCAGACCTTGTCATTTCGCCCGATTTCTCCCTCCGCGCTGTCAATACCTTCGGCATCGACGCGCGCGCGCGCGCCTATCTCAAGCTCACCCGGGTGGAACAGCTGGCGCAGGTGATGGCCGATCCCGTCCTCGCCGCGCTGCCGCGCCTGCTGCTTGGCGGTGGCAGCAACATCGTCCTCACGGGCGATTTCGACGGTGTGGTGCTGCACATGGCGATCGAAGGGCGCGCGGTACTGGGCGAGGAGGGCGGCAGCATCCTGGTGCGCGCCGGCGCCGGCGAAAACTGGCACGGCTTCGTGCAATGGACGCTGGCGCAGGGGCTGGGCGGGCTGGAAAACATGGCCCTCATTCCCGGCACGGTGGGAGCGTCGCCGATCCAGAACATCGGCGCCTATGGGGCCGAAGTGAAGGACTTGTTCCACGCGCTGACCGTGTTCGAGCTCTCCAGCGGGCGTTTGCGGGTGATGGATGCGGCGGCTTGCCGCTTCGGCTACCGCGACAGCGTGTTCAAGCATGCCGGCGGGGCCGGGCTGGTGATTGTCGACGTCACGTTCGCGCTGCCGCGCGCGTGGGTGGCCAATCTCAAGTATGCCGAACTGGCGCAGGAAGTGGCCGCGGCGGGGCTGGCCTCGCCGACGGCGCAGCAGGTGAGCGACGCGGTGGTGGCGATCCGGCGGCGCAAGCTGCCCGACCCTGCGCAGATCGGCAATGCCGGCAGTTTCTTCAAGAATCCCGTGGTCAGCGCGGCGCAGTGCGCGGCCTTGCTGGCGGCGCATCCGGCGCTGGTGCATCACGCCCAGGGCGACGGCAGCGAAAAGCTGGCGGCCGGGTGGCTGATCGACCAATGCGGCTGGAAAGGGCGCAGCCTGGGCGCGGCCGGCGTCTACGAAAAGCAGGCGCTGGTGCTGGTCAACCGCGGCGGCGCGACCGGTGCCGAGGTGCTCGCGCTGGCGCGTGCGATCCAGGCCGATGTGCTGGCGCGCTTCGGCGTCGCCCTCGAAACCGAGCCCGTCTTCATCTAGCCTGCTCCTGCGCGCCTGCGGCGGGCGCGCCAATCCCGTCGATAGATCAGAAAATATTATCTTTTTAATCAATTCTGATAAATAATGAATGTGCAAGGGAAGCGCTTCCAATTTTGGGCGGCGGCCATTCAAACGGGAGAAAAACAACATGCAAGACAAGTTACGTACCTTGATCCGGAGCGGGCTGGCAGCGGCCGTCTGTGGCGCGATGCTGGCCGCCTGCGATGGCGATAGCGACCCGGCCAAGCCGGAGACCCCCACGCCGCCCGTCGCCGTCGACAAGGTGGCGCAGTACAGCGACTTCCCCAACGTGACCAGCGATATCAAGAAAGATCCGGCGACCGAATCGGCCATCGCCGCCATCGTTGCCGGGATGAGCGTGGCGGAGAAAGTCGGACAGATGACCCAGCCGGAAATCAAGAGTATCACCCCGGACCAGGTGCGCCAGTACTACATCGGTTCGGTGCTGAACGGCGGCGGTTCTTTTCCGAACAACAACAAGTTGGCCGCCCCGGCAGAGTGGCTCAAGCTGGCCGACGCCTACTGGAAAGCGTCGATGGCCACCGATTCCAAGGTCAAGATTCCGGTGATCTGGGGCACCGACGCGGTGCACGGCCACAATAATGTGTTCGGCGCTACCATGTTCCCGCATAACATCGGCCTGGGCGCTGCCAACGATCCGGCCATGATGCGCCGCATCGGCGCGGCCGTGGCCGCTCAGGTAGTTTCCACCGGTATCGACTGGACCTTCGCCCCGACCCTCGCGGTGGTGCGCGATGACCGTTGGGGCCGCACCTATGAAGGTTATTCCGAAGATCCCTTGATCGTCACCAGATACGCCCGTGAAATGGTCAAGGGCTTGCAGAACGATTTTGCCGGCAGCGGCAACGTCATCGCCACGGCCAAGCACTTCATGGGCGACGGTGGCACCGACCTGGGCAGGGATCAAGGCGTCAACCTGTCCAGCCGCAACGACATGATCAACATCCATGGCCAAGGGTATTACCACGCCCTGGGCGCCGGTGCCCAGACCGTGATGGCCTCGTTTAACAGCTGGGACAATGACAGCCTGAACATCAAGGTCGGTAAGATGCACGGCAGCAAAGAGATGCTGACCGATGTGCTCAAGACCAAGATGGGCTTCGACGGCTTCGTCATCGGCGACTGGAACGGCCACGCCCAAGTGCCGGGCTGCAGCGACGGCAGTTGCCCACAAGCGATCAACGCCGGCGTCGACATGATCATGGTCCCGGAAAAGTGGAAAGAGTTTATCGACAACACCATCGCCTCGGTCAACAAGGGCGACATTCCACTGGCGCGCATCAATGATGCCGTCACCCGCATCCTGCGCGTGAAATTTCGCGCCGGCATCATGAGCGCCAAGGCGCCGCTCGAACGCCCCTACACCGATGCCGGCCGTCTGCAGCATCGTGCCCTGGCGCGCGAAGCGGTACAAAAGTCGCTGGTGCTGCTGAAAAACGATAACAAGGTGTTGCCGCTCAAGCGCGGTGAAAAGATCCTGGTGGTCGGCAAGAGCGCCGACAATCTGTCCAATCAAACCGGCGGCTGGTCGCTTACCTGGCAGGGCACGGCCAATACCAATGCCGACTTCCCGAACGCCGACAGCATCCTGACTGCTATTAAGTCAGTAGCCGGCGACGCCAACGTGGTCTACCGCCAGAACGCCGCGGACGTCAACGTGGCCGACTTCAAGGCCGTCATCGCCGTCATCGGCGAAACCCCATACGCCGAAGGCGTGGGCGACATCGGCAGGAGCGGCACCCTGGAGCACGCGCGCCGCTATCCGGAAGACCTGGCCGTGCTCGATGCTGTCAGCGGCAAGGGCGTGCCGGTGGTCACGGTGCTGATCACCGGCCGTCCAGTCTGGGTCAACAAGGAACTGAACCGCTCAAGCGCGTTCGTGGTGGCCTGGCTGCCCGGCACCGAAGGCAAGGGTGTCACCGATGTCCTGTTCCGCAAGGACAATGGCGACGTCAATCTGGACCTGAACGGCAAGCTGTCGTTCTCCTGGCCGAAAACGGCTTGCCAGATGGCCAATAAAGGCGACCCCAACTACGATCCGCTATTTGCCTATGGCTTCGGCATGCGCTACGCGGACGACACCAGGCTGGCCAAGCTCGACGAAACGGCGCCGACCTTGGGTTGCGCCCAGATCGCCGGTAACGGCAGCCAGGCGAGTAGCGATCTGGAGGTGTTCCGTTCAGCCGACCAGGCGCCCTACACGGCCCGTATCGGCGACCCCAGTGCCTGGTCGCTGGCGCTGGGCGCCGACTTGAACGCGGTCACCACGCTGCCCAACGTCAAAGCCGAGACGACCCAGATCACTATCCAGCAGGACGGCAAGAAAATCACCTGGAGCGGCGCCGGCCAGTTTTATTCGCAAGCGGCCACCACGGCCGACCGTGAAAACTACCTCAACGCCGACGCGGCCCTGGTGTTCGACACCATCGTGCACAAGGCGCCGGCCGGCGCGGTGAAAATGCGGGTGGACTGCAAGCACCCGTGCGCGGGCGAGGTGGATGGCACGACCTTGTTCAAGGGTTTGCCGCTGGAGGTGAAACGTACCGTGAAATTGCCGCTGTCCTGCTTTGGCGCCAAGGGCGCCGACTTCACCCTGATCGATACGCCATTCCTGGTCTATACCGAGCAAGCTTTTGTCGCCTCGTTTGCCAACATCCGCTGGGTGCCGGGCGCGGCCAGGGATGCCGATGCCGCCACCTGCGCCAGCCTGGTGCCGCCACCGGTGGTCGTCGGGCCGCCGCTGCCGGGGCCGACTTACGGCGTGTTCAATGCAGGCGCGCTGACGGGCGACCTGGTGCTCAGCACCTACTCGTCCAATGGCAGCCACACCAAGGCCAGCATGACGCCCGCCGATGGGCTGGACTTGCACTTCGCCGCCGACGGTGGCGACGGCTTGGTGATGATCACCGGCACGCCTGTGAATCTGAGCAACTTCGCCAGTGGCACCCTGCAGTTCGAGATCAATGTCGGCAGCTACGGGGCCAACAGCGGCGGCCTGGCGGTCAAGATGGAAAGCCCGGGCAGCAATTGCAAGTCGGGCGATCATCTGTTCGGCCGTCCGGCCGCGGGTAGCTGGACGCCGGTCACGGTCAAGGTCAGCGCGCTGATTGCGGCGGCCGATCCGTGCTTTGACCTGCGCAACATCGGCATGCCGTTCGGCACCTTGCCTAAGTGGGGCGATCAGCAGGGGGTGAAGTACAAGCTGCGCCAGATCCGCTTTGTGCAGTAATCGCTGGTAGCAGTCGAGGACGCACGCCGGGGGCGTGCGTTTTTCGTTGGGAATGCGCGCACCGCTGATGGCGCGGCGCGTCTTGAGCGCGCGATCGGGATGCGTCGATTCCCCGTTCACGCGCTACTCGCCGCAGTTCAGCCGAAGTGGCAGACGTAGTCGAGCGTCTCGGTCGTTTCGATGTCGAAGGCGGTGTCGGCGCCGACGCTGAAGCGCTCGCCAGCCTGGTAGTCTTGCCAGGCGTCGCTGCCGGCCAGCCGAACCCGGCACTTGCCGGCGACGATTTCCATCACTTCCGGTGCCGCCGTGTTGAACGTCAGCTGCGACGGGAAAATCACGCCCACCGTTTTCTTTCTGCCATCGGCCAGCAACAGCGTGTGCGACACGCATTTGCCGTCAAAGAAAATAGTCGATTTCTTGCTGACGGTGACGTTTTGAATCGTGCTCATGGACTTCCTTCTTCAGGTGGGGAGAGGGGCGGCTTCGGCCTCGGCTTCGGCCTCGGCTTCGGCCACGCACACGCGGTTGCGCCCGGCCGTCTTGGCGGCGTACAGGGCCTTGTCGGCGCGTGCGATCAGTTGTTCGGCGGTGTCGGTGCGCGACGGGACCACGCTGGCCACGCCGATCGACATGGTGACGATGCCGCCCGGCGCTTGCGGATTGTCCATCGCCAGCTTTTCCAGGTGCGTGCGCACGGCGTCGGCCACCACCCGGGCGCCGGCCAGGTCGGTATCGGGCAGGATGATGGCGAACTCTTCACCGCCGTAGCGCGCCGCCAGGTCGGCCGGCCGCTTGAGGTGTTCGGTGAGCACCGCCGCGGTCTTCTTCAGGCACAGGTCGCCCGGCAGGTGGCCGAAGCTGTCGTTGTAGGCCTTGAAGCAGTCGATGTCGCACATCAGCACCGACAGCGCGCTCTGTTCGCGCTGCCCGCGCTGCCATTCGAGGTCGATGACGTCGTCGAAACGGCGCCGGTTGGCAATCCCGGTCAGGCCGTCCAGCGCGGCGAGCTTTTGCAGTTCGATATTGGCTTCGGCCAGCTGGTGCTGGCTTTCGCGCAGGAAGCGAAACGCTTCGTCGCGCTGCAGCCGGCTGATGTGCGCCGCCGAGTGGTAGCGCACCCGCGCCAGCAGTTCGAGCCGGTCCGGCAGCTTGACCAGGTAGTCGTTGGCACCCACCGCGAAACTGTGCGCCTTGAGCGTGGGATCTTCCTTGGACGAGAGCACGATCACGGGCACGTGGCGCAGGCTGTCGCGCTCGCGGTACAGGGCGATCAGCCCGAAGCCGTCGATGCCGGGCATGACCAGGTCTTGCAGGATGACGGTCGGTTGCAGCTGCTCGGCGCTGTCGGCCGCCAGCGCCGAGTCGAGCACGTAGTGGTATTCGATGTCCGGCTGGTCGGCCAGCATGCGCCGCACCGCCTCGGCGATGATCGGCTGGTCGTCCACCATCAGGACCCGCACCTTGAAAACGGCCGGTTCCGGCATGTAGGTTTTGTAAACGTCAGACATCGGTGTAGGCTTGTCGGTGAAAATGGCGGCGCTAGTTACCGGCCGGCTTGGTCCCAATTCTACTGCGCAATGCCCGTCCGATGTTTTCCAAGGATAAAATTTGCTGTGCGGCATCAATCTCGGCGGCGGCGCGTGGCATGCCGTACACAGCGCTGCTGGCCTGGTCCTGGGCGATGGTGGCCTTGCCGGCCTGGCGCATGGCGAGCAAGCCGTTGGCGCCGTCGCGCCCCATCCCGGTCAGCAGCAGGCCGGTGGCGTCGTTCTCCCAGTGCTGCGCCACGCAGTGGAAAAACACGTCGACCGAGGGCCGGTAAGCGTAGTCGCGCGGCGCTACGTCGTAGTGCAGGCGGTGGCGCGCGCTCAGGACCAGGTGGTCGTTGGTGCGGGCGATCTGCACGCAGCCCGCTTCGAGCGGGTCGCCGTCGTCGATCACGCGCACCGGCATCACCAGCTGCTCGCCCAGCCACTTGGAAAAATGGGCGGCGAAGTTTTCATCGATGTGCTGGACCACCACGATGGCGGTGCCGGGCGCCGGGGTCCAGCCGGCCAGCACCTTGGCCACCGCGATCGGGCCGCCGGTCGAGGAGCCGATCGCCAGCAGGTGCTTGATCTTGCCGTTGAAGCGTTCGGGCGCCTGCGCGGGAAGGGTGTCGGCGCCGCTGACGCGTATCAGTTTGCCGATGGTCTTGATCTTGTGCAGCAGCGCCGCGTCGCCGCCGCCGCCGCGCGCCAGCAGCGGCGTGGCGGTGACGTCGAGCGCACCGGCACCGAGCGCGCGGAACACCTGGCTGACATTGTCCTGCGGCTGGCCGGTGACGACCAGGATCGCGCACGGGGTCTTTTGCATGATCTGGCGGGTTGCTTCGACCCCGTCCAGCTGCGGCATGTTCAGGTCCATCAACACCAGGTCGGGACGGTTGTCGGCGCACATGCGCACCGCTTCCAGGCCGGTGCGGGCGATCCACACCACCTGGTGTTCGCTGGTGCTGGCCACCACGCGGCGCAGCGCTTCGGCCGCCATGGCGACGTCGTTGGCGATGCCGATTTTCATAGGCCGGCTTCTCCGATCAGGTCGAACACGGCGTTGAGCAGGGTTTCGTCATGGAAGCTGCCCTTGGTCAGGTAGTAGTCGGCGCCGGCGCTCATGCCGCGCGCGCGGTCTTCCGGCCGGTCCTTGTAGGAGACGATCATGACGGGCAGTTTGTACAAGTGGATATCCTTCTTGACCAGGCCAACCAGTTCGATGCCGTCCATGCGCGGCATGTCGACGTCGGTGATCAGGAGGTCGTAGTCGCCGCTGCGCACCACGTTCCAGCCGTCGATGCCGTCGATGGCGATGTCGACCTGGAAGCCGCGCCCCTGCAGCAGCTTGCGTTCCATCTCGCGCACGGTGAGCGAGTCGTCCACCACCAGGATGCGCTTGACCTTGCGTTTTTCGGGGCCGCCGCGCGCGCCCAGCTGGTGCAGGCCGCCTTCGTGCAGCAGCTTGTCGATCGAGAGCAGCAGGTCGGGCACGTCGAGGATCAGGACCGGGGCGCCGTCGTCGAGCAGGGCGCCGGCGCTGATGTCGCGCATCTTGCCGAAGATCGGGTCGAGCGCCTGCACCGCCAGGCTTTGTTCGCCGCGGATGGCGTCGACCACCAGCGCGTAGCGGCGCTGGGCGGCGCCGATCACCACCACCGGCAGTTCGCCGGCGCCGCTGCCGATCTGGCCCAGTTCCAGTACCTGGGCGGCGGAGACCAGCCCCAGGTGCTCGCCGCCGAAGTCGAAGAACTGCTTGTGCTCCAGCGTGTGGATCTCGCTTTGCGGCACCTTGAGCACCCGCTCGACCTTGACGATGGGGATCGCGTAGGCTTCGCCCTGGACGTCGATCACCAGTGCGCGCACGATCGATTGGGTCAGCGGCAGGGTGATGAAGGTGCGCAAGCCCTCGCCGGGCGCGGACTCGATGCGCACCGTGCCATTCTGTTCGCGGATGGTCTGGTGCACGATGTCGAGCCCCACGCCGCGCCCGGAAATGGCGCTGGTGGTTTCCTTCAGGCTGAAGGAGGGCAGGAACAGGAATTCGATCAGTTCCGGCTGCGACATGGCTTGCGCCATCGCGGCGCTGGCCATCTTGCGCTCGACCACCTGGCGCCGGATCCGTTCGATGTCGACTCCGCGCCCGTCGTCGGCAATCTCGATACTGAGCATGCCGGCGCGGTGGCGCGCCTCCAGCACGATGCTACCCAGCGCCGGCTTGCCGGCGGCGCTCCGTTCGGCCTGGGTTTCCATGCCGTGGTCGACGGCATTGCGCAGCATGTGGTTGAGCGGGCTTTCGATGCGCGCCAGGATGTCGCGGTCGACCAGGGTGTCTTCGCCTTCGATCAGGAGCTGCGCTTCCTTGCCCAGGCTGCGCGCCAGGTCGCGCACCATGCGCGGGAACGCTTGCACGCCATCGCGGAAAGGGCGCATGCGCAGGGTCAGCACTTCATCGACCAGGTTTTTCGATACGCCCAGCAGGCGCCGCTCGTAGCTTTCGATGTCGGCCATGTGTTCGAGCATGAACTGCTTGAGCGGGTGGGCCTTTTGGCCGGCCAGGGCCGATTGTTCGATCAGGGCCTGGTCGCCGCCGCGCACCACGGCATCGTGCAGCTGTTCGAGCGCCTGGAACAGGCTGGCCTGGTTGCGCTTGAAGCGCTGCAGCTGGGCGATGAAGGGGTGCATCTGGTGCGCGTTGATGCGCGACTCGCTGGCCAGGGCCAGCAGGCGCTCGAAGTTCTGGGCCGCCTTGGGCGCGCCATGGGCGCGCTGCGGCGCCATGTCGTCGGGGGCGCTCGCCAGCGGCGGCGTGGCCGCTTCCAGCACCGGCACGGCCGGCTGCGGCGGCGCCGCAATCGGGTCGAGTGCGGGCGCCGACTCGATCAGCGCGATGCCGGCGATGCTGTTCAGCGCCGCGGCGATGCGCGCGCCGTGCTGTTCCAGCCAGGCCGGCAGAGCGGCTTCGTCCAGGGTCGAGAACTGCAGTATCAGGTCGACCCCGGCCAGCAGCGCGTCGATGCGCGCGGGCGTGAGCTGGAGCTGGCCGTTCTGGGCGGCGATGAAGGCGTCTTCCATCCCGTGCGCCAGCTGCACCACCACGTCCAGGCCGACGATGGCGGCCGCGCCCTTGATCGAATGGGCGGCGCGCATCATCGCCTCAAGGGTGGAAGCGTCGCCGCCGCCGCGCTCCATGCTCAACAGGCCATCGGTGAGGACCTGGGTCTGGCCGTCCGCCTCCATGCGGAACAGGTCCAGCATCGAGAATTGACTGAGGTCGCCGCCGCCGGTGCTCATCGCAGCAACCTTGTCAGCTGGTGGCCGACCAGCGGCGCATCGAGCACGCCGATGCGCATCTCGCCGTGGGTCAGCACGCCGGTGATGAAGCGCTGCAAGCCCTTGTTGAGGGTGGCCGCCGGCGCGCCCACGCTGGCCGCGCCGTAGCGCAGGATGCCGTGCAGGTCGGCCACCGGCAGGGCGAAGCGCTGCTCTTCCCAGACGATGACGAGCAGGCGCGCGAACACGTGGCGTCCGCCCTGGGCCGGGGCGTCGTTTTCATCGATCCCGAGCATGCTGGCCAGCGCGATCGCTGGCGCCAGGGTGCCGCCGACGTTGACGATGCCGGTCAGGGCGCCGCCGCTGCGGTGCGGCAGCGAGTGGCTGGCGGCGAGCGGTGCGACCGCGGACACCATCCGGGTCGGCAGCATCAGCCATTCGCGCCCCAGGCGGAACACCAGCCCGGAGTGGTCGTGGCGCGCGCGCTCGGCCTGCGGCTGGCGCAGCAGGGCGGCCCAGTCGTCGCGGTAGCCCGGCCCGACCGGGCGCCGCATGCTGTGGCGCGCCGCGCCCTCGTACACATCGCAGTTGCGGCAGTGGACATGCTGCGCGAGCTTGGGGCAACTGAGGTCGCCGGCCACGCCGATCCTGTTCCAGCAATCGTCGAGGTCCAGCGCGTGCGGCTGGTCGGGCGCGGTCGTCATGGGGCGCCTTTGCGTTGGTCGCCGTCATTGCGGCGCTGGTAGATGCGCGCGGCGCGCTGCTTGAGGGCGGCCGCCTGGGCCGGCTCGCCACTTTGTTCGGCCAGCAGCGCCAGGTGGCACAGCGCTTCGTAGTGGTCCGGCTGCAGGTAGACGCAGCGGCGCCAGTGGTCGCCCGCTTCGGCGATGCGCTGTTCGCATTCGCTGACCATGCCGAGGATGAAGTAGGCGTCGGCCGAATCGGGGTTCTGCTCGAGCAGTTCGCGGCAGGCTGCCGCGGCGCCGCTGTAGTCGCCCAGGTCGGCCTGGCGGCGCGCGCGCGCCAGCATGTCCGCTGCTGGCGGCGGCGCGGTAGCCGGC
>NZ_JAQOZV010000067.1:0-35456 GCF_030348125.1 Massilia sp. DJPM01
TTGCTGGGCTGCGCGGGCATTGCCCGCGATGACGCTGCCAGGCAGGGCATTGCCTGCCACCTGGCCCTTGACGATAGGCTGGGCGCTCGTGCCGACCGTAACGTCCGTTGCGCCGCCGCTGCCTTGTTGCTGGGCGTCGGTCGAGACCGGGCCCGCTCCGCTGGCAGTACCGGCTGCCTGCGCACCGATCTTGGTGCCGCCAGCGGCGACGGAGGTGTCAACCGATGGCGTGCCGCCGGCGCTAACGCCCTGAGCTGCCACGCCCTGCACCGCGGTATCGGCATTGATCGCGCCGACGTTGATGCCGACGGTCGTGCTGCCGGTCGTGTAGGTGGCGACGTTACCCGTCTTCGTAGTCGTCACGTCGCCCGCCGCAGTGTTGCCACTGCTGGCGGTGAGATTGCCGGCTACGCCGGTGCCAAGGGTACCGACGACTTTCGCCGGATCGGCAGGGGCAATCGTTGCGTCATCAGGAGCGGCCGGCGCGGGCGCCATGCCGCCACTGTCGTACAAAACGGCGGCAACATCGATCGATGTTGTAGGGCCGACGTCCTGAATGGCCGTGAATTTGCTATCTACTCGATAGTGTTTGCATTTCCCCTTCCAGTCGCAATCATTCTTGACTTCGGTAAAATAGCTACTTCCATTTTCCGTGATGGCCTGGGTTCCCTGGGTAGAGATGTTGACCGTATCGCCTGGCGTTTTCTCAACGCCATTCCCAACTTCAGCGGCGCCGGTGATGGAGACGTTACCGCCGGCGACAATCTGGCTGTCGACGTTCATCGCCGCTTTCGCCGTGATATTACCCGCCGCCGTTACCAATCCGGCGTTTGAGCTGTCGACAACCGATTTCACAATGGTGCGAGTGTCGATCGTGGTCTTGGTGTAATCCTCGATCTTGTTGTGCAAATCGCTAGGATGAATATAGTAGTGCTGGTCGTCCGTGTAGTACGACAACTGGTCCAGCGTATAGGCAGTATTCGAGCCTCTGGGCGTAATAGTGATGAAATTGACTGGCACAACCGTGGTCTGGTCGGAATAAGCAATTCCGCCCTTTAATCCATACGCGCTGCAATTGGATGCGCCCTGGCCGTTATCGACGCCACCGTTCACGCAATTCAGGTTGGTCAGGCTGCCGATGTCCAGGTTTGCACCTGATTCGATTCGCGCGCCCGCATTGACCACGCTACCCAGCGTCATATTGCCAAGGCTGAGCACATTAGCGCCCGGCTTATTGATCAACAAGCCGCTCATGGTCAAGGTATCGCGCGCGCCGATGGTGGCATCCTTCTCATTCGTCACCGCGCCGCCCATCACCACGTTGCCGCCGTAAATCCGCCCGCTATTGAAGGTGCTGCCACCCGTGACCGTCGTGGTGCCGATCGAATTGACTACGCCGGTGCCGGCATTGGTAAACGTGCCGACATCGAGCGTCGTATTGGTCGCGCTGATCGAGCCGTAGTTATTCAACTCCGTGGCCGACAGGCTCAGGTCCTTGGCCGCGCTGATCGTACCGTTATTGGTGTACTTGCCGTTATTGAGAACAATCTCCAGATTGTTCTCGGCCGCCACGATACCGCCGTTGGTGTAATCGCCATCCATGGCCAGGCGCAGGGTGCCGCTGGATGCCATCACGCCGTCGGCGCTGAATTTCTTCATGGTCGCCGTCAGCATGGTGGTGGCATCGGTGCGCCCGCTGGTATTGACGAAGTCCGCCGTGTCAATCGTGACTGCTTCGCCGCTCAGCTGCCCGCCCGTATTATTGATACTGGCCGAACCAGCCACCTTGAGGTTCTTCAGCGCCACGATCGCGCCATTCACATTGCCCACCGTGGCCGCATTCACGGTCACCGTGTTCGATGCCAGCAAGCCCTTGTCGAACGCGCCGTTGCTGGTATTGCTGTTATCGATCGCCGCCGCGTCCACCAGGAGGTTATTGTTCGCAAACACCGTGCCGCCGACGTTATTCAGCACCGGCGCCTTGAGCGTGGTATCGAGCGCGGACTTGATATTGCCGTCCTGGTTATTGATGCCCGTGGTTGCGGTCAGGCTCAATTCCTTCAAGGCCAGCATGGTCGAGCCGCCGGTATTGTCGATGCTGCTGCCGTCGATGGTCAGCTTGCCGTCGGCGCCGATATAGCCGCCGTTCTGCTTGACCGTGCCGCCGCTGATGGTGATGTCGCCTTTGCTGACAATCCCGCGCTGGGTGCCGCTGTTATCGTTGGTCAGCGTTTTGGCCGTGATCGCGATGCCGCCCGTGCCCGCTTCGATCACGCCGGCAGTGTTGTCGACGCTCTCGGCATCGACCTTGGCCGACGTCAAGCCCGACAGCACGCCACCCGCATTGTGCACGTCCTTGGCCGCCACGATCAGGGCGCTGCCCGAACTGACGATGCCGTCCGTGTTGTCCAGCTTGCCCTTGAGGCTGCTGAGCTTGACGTCACCCTGGCTGGCGATCCGGCCGCCCTGCATATTGAGCAGGTTGGCGTCGGTCCTGGCCTGCACGCCGGTCAGCCCGTAGATATCGCCGTTCTGGTTCCAGATGCCGTTGCCGGCATCGATGGCGACCGTCGAGGTATCGCTCTGGATCGAGCCGCCCTGGTTGATCACAACGCCAGTGCTGCTGGTCAGCGCCACTTTCCCCGCGGCGCCAATGACGCCGCCGGTATTGTCCACGCCATTGTTGGCGACGATGCTTGCGTCAAGGCCGGCGACCAGGCTGCCGCCCTTATTGCCGACACCCAGCTTGGTTGTGATATCCAGCGCCGTCTTGGCGCTGACCAGGCCGCCGTTATTGTCGAAAGTGCCGACCTTGATGGCGACCTTGTCCTTGTTGCTGACCACCTGGCCCTTGGCGTTGCCCAGGGTACCGCTCTCCACGCTCACCACGCCATCGGCGACGATATTGCCGCCCGCATTGTCGGCCAGGCCCGTGGTCGTCACGGTCACCGTGTCGGCGGCGGTGATATTGCCGCCATTGGTATTGAGCAGGTCGCTGCCCGTGATGCCGATCTTGCCGGCAGCGCTGGCGATGGTGCCGCCGCTGTTGATCAGCGCGCCGTTGCCGGAGTCGAGCGACACCAGATGGTCCGCCGCGATCAGGCCGCCGCTGTTGACCATGCCGCGCGCCTTGAATTCGATCACGCCGGTGGCGGACAAAGTGCCGCCAGTGTTGTCGAGCACGCCGGTGCCGGCGTCGAAGAACAGGTTGTCGGCGCTGATCGCCACGCCGCCGGTACGAATGCCCATGGCTTGCACCAGCAGGTCGGTGCCGAACTGATAGGTAAAGTCGAGCGCGCTGAAATCGACAGACTGCTGCCCCATGCCGAACGACAAGCGTTTGCCGGCCGCCAGCTTGGCGCCGGACGTGGCCACCAGGCCGCCACCATAGATGGCGGCATTATTGCCGGCAGCGAACTGCCCGTTGCGGTAGTCCAGGGTATTGCTCGCCTGTAGGGAAATATCGCCCTGGGTGCTGATGTTGATGGCGGCGGCCTGCACATCGGTGCCGTTGATATTGACGGCGCTGTTCGCGGCCAGAGCCGCATTGTTCAAGCCAACCGTGCTGCCTGCCACGGTAATCGTATTGCCGGCTTGCAGGCTGCTGCCATTCAGGGCCACGTCCGCGCCCGTCATGGTGATGTTCTTGGTGACGGCGATCTGGATGCCGTTGGCGTCCAGGCGCGTGTTCGCGCCCAGCGACTGGATGGCGAAGCTGTCGCCGGCGGCGATGGTGCTGCCGGTCAGCACGGCGTCGCCGGTGGCCAGGGTCACACCGCCATTGCTGGCAAAGCGTCCGCCCGAACCATCGAAACGCGCACCCTGGGTATTGATCGTCAGCGCTTGCTGGCCGATGACCTCGCCCTTACGGCCATCGAAGGCCGCAGTGCTCAGGTTGGCGCCACCCTGGGCGCTGACCAGGCCGCGTACATTGTCGAACGCGCCGGTCGTGGCCACCAGATTGGCGCCCGTGGTGATTTTGCCGTCGGTATTGTCGAATCGGCCGGCCGCGTTCAAGGTGGTGTTGCCGCCGCCGGAAATGATGCCCTTGCTGTTGTCGAACGCGCCCGTACCCGCGTTGGCGCTCAGTGCGCCATTGCTGAGCATGGAACCGTTGACCGAGGTGATGCCATTGGCGCTGACGGCCAGCGCCTTGGCGCCGGTCAGCTTGCCGTTGGTATTATCGAGCGCAGCGCCGGCCTGGATGGTCAGCTTGTTGGCCGCTTCGATGGCGCCGTCGCGGTTGAGCAGCGCGCCATTGGCGCTGATCGTCACGTCTTTCCCGGCCGCGATCACTCCGCCGGCGCCGATGGCACCATTGCGCAGCTGCCCGCCCGTCAGGCTGACGCTGCCCTGCGCGCTGCGGATGGTGCCGGCGCTGTTGTCGACCGTGCCGCCGCTGTCGGCCAGCAAGGTCAGGTCGCCGTTCGATGCCAGGGTCCCGCCCAGGTTGTGTACACTGCGCGCGTCCAGCTTGAGCGTTTCGCCCGCCAGGACGCTGCCGCCGCTGTTGAGCAAGGTGCCGCTGCCGGCCTGCACGCTCATGGTTTTTCCGGCACTGAGCAGCGCGCCACTGTTGTCGATGCCCTTGCCCTGCACGGTGGCGTGCGCGCCGGCCGTGATGCGGCCCTGCGCGTTGCCGAGCGCGCCCTGCGCGATCAGCGACAGGTCCTTGCCCGCGCTGATCAAGCCTTTGCCGCTGTCGATGTTATTGCCAGCAACCGTCAGCTTGCCCGCCGCCACGATGGCGCTGCCCGTGCCCTGGCTGGCGATGTCGCCGGCGTCGATCGCGACCGATGCCTTGGCGCTTTGCACGATGCCGCCACGGTTGTCGAGCAACGCCTTGCCTGCGTCGAGCATCAGGTCGTCGCTGGCGATGATCACGCCGTCGACGTTGCCCACGCCCTTGGCCGCAATGCTGGCCTTGCCGCTGGCCTGGATCTGGCCGCCCTGGTTGTCGAGCGCGCCGCCGAGGGTCTTGACGTCGAGCGTCAAGTCCTTGCCCGCGCTGATCAAGCCTTTCTTGCTGGTGAGCGAGGCGCCGTCGATGTCGAGCGCTCCGTTGGCGATCAGCTTGCCGGCATCGTTGGCTATGCCCTTGTTTGCGGCAACCAGCATGTCGCCGCCGGCCTGGATGGCGCCGCCCCGATTGGCGAGCCCGTCCGTGACGCTCAGTCCGAGGTTCTTGCCGGCCACGATATTGCCATCCTTGTTGACCAGCGCGCCCTGGATCTGCGCGTCCAGGCCCGCGCCGGCCGCAATGGCGCCGCCGCTGTTGTCCAGCGCGCCGGCGCTGGCCAGGGTCATGCCGCCATCGCTGGCCAGGCTGCCCTTGACGTTCGTGATGGCGCCCGCCGTGCCGGTATCGATGGCCAGCTTGCCGCCGGCCTTGACCTGGCTGCCGCTGTTGTCCAAGCCCTTGGTATGCAAGGTAACGTTGCCATTACTGCCGATCAGCGCCTTGTCGCTGCTGTCGACCTTGCCGGCCGTCAGGTCGATGCCGGTGCTGCCGGCCAGGGTGCCGGCGCGGTTGTCGATATCGCCTGCCTTGACGTTCAGGCTGGTGCCGGCCTGGATCTTGCCGCCATGGTTGTCAACGGCCTGCACCTGCATCGTGAGCGCCGTGTTGGCCACCACCTTGCCGCCCGCGTTGCCGAGCTTGCCGGCCACGATGTCGAGTTTTCCCAGGGCGCCAAGCGTGCCCTTGCTGTTGTCCACGGCACCGCTGCCGCTGTTGATGATCAGGTCGCCGTTGCTGACGATGCTGCCGCCCGTGCTGTCGATGCCATTGCTGGTGAGCTTGAGGGCCGGCGCGTTGGCGGCGGCATCGGTGGCGAGGATGGTGCCGCCGCGATTGCTCAGCACGCCGTTGCCGACGTCGAGCGTGATGTTCTTGCCGATCGCGCGGCCGTCATCGAGGATGACGCCCTGCGCCTTGACATGGAGCGCCTTATCCGTGAGGAAGGCGCCGCCCTGCGCGCCCGGCAGGGCACTCTTGCCCAGGTCGATGGCGCCCGTGGTCACCACCGTCAAGTCCTTGAATGCCGAATACTGGCCACCCTTGAGCGAACTGGCGGTCACGTCCAGCTTGCCGCCGGCGCCGATGGCCGCGTCCTGGGCGTTGATTGCCGCGCCGCTGGCGATGGCGATATCGCCGCCGGCCTGGATGATGGCCTGGCGCGCATCGAGCGCTGCGCTGGCAATACTGGTGCCGGCGCCGCTGGAGAGCTTGGCGTGCGCCAGGTCGGCCGTGCCCGATTTCAGGCTCAGCAGGCCCGAGGCCAGCATGTCCGCGTGGCTGGCGTCGATCGAACCGCCCTTGCTGTCGATCAGCAGGTCGCCGGCGGCGGCGCTGATGGCCGCGCCTTGCGCCACGATCTGCTCGGCGGACAGGCTCACGCCCTTGCCCGCGCGCAGCTGGCCGGCGCTCAGGTCGATCTGGCGCGCGGTCAGGGTCAGCGCCTTTTCGCTGAGCACGCTGCCTTTGGCGCCCTTGAAGTCGCTGTTGCCGAGGTCGAGCACCAGGGTGTCGCCGCTGGCGATCTTGCCGCCGCTATTGTCGATGGTGCCGCTATTGATGACGGCCCCGGCCACGCCCACGATGGAGCCGCCCTTGTTGTTCAGGTCTGTCGCGCCGCCGGCCGCAACCGGCTTGCCGGCGATGCGGTCGAGGCCGGTGTGCGTGTGCAATGTCAGTTGGTCGCGCGACAAGATGCTGCCGCCGCCATTGTCGATGCCGCCGTCGCGGGCAAGCAGCTTGAGCGCGCCGTTGGCGGCAATCGCGCCGCCGGCATTGTTGATGGTGGCGCCCGACAAGGCCGCGCTGCCGATGGCCGATACCGCGCCGCCAGCCGTGCTGATGCCCTGACCGGCATTGAGCGCCACATTGCCGCCGGAAGAAATGGTGCTGTTGGCGGCGTTAATCTGCCCGCTTGCTTCGAGCGCAATGCTGCCCTTGGCGATGAAGCCGCTGTCGGCAATCTGGCCGGCGCTGCCGCCAGTGTCGATATTGTTGGCCTTGAGCGTGATGCCGCCGCTCTCGCTGCGATGCCGGCCGCCGTCAGCCTTGTAGTCCGCGCCGCGCGTATCGAGCGCGATATCGCTCTTTGCCGCCAGGGTTGCGTTGGCGGCATCGATGCCTTTGCCGTCGATGCGCAGGCCGGCGCCGCTGGCCACATGCGCGCCAGCAAGGACGATGCCGCCCGTGCCCGCATGCAAGTCCAGGTCGCCCGCGCTCGACAGGCGGCTGGCGCCGCCGTCGATGTTGGCGGCGTCGATGCGCAGTTCGGCATTGCTCGCAATCTGCGTGCCTTGCAGGCTGGCGCCGTTGGCGGCCTTGACGCTCACCGCGCCGTTGGCGTTGATGTCGCTGCCGGCAAGATTGACGCTGTCGCGTCCGCTAACGGCGATGGCGCCGTTGCTGAGAATAGTCGCGCCCTTCGCTTGCATGTTGTTGGCGGACAGATCGACCGAGCCGCCGGCATGGATAGTGCTCTGGTCCAGGTACATGCCCTGGCCGGCTGCAATGACGATCTGCTCGTGCGACGAGATCTGTGCGCCGTCCGCGTCGAAACGCCCGGCACTGATGCTGACCGGCCCGCCCGCGTTCAAGCTGCCGTTGCCGCTGTTGGCCACGCCGCTCACGCTCAGGGTCAGGTCCTTGCCGGCCGCCAGCGTGCCGCCGCTGTTATTCAGTGCACCGGCAGTCAGGTTAAGGGTCTGGTTGGCGGCGAATCGGCCGCCGATGTTGCTCAAGTCGGCTGCCAGCAGGGTCATCGTGCCCTGCGCCTCGATCACGCCGCGGTCGTTGCCGAGGCGCTGGCCGTTCGCTTCGATGATGACATCCTTGCCGGAACGCAGCTGGCCGTCGGTATTGTCGACGTCGTTGCCGCGCATGACGATGCTGCTGCCCGTGGCGATGCTGCCGGAGCGATTTTTCAGCGCGCCTGCCGACAAATCCATGTCGCCGCTCACGACGACCTTGCCGCCGTTGTTGTCGAACGCCTGGGTTTTTGCGTCGAACACGGCATTCGCGTCGGACGACAGGACGCCACGGTTGTTGTCGATGCCATTGCCGCGCACCACCAGCGCCGGAGCGCGCGTGCCGCCGCCGGACTCGGCCACGATCGTGCCCTGCACGTTGCTCACGCTTCCAAGGCCGGCATCGAGCACGATGTGCTTGCCGCCAAGCAGCGCCTGGTCGGTGACGATGCCTTCGGCACGCACCGCGATATCGCCGCCGGCGCGGATGGCGCCGCCAGTCAGGTCGAGCTGCTTGTCCATGCGGACCTCGACGTCACCCGCGGCCGACAGTTTGCCGCCCTGCTGGCTCTGGCCGGTCACGGTCAGCTTGCCGCCGGAAACGGCGCTGCCGCCCTTCATCAGCAAGGTGCCGGCCGCCAGGCCGAGGCCGCGCGCGCCGGACAGGCTGGCGTCCTGCAGGTCGACACTGTCGGCCTTGAGCGCGACGGTGCCGCTACTTTCCACGCGCAGTTGCTGGGCATGCAGCTTGCGGCCATTGATGTCCACGTTGCCGTTGGCGCCAATCGCGGCCTTGTCCAGCCGGGCGTCGCCGGTGGCGGCAACGTTCACGCTGCCGACCGAGGCGATCGTGGCGCCGGCGGCCGACAGATTGCCTGCCTTGACGGTCAACGCCTGCCCGGCTTGCAGCTTGGCAGCGCCGGCCAGGATGTCGCTGGCGGCAAGGTCGAGCGTGCCGTTGCTGGCGAGGCTGGCGCCGCCCAGGTCGAGTGCCGCGCCGCTGACGGCCAGCTTGCCGCCGGCACTGATGTCGCCATCGCGCCCGAGCACGCGGCCGGCATCGATGGCAATGTCCTTGGCCGCCGCAATCGCGCCCTTGGTATTGTCGAGGCGCCCAGCCTTGATGGCGACGCCGGCCGAGGTACTCTGGATGATACCGTCGGCACTGTCGATCAGGCCGCTGGCGGTGAGGCTGACGGCATTGCCGGCCTGGATGGCGCCGCCGGCATTGTCCAGCGACGTACCGGAGAACGTGAGCGCCCCGGCGGTGATGAGCTTGCCTTTATTGTTGTCGAGGGCGCCGTCCAGCACCAGGTCGCTGGTGGTGGACAGGGTGCCTTCGCGGTTACGGATGCTGCCGACGTTGCCGAACACGGCATCCTTCGATGCCAGCGTGCCGCCCGTGTTGTCGAGCGTGCCACCACCGGCATCGAGCGCCAGCTTGTCGGTCGCGACGATCTTGCCGCGCGTATTGTCGATGCCGGCGGCGCGCAGGTCGATGTTGCCGGCCGCGTAGATCACGCCGCCGGTGTTGTCCAGCTTGCCCTTGCCAGCATCGATGGCCAGCGCGGCCGCCGAGACGGTCGCGGCGGCGGTGTTTACGCCCTGGCCGCGCAGGTCGATGGCCTTTTTGGCCGTCAAGCTACTGCCCTGGATGTTCAGGGCGCCGCTGGCATTGAGGGACAGATCCGTTCCGGCCGCCAGCACGCTGTTGGCAGCGCGCAGTTGGCCGGCCTTGACCGTGACCGCCTCGTTGGCGGCCCACTGCTGCTGGTCCACCATGATGCTGTCGGCGGACACCTTCAGGGCGCGCTCTGCCTGCAAGACGCCGCCCTTGCCGTCGATAGTCCGGGCCTGCAAACTGAGGTCGGTGGCCGAATACATGCTGCCGCTGCTGTTGATGCGCTCGGCGGCCAGCACCAGGGTCGCGCTGGCGGACTTCTGGATCACGCTGCCGCTGTTGTCGATCTGGCCGGTGGTGAGCAGCACGCTTTGCTCCGCGCGCAGCACGGCGCCGTTGTTGACGGCAATGCGCTCGGCCGCAGCGATGCGCACGTTGCGCTCGGCGTTGGTCTGTCCCGCCAACGTCACCTTGCCGCTGCTGGACAGGTCGACGTCTTTCTTGCTGTAATTGTCCTTCAGGGTCAGGTCGCCCTGCGCGCTCAGGGTCAGGTTTTCCGACAGGGAAGCGATGCGGCCGGCGCTGTTTACGCCCAGGCCCTTTTCGGTGGCGACCAGATAGATCTGGTTGGCGTACATGCCGCCCAGGTCGGCGATATCGATGGCGAACTTGGGCGCATTGCCGCTGCCATCCTGCTGGGTGGCCTTGAGCGTGCCGTACAAGACCTTGTTGGCGCCCAGGACGGCCTGCAAGTTCTTGGTGGAGATCTCGCCTTCGATCACGATGCCGCGCGCCAGCAGGTCGAGCTGCTCGACATTGCTGGCATTTAAGCCACGGGCGCCGATGCTAATCACGCCGCGCTGCACGTTCAGGCTGTCGAGCTGGCCGGCGCTATTGTATTGCGGCGTGCCGGTGGTCAAGGTGGCGCGGCCGGCGGTATTGAGAAAGCCGCAGCCGTCGCAGCTGATGCCGTTGGGGTTGGCGATGACCAGGTCGGCGCGCTGCCCTGCCACTTCGATATAGCCGTTCAGGCGCGACGGATTGCCGGACGTGACTTCGTTCAGGATGATGCGGGCGCTGGTGGTGCCCAACTGCATATTACCGTTGACGATACCGCCCAGCTGGGTGCCGACACTCTCCCGGCTGTTATTCAGGATCAAGCCCCTGCTATCCACGTTGAACTGGTCGTAGCGGTTGTGCGACACGCCGGCCGCGCTTGGCGGCGCGATCAGCACGATCGGCACGCCGTTGGCGGCGGCATCGACCAGCGGCTTTTGCCCGGCCGGCGCGTTGCCGGCGGCCACAACCTGCGCGTAAGCCGGTCCCGCGATCAGCGCCGTCTGCAAGATCTGCAGCACGATCATCATCCTCGCCACCACCCGCGCCCACGGACGGCCGCCACGGCCCACCGCCTCCATCGGCTGCTCCAGCTGCGCCAGGACCTGCCGGTCGGCCGCGGTCAAGGTCGATTGTTTGCTCTTTAACAGATGGCGGATAGGTGATTTCATGATGGGTCCTTGGGGTGCCTGAACGGCGTCAAACGGGTACTGCGGGGGGACTGAACTGTCTGCGCTGCGCCAATCAGCGCGAATACGTGACCGAAACATACGGCGTGAGCGCGCGCGTCTTGAAGCGCTCCGGCTTGCTGACCGGGGTGGCCAGGCTGATATCGAATACCAGCGACTTCCACCTGCCGCGCAGGCCGGCGGCGAAACCGGCCAGGGTGTCGCCCACCAGGCCGGCGGCGCTCGGCCCCCAGACCTTGCCGGCGTCGAGCGCGATGAATACACTGCTGTCGATACCGGCGAACGAGGGCAGGCCGGTCGAGACGTCCTGGCGCAGGATCGCGCCGCTTTCGGCCATCAGCACGCTGTCGCCGTCGAAGCCGCGCACGCTGTAGCGCCCGCCGATGCTGATCTGGTCGGCCGACAAGCTCATGTCGCCGGTCTGTTGCAGGCGCAGGCTGGCGCTGTACTGCAGTGCGCGTTCGGCCAGCTTGAACGGCTGGCTGTACGAGGCGTTGACGCTATAGATGCGCGGACGCAGGGTCAGGCCGCCGTCGGCCGCGCTCGGATAGTCGGCCTCGGCGCTGCCCAGGCCGATGCCCTGGCGGTAGCCGAGGTCGAGATCGAGCAGGCCCTGGCCGAGGTAGTGCTTCAGGGTCAGGCCGGCCTGGGCGCCGGTGGTGCGGCGGCGCTGCACGACCAGTTCCACGTCGTCGAGAAAACTCTGCGCGCGGCGGGTCGAGATGGCCGCATACACGCCGGCCTTGGCCGACGCGCTGCGCCACGCCAGGTAATTCCATTTGGCCTCGGCCGTGCTGCTGCTGCCGCTGGACAGGAAACGCGCTGTCGTACCTTGCACGAACTGGGCGAAGCGGCTGCTGCTGTGCGACACGCTGAAGCTGTGATAGTCCCAGGGAATGCTGTAGTTGGCCGACAGGCTGGTGCTGCGATGGTCGCGCTTGGGCTGCTGGGCATTGATATTGCTGCTCAGGCTGAAAATATCGTTCAGGCCGGCGGCGTTGTCGAGCGACAGGGAACCGGACAACTGCGCCCGGCCCAAAGCCACCGAACCGGAATTGTCCAGGCTGACGGAAGCGTGCGTGCGCTCCAGCAGGCTGCCGGTCTGGCGTTCGAGCAGCACGATGCTGGTGTCCGCATCCATGCCCGGCTCGATGCGGGTGGTGACCGCCTGGCTCGGCAAGCGCTTCATCTGCTCGACGCCCTGCTCCAGGTCGCGGATATTGAGTACGTCGCCGGCGGAGAGCGGAAAGGCGTTCTTCCAGGTTCCCCAGGCATCGTCCGCCACGTCGCCCGGCACGCCGGCCTTGACCATCTTCACGCCGCCAACGCGGCCGATGTGCAGGGCGAACACCAGCTTGCCCTCGCTCAGGTTTTGCTGCGGCAGGCTGACCCGGCTGGTGACGTAACCCTGCGCGATCAGCCTGGCGTCAAGCACGGCGGCGATCTGGCGCACCCCTTGCACCCCGACGCACTGGCCGATAAAGGGCGCCACGGCCGATGCCATCGAGCCGAGCTCCTGCTTGCTACCAACAGTCATGCTCTTGATCAGGAAGCAAGGCGTCTCGACGGGCAGCTTGCTCATGTCGGCGGCCGCCTGCGCCGGTTGCAGCAGGTCGGCCTTGGCCTGCAATTGCTGCTGCTGTTCGCGCAGGCGTTCCTCTTGGCGCCGGATGCCTTCCTGCGCGACGTCGAGCGGATTGGGCGCGCTTGCTGCCGGCACCGGAAGCTGCTGCGCCGACACTGTGGACGCCGGCATGAGCAGCAGCGCGGCGCGCACGAGGGAAGCCAGGGCGAGGCGGCGCGGCGGGAAACGAAGCGATTTTTGAGGTTGAGCAGGCAGCATGGCGGGCAGGCGACAGCCCACATACATGGCCTGATCTATTGCACAAATTCTAACGAGTCGAGCAGTTTAGCAGATGTAAGTGTATTTGAGAAATTGTTTATTAACAATATTCTGCTGTTTTCGACATTCAGCCCGTCTGTGCCCTGCATTCCGCACGCCTGCGCGCCTTATAAAAATCACGCTGTCATAGGTAAACTATGATTCCACCTGCGCATTATTTTTTTGACTTCTTACTTTCCATTTTTGCAGCATGAATACAACACCATTTTGTAACCGCCGGTGGCTTTCCCCCTATTTGCCGCCCCGCTTGCCTACTCGGTCCACATGGCCGCGCCGCTCCACGGGGACGGCCGCGCCGGCACGCCATCGAGCACGGCGCCGTTGGTGGCGATAACCTCACGGTAAAAATACGCGCTGTCCTTGAGCGTGCGCTCCTGGGTCGCGAAGTTCACGTGCACGATGCCGAAGCGTTTGGAAAAGCCGTGTGCCCATTCCAGGTTGTCGAGCAGCGACCAGGCGCAGTAACCGCGCACGTCCACGCCCTTTTGCATCACCTCGTGAATCGCGCGCAGATGCTTCTGGTAGTAATCGACGCGCAGCGGATCGTGCACCCGCCCTCCTTCGGCCACCGGCGGATCGAAAAACGCGGCGCCATTTTCGGTGATGTACAGCGGCGGATTGCCGTAGCGCGCCGCCACCCATTCAAGCGTGTCGCTCAAGCCCCTGGCGTACACCTCCCAACCGGTCTCGGTGTAGGTGGCCAGCGGCTGGCGCACCGCCACCGCACGCAGCGGACAGGCACTCGCCTCGTCGCGCGTGACGCTGCGCGTGTAGTAATTGACACCGATGAAGTCGAGCGGCTGGCGAATCACGTCGAAATCCCCGGCCGGCCACTCGGGCCAGGCGTCGCCGTACACGTCCTTCATCTTGTCGGGATAGCGCCCGAAAAACACCGGATCGAGGAATTGCCCGTTCATGTAAGCGTGGCCGCGCGCGGCCGCGTCCTGGTCGGCCGCACTGTCGCTGGCCGGGTACTTGGGTTCCAGGTTGACCACCAGCCCGATCTGGTGCTTGCCCACCTCGCGGTACACCTTCACCGCCGCACCGTGCGCGCGCATCAGGTTATGCGCGGCGATGGGGGCTTCGAAGCGGTTGCGGTGCCCGGGCGCCAGGGTACCATTCAGGTAGCCGCCGTCGGACACCACCCATGGCTCGTTGAGCGTGGCCCACGAGGTGACCCGGTCGTCGAGGCGGTCGAACATCACGCGCGCATAGTCGGCGAACCAGCCGGCGATGTCGCGATTGAGCCAGCCGCCCTGGTTGTCCAGCGCCTCCGGCAGGTCCCAGTGGAACAGGGTGACCATCGGCTTGATGCCGTGTGCCAGCAAGCGGTCCACCAGCTCGTCGTAGAACCCGATCCCGACGGGATTGACCGCGCCGCGGCCGGCCGGCATGATCCGGCTCCACGAAATGCTGAAGCGGTAAGCCTGCAAGCCGATCTCGCGCATCAGCGCCACATCCTGCGCCGAGCGGCGGTAATGGTCGCAGGCGACATCGCCCGTGTCGCCATCGCGAATATTGCCGGGCGAGTGAGCGAAGCGCTGCCAGATGCTCGGCCCCGCGCCGTCGGCCAGCGGCGAGCCTTCGATCTGGTAGGCCGACGTCGATGCGCCCCACAGGAAGTGCTTGGGAAATACGATTGCGTTCGTCATGTTTTGCCCTGGTGATGTTCACTGCGATGACATGGCGGCCGGCGGCCTTATCCCTTTACGCTGCCGACCAGCAGGCCCTGGATGTAATAGCGCTGCAAGACCAGGAACAGCAGCAGCACCGGCAAAATGGTGAGCACCGACCCGGCCATCATCATCTCGTTATCCTGCACATGCTCGCGCGAGAGCGATGCCAGCGCCACCGGCAGGGTGTACAGATCCTTGTCGGTGAGGACGATCAGGGGCCACATGAAGTCGTTCCAGCTGCCGAGAAAACTGAAGATCGCCAAGGTCACCAGGATCGGCGCCAGCAGCGGCAGCACGATCGAGCGGAAGATGCGGAACTCGCTGGCGCCATCGAGCCGCGCCGCCTCCAGCAGCGCATCGGGAATCGTCAGCGCGTACTGGCGCACCAGGAAAATCCCGAAGATGCTGGCCGCCGCCGGCACCAATACCCCGATGTAGGTATTCACAAGTCCCATCTGCTTCATGATCAAAAACAGCGGCAGCATCGCTACCTGCCCCGGAATCACCAGTGCCCCCAGCAGCAGCTTGAAGATGCGGTCGCGTCCCGCGAAGCGCAGCTTGGCGAAGGCGTAGCCCGCGCCCACGTTGAACGCGAGCGAGAGCAAGGTCGCCGCCAGCGCCAGCATCAGGCTGTTGAGGAAATAGCGCCCGATGCCGGCCTGCGAAAACAGCTCCATGTAATTGGCCAGGGTGGCCTGGCGCGGCAGCAGCGGCGGCGGAAAGTGGCTCGCCTCGCCATGCGCCATGAACGACACGGACGTCATCCACAGCAGCGGGAACATGGCCAGCAGCGCGCACAGTATCAGCATGGCGTTGACGAACACGCGCCGCGGATTGGCGCCGGCGCGCGCGCTCATTCTTCCAGCCCGCGGCCGGCCACGCGCATTTGCAGCATGGTCACGCCGAACATCAGCAGGAACAGGATGAAGGCCACCGCCGTGGCGCTGCCCAGGTTCCACCACTTGAAGCCTTGCTCGTACATGAAGTACAGCACGCTGACGGTGCTTTGCAGCGGCCCGCCCTCGGTCATCATGTACGGTTCCGCGAACAGCTGGAAATAGCCGGCCATGGTGAGGATGCTGACCATGAACATGGTCGGCGCCAGGGCCGGCAAGGTGATATGGCGCAGCATGGCCACGCTGCGCGCGCCATCGAGTTCGGCCGCTTCGTACAGATCGCCCGGTATGCTTTGCAGGCCGGCCAGGAAGATGATCATGTTGTAGCCGAAGTTCTTCCAGACCGCGAACAGGATAATCGAAGGCATCGCGAAGCGTGGATCGCCCAGCCAGTCGAGCGGCGCCAGCCCGGCCAGATCGAGCCCGTAATTGATGAAACCATAGCGCGAGTGGTACAGGTAGCGCCAGATGACGGCGACCGCCACCATCGACGTCACCACCGGCGCGAAGAAGGCGGTACGAAACAGCGGCTTGAACCACGCCAGCCGTGAATTGAGCAGCAGCGCCGCGCCGAGCGAGGCGGCAATCGAGAGCGGTACGCCGGCCACGACGAAAAACAGCGTGTTACCCAGCGCCTTCCAGAACAGCGGCGTTTGCAGCAGCTCCGCATAATTGGCCAGGCCGACGAAGCGCAGGTTGTCGAGGTCCGCCAGCGCGTACAGGTCGAAGTCGGTCATGCTCATCGCCAGCGCCGCCAGCACCGGAACGAAGAAAAACATGCCGATCACCAGCAGCGGCGGCCCCACCATCCACCACGCGGCGCGCCCGGTCGTCATGCCCGGCCCCGCTGATCGAGCATCCAGCGGCGCTTTTCCAGGATGCGGTCGGTGCGCGCATCGAGTTCCGTCACGGCCTGCTCGATCGTCATGCGCCCGGCCACCAGCGCCTCGGTGACGATGCGCATCTCGGTGCCGATGCGCTCCCATTCCGGCACCTTGGGCGGCGACTTGGCGCGTTCGAGCTGCTCGCGGAACGCGGCCGAATACGGGTCGCCCTGCAATGCCGGGTCATTCCATGCGCTGCGGCGCGGCGGCAGGTTGCCGGTCATCTGGTAAAAACGGCGCTGCACGTGGGGCTGCGACAGGTATTCGACCACCTTCCATGCCTCTTCCTTGTGCTGCGACGCCTTGAATATCACCAGGCTGGCGCCGCCGGCCACCGACGCACCGGCGCCGTGCGGTCCCGGCAAAGGCGCCGTCATCCAGGTGTGCTGCTTCGCAAGCGGCAGGCGCCGTTTGAATTCGCCGATATTCCACGGTCCGGAGATATAGAAGGCGAAAAAACCCTTCGCAAATTCGTCCCACACGTTCGAAATCGCCGTGGCCGACAGGCGCGGCGCCAGGCCATTCTTGAACAGGTCGAGATAAAACTGCAGCGTGGCGCGAAAATCGGCGTGGCGGAAGTCGCCGAAGCGCCCTCCTTCGCGCAGCAGCGGCGCGTCCTGCTGCAGCGCCAGCGAGAGCAGCTGTTCGTATTCGTTGAGGGGCAGCAGAACCCCATAGTTCTGCGGGCTGCGCTGCTTCACCGCGCGCATCGCCTCGGTCCATTCGGCCCAGCTGGCAGGCGCCCTGACGAAACCGGCGTCCGCCAGCAAGTCCTTGCGGTAGTAGATCAGGCGCGTGTCCACGTACCAGGGCACGCCGTATAACTGGGCGTCGATCTGGTTCGAGGCCCAGATGCCGGGAAAATAGTCGGCGCTGGCCACGCCGTGGGGACGGTCGATCCGGTCGCCCAGCGGCTCGATCGCGCCCAGTGCCGCGAATTGCGGTATCCATGTATTGCCCAGCTGGCACAGGTCGGGCGTGACGTCGCCGGCGAACGCGGTCAGCAGTTTTTCCTGGGCCGAGAGCCAGGGCAGCTGCTGCACCTTGATGCGGATGCCGGGGTTGGCGTTTTCAAAGTCGGCCAGCAACTCCTTGACCACTTCGCCTTCGCGCCCCATGGCCCACAGGCGCAGCTCCACCGGGCCGCCGCTGCGCCGCTCGCAGCCGGCCAGCAGCAGCGCCAGCGCCGAACCGGCGACCCAGTGGCGCCGCCGCAAATTCATGGCTTGGCCTCGTTATCGAGCCACCCGCCGGCAAATCCCGCGCGCCGCAATCCGGTGCGGATGATCGGATTGCCGCGCATGACGCGCCAGACCGATTCGTCGCGGTGATTGGCAATCATGGCCAGGATCGGGCCCTGGTCGATGCCCAGGTAGTCGGTGTCGATCCAGCCGAAGCCCGGCACGCGCCGCCCGTTGGCCAGCTTGATGCCGAAGTCGAAGCTCGGATTGAAGGCGTCCAGGAAGCCGTATTTGCCGTAGATCTGCTTGCCGTAACGCGCGTGCATGGCGGTTATCGCCGGAATGGCGATCTCCGGCGCGAACGCGATCGACGCCACCGCGCCGGTCGGGGCGATGGTGCAGTCGTCGGCATGCTCCTTGCCCATGCCGCGTCCCGCATAGCTGCGGAACTTTCGCCTGACGCCGCCGTCGGTGATGGTGGCATCGGCCGGACCGTCGCCGGCCGTCACGCCCCACAAGCTGGCACCGTACCCCTTGCAGCCGAGCGGGTTGGCAATCGCGTACGCCTGCTGCGCGTACGTGGCGCGCCGGCTGTTTTCGAAATAATCGATGCCGCGCTTGCGCATGTAGGCATCCTGGATGCCGCGAAAATCGATCCACACGTGCGAATACTGGTGCCCGAAGTGCGAGGCGAACCCCAGGTGCTCCTGGCCCCATGAAGTGCCCCAGGTCTTGTCGTAGGTGCTGGTCCACTCGTCCCACGCCTTCGGTTCGACCGGATGGGTCGGCGAGGCCAGCGCCAGCACGTATACCAGCATGGCCTCGTTGTAGCCGCGCCAGTCGTAAGGCAGCATGCCGGTTTCCGGATGCCAGCCAAGCACGATCGCCGGCGGGCGCGCCTGCGCCCATTGCCAGTCGATGCGTTGATACAGTTCGTCGGCCAGGCGGCGGATTTCCGCCTCCTCGTCGCCTGCCCCGTCAAAATACGATTGCACGTGCAGCACGCCGGCCATCAGCAAGGCCGTGTCGATGGTCGAGAGCTCCGATTTGGAGCTGCGCGCGCCGGTTTTCATGTCCAGGAAGTGATAGAAAAAGCCCTTGTAGCCGCTCATGCCCTTCGCCTGCCTGCCTTGCGGCGCATTGCGGAAGAAACGCAAGGTGGTGAGCACGCGCTCGCGCGCTTGCGCCCGTGTGATGTAGCCGCGCTCGACGCCGATCGGGTACGCCGTCAGGCCGAAACCGACCGCCGCGATGCTGGAGAACGACGGCGACGGATAGCGGTCGGGCACCAGCCCGTTGGCCGGATTGGTGGTCTCCCAAAAGAAGCGGAAGGTGCGCTCGGACAGGTCGTCCAGCAGCGCCGCCGGGGCGGTGGCGGGCGGTGCCGCCATGGCCGGCGCCAGCGGCAGCGTCGCGATGGCGCCAACCAGCGCCGCCATCGGCATCAAGCGTTTTCTCATCAACGTCCCTTATTAAAATGCGTAGCGCGCGCTCAGTTTCACCGTGCGCACCGGGCCACCGACCTCGCCCGCCGTTCCCAGCTTGACGTTGTCGCCGCCAAGATAATTGGGATTCTTGGTGGCCGGCCCACCGCCCCAGGCGTCGTAACCGGCGTAGTTGATCGTATTGAACAGGTTCAGGACGTCCAGGCGCACCGACACCTTGCCGAAACCGACCGCGATATCCTTGGCCATGGCCAGGTCCACCTGGCGGAACGAGCCGCCATCGCCCTTGCGCGACACGCAGGCACTGAAACCCTTGGAGCAGTCGGTGATCCGGTACGGCAGGCCGCTGCCCAGGGTGAGTTTGGACGACAGCATGATCCCGTACGGGAGCAGGCGGTCGCTCATCCCCGCCATCACCAGGCGGTGGCGTTCGACGTTGGTGGACGGATTCCACGCATTGGCATAGCGCCCGTAGGTCCAGTTGAAAAGGTCGTTGGTCCACTCCTTGTTGGTGGTCTCGCCTTTGGAGTAGGTGTAGGTGGCGGCCAGGCCCCAGCCGGAGGCGGTTGAAAACGGCTTGTCGCCTTTCAGGTAGGCCGACGAGGTCTTCGCCTGCGAGATGAAGTCACCCAGGATCAGGGTACCGTAACCGGGCACGGAGCTGAACATCGGATCGGTCGGACTGGCATTGCCCCAGCCGCCGTTGACATCGCGGTTACCGCCGAACCAGTTGAACTGGTTGCGGCTGCGCGACACGGTCGCACCGGCTTCGGTATTCCACGCGCCGAGCGCCTGGCGCACGCCGAGGCTGAACTGGTCGGTGTACGGCAGTTGATGTTCGCTGCGGATCAGCCAGATTTCGCCGCCGGGCTGCGAATTCTTTTGCAGCTCGTCCAGCGCCGCGTTGGCGATGGTGCGGTCGTAGGCGCGTCCGGCGCCGGCGAAGAAGACGGTATTGGCGTCGCCGAAAACGTCGTACGACATGCCCACGCGCGGCTGCCACGCATCCTTGAACGGCTTGCGGTTCGATCCGGTGCTGATAAAGTCGCCGATCGTTACGCCGCCCTTGGCCAGCGACTGCGCATAGGTCTGGCCGGCAGCGGCGCCAGCGCGCGGGTCCTGCTTGCCGAACAGGCCGGCGCGGTCGGCCGGCGTGACGTAGCTGTCGTTGAGCATATTCGTCTCGTAATCCCAGCGCAGGCCCAGATTGAGTTCGAGCTGCTTGGTCACTTTCCAGTCATCCTGCAAGTAGATGCCGTACTGGCGGTCGACGTAGCTCACCCCCGTCGGCGCCAGCGCGGGCGATATTTCAAACAACTGCGCAATGCCGGTCACATTGTCGATCATCTCGCGCCGGATATCGATGCTGCGCGAGGTGCCATACAGGTCGAAGTCGACCTTCTTGACCTTGACGCCGCCCTTGATCGTGTGGCCGGCCAGGCCGGTCCAGGTCAGGCTGTCGCTGAACGACAGCCCTTTCTGCATGCGGTCCTGGGCATCCGGCGAGCCGCCGGTAAACAGCACATCGACCACGTTCCTGGTCTCGTTGCTTGGCGAGACCACGTACTTCACGTAAGGCGTCGAACGCAGCCCGCTCGGATTCCAATGAAACTTCTCGTAGTCGATGCGCGCCTCGTTGAGGAAGTCGCCGCGCGTGAATTCGTGTTTCAGGTCGAAGCGCGTTTCGTCGTTCTTGCGGTCCTTCTCGTTGCCCGGCACCGACAGCTTGAAGTCTTCCGGCACCAGGTCGTTCTCGCGCCGGATGCGGGTGGACAGTTCGATCAGGTGGTCTTCGCCGATGCGCGTGGTGAGCTTGCCGAGCACCAGGTCTTCCTTGAACCTGGACGTGGCCGATCCGGCCTGCGCCAGCAGGGCCGGCACGATGCCGGCGTTGGGCAGCAAGTCCTGGCGCTGCGCGACGACCTGGCGCGGCGTGTCGATCCGTTTGCCTTCGTACGCGATGAAGTAATGCATCACGTCTTCCTTGATCGGCCCACCGAGCGTGGCGCCGTACTGCTTCTGGGAGTAGCGCGGGCGGTCCACGCCCTCCTCCTTGCGCTTCTTCTGGAATGGATCGTAGGCGGTCAGGTTGGCGCCGGTGCGGTCGAAAAACACATCGCCATGCAGCTGGTTGGTGCCTGACTTGGTGATCGCCGTGATCGCGGTGGAACTGACCTGGTCGAATTCGGCCTTGTAGTTCTGCGAAACCACCTTGTACTCGGCTACCGCCGATTGCGGGAACGGATTGCCGCGCGACGAGTTGAGCCCGGACACGCCGCCGCGCAGGATGTAGTTTTTCTGTCCGACGCCATCGATGAAGACGTTCACATTGTCCTGGTTCTGCGCCCCGCCCTGCAAGCTGCCATAGCCGGTCTTGGCCTCGACGTCGAAGCGCACGCCCGGCGCCAGGTCGGCAAAGGCGAGGAAGTTGCGCGACACTTGCGGCAGGCTCTCGATCTGCGCGCGCGATACGCTGGTACCGACTTCCGAGGTCTTGACGTTGCGGCGCTGGGCCGAACCCAGGATCACCACCTGCGCGACGTTGGCCGGATCGGCGGCGCCGACCGACAGGTCGAGCGAGGCGGTCTGGCCGATCGAGAGCGTGAGCTTTTCGGTGGTCTGGCCGCCGACCTTGATCGCATACTCGCCCGGCGGCAGGCCGGTGAGCACATAGCTGCCGTCGGCGGCGGTGGTGGTGCGGTAGTTGTAGCCGGTGGCCGAATTGCTGGCGATGACTGGCGTGGCCGGCGCCGCTGGCGCGCCGCTCTGCGTAATGTGTCCCTTGATGGTGGCGCTGCTTAACTGCGCCTGCGCCGGCGCGGCGGCCAGCATGGCCAGCGTCGACAGTCCCACCAGTGCCCTGCGCAGTTCGCGCACGCCTGCTTTCATTTTCATGCATTTCTCCCGTTGTCGTTATTCTTTATTGCCGGTATCCGCGACGCCCTGCGCATGCGCGCCGCACGAGCGCCGCACCACCAGTTCCGTCTGCACTACCTGCACGGTTTTTTTGGTCCCCTGCGGGTTTTCGATTTCGAAGGCCAGGCATTCGAGCGCGCGGCTGCCCATTTCGGTGATCCGCACCCGCACCGTGGTCAGCGGCGGCGCGACAAAACGCGCGGTGGGCACGTCATCGAAGCCGGCCAGCGCGATATCGCGCGGCACCACCAGTCCGCCCTCGCCCAGCGCGAACAGGCAACCGATCGCCATCATGTCGTTGGCGGCGAACACCGCGTCGGGCAAGCGTTTCAGGGCGCGCAGCTGCTGGCCCGCGCGGTAGCCCGATTCCTCGCCGAAGTCGCCGCGCAGCACGTCCGGCTCGAACCGCGCCACGCCGGGCAGCAGGCGCGCCATGGTCTCGCGAAAGCCGCGCAGGCGCTCCTGCGACTCGAAGTTGTCCGCCGGTCCGGCGATCATGACGATGCTGCGGTGTCCCATCTCGACCAGGTGCTGCACCATGTCGGCCGCGCCGCCGTGGTTGTCGACCGCCAGGGCCGAACAATCGTGGCCGGTGGCGCGCGTGTTGAGCAACACGATGGGCAGATTGCCTGCCAGGTTGTCGGCCAAAAAGCTGGCGTCCACGTGGGGCGACATGACGATCAGACCATCGACCCGGCCACTCATGGCGCGCATGGCCATTGCCGCTTCGCCGGCATCGCCGTGCGAACTCGATACCAGCAGGTGCAGGCCGCGCCGGTGCGCCGCCATGTCGATGCCGCGAATGAGCTCCGAAAAGAATTCACCGTGCAGGTCCGGCAGCACCACGCCGATGGTCTGGGTGCGGCTGGTCGACAGGCTGCGCGCGCCGCTGTGCGGAATGTAGCGCAAACTGCGCGCGGCAGCCAACACCAGCTTGCGCGTCTCCTCGGTCACGGTGCCGCTGCCGTTCAACGCGCGCGACACCGACGCGACCGACACATTCGCCAAGCGCGCCACATCCTTGATCGTTACGGCCATAAAAACGCCACCTTGTCATTCCCCTTGCATAGAAGTCGGGTAACCGATTACATTTTTCCTAATGTAACCCAATCGGGCCCAACACACCGTGGTTTTTTTGTAAATTTTTCATCGAAAATAACACGCCGGATGGTCGAAATTTCACAGTTTTAACATAGATGTCATGTAAAATTTATCACGATGTAACCGCTTACATTGCTTCATCCCCAAATGAAAACAAGTTTCCTGCCCATGACTCCGATTCCATTCAGCCCAGCCGCCGGCGCCCGCTTTCTCTCCAACGGTCATCTGCGGGTGCTCGTCACGGCTGCCGGCAGCGGCGCGACGGACCTCGGCGCGCATGCGCTGACGCGCTGGCAGGGCGACCCGGTGGAAGATGGCGACGGCTACTTTATCTACCTGCGTGATCTCGACAGCGGCGAGTTCTGGTCGGTCGGCGCCCAGCCCTGTGCCGTCGCCGGCGCCCGCTATGGCTTCGGCGGCGACGATGGCGGCGCGTGGCTGACCTGCCGCCACCTCGGCATCGAAGCGCGGCTCGACATCGTGGTCGCGCCGGAAACCGACGTCGAGCTGCGCACCCTGACCCTGCTCAATACCAGCACGCGGGCGCGCCGCATCGAGGTCACCAGCTACCTTGAAGTGGTCCTCAACAAGCGCGACGCGGAAGCCGCGCATCCGGCTTTTTCCAAGCTGTTCGTGCAGACCGAATCGGTTCCCGCCGCCGGCGCCGTGCTGGCGCGGCGCCGTCCGCGCGGCGCTGGCGAAGAATGCATCTGGCTGGTGCACGCGGCCAGCGGCGGTGAAGACGCCGGCGTCGAAACCGACCGCAAACGCTTCATCGGGCGTGGCCGCAGCCTGGGGGCACCGGCCGCCCTGGCGGCAAGCGCACCGCTATCGGGCACCGCCGGCAACGTACTCGATCCGTCCTTCAGCCTGCGCCGCAACGTCACGCTGGAACCGGACGCGAATGCCGTCATCGCGTTCACGCTGGGCGCGGCGGGCGAGCGCGATGCCGCACTGGCGCTGCTGGCCAGCGCGCCGTCGCCGCAACTGGCGGCGCGTACGGCGGGCGAACGCCGCGCCGCCCTCCTGACCGTACTGGCGCTGGACACCGAGCAAGCCGCGTACGCCGAAGCGCTGGCCGCCGCGATCTTGTATGGCGAGAGCGCCCTGCGCGGCCCGGGAGACGCGCGCGTATCGAGCGGCACCATCCCCGACGACCTGGGTTTACCCAAGGACCGCGTGCTGTGCGTGGTGCACGCGATCGGTGCGCGCGACCCGCACGCGCAAGCCTTGCTGGACGCCGCGCGCTACTGGGATGCGCTGGCCCTGCCACTGCACCTGGTGCTGGTCGGCGCCACCGCCGACTGGCCCGGCCTGCAAGGCCCGGTGACCCTGCTCGACCCGATGCACGTGCTCGGCGCCGACCTCGATCGCATCGCCGCGCAAGCGCGCATGGTGGTCAAGGGCGAACTGCCGGAGTTCGCGCCGCGCGCCAGCATCTTGCGCCCGCCCCGTCCACCGCAGCGCAAGCACGTGCAGGACGACGCCGAACCCGCGCCGCTGCAGTTCTTCAACGGCGACGGCGGCTTTTCCGCGGATGGCAAGGAATACGTGATCCGGCTCGCCTGGGATGGCGCCACGGGCCTGTCGCGCCCGCCCCTGCCCTGGACCAATGTGATCGCCAACGAACAAGTGGGCGTACTGGTGAGCGAAACCGGCGCCGGCACCACCTGGAGCCGCAACAGCCGCGAACACCGGCTCACGCCCTGGTTCAACGATCCGGTGCGCGACCCGCACGGCGAAGCGCTGTACCTGCGCGACGAGGACGACGGCAGCTGGTGGTCGCCCATGCCCGGCCCGGCACCGGCCGCCGCCGGCTACGAAGCGGTGCACGGCTTCGGCTACACCACCTTCCGCCATGCCAGCTACGGCTTCGAGCAAGAGTGCACGGTGTTCGTGCCGCGCCACGACCCGCTCAAGATCGTGCGCATCCGCGTGCGTAACACCGATACGCGCAGCCGCACCATCTCGCTGTTCTCGTTCCAGCAGCTGGTGCTCGGTTCAAGCGCGGACAGCGCGCGCCACGTGTGCACCACCTGGGACGCCGGCGTGCTGCTGGCCACCAGCCGCATGGCCGGTCCGTTCGCGGACGGCGTCACCTTCGCCGCCCTGATCGCGCCGCCGGCCAGCGCCAGCTTTCACAGCGGCGACCGCGCCGCCTTCATCGGCCCGCAGGGCACCACCGCCCGTCCGGCCGCGCTGGGCGAGGCGCGCCTGGATGGACGCACCGGCCCCGCTCTCGATCCATGCGCCGCGTTCCAGGCACGCCTGACCATCGCCGCTGGCGAGCAGGTCGAATTTGCCGTGCTGCTGGGCGAAACCACCTCCAGCGAGGATGCGCAGGCGCTGGTGCGGCGCTATCGCAGCGGCGCGGCGGTCGACCAGGCGCTGCTTGAGGTGCGCCAGTTCTGGCACGACACCGTGGGCGCCATCAAGATCGACACCCCGGTGCCGGCCATCGACCTGATGGTCAACGGCTGGCTGGCCTACCAGAACCTGAGCTGCCGCATCTGGGGCCGCACGGCCTTTTACCAGTCGGGCGGCGCGTACGGCTTTCGCGACCAGTTGCAGGATGCCAGTGCCCTGATCTACACCCTGCCCGAAATGACGCGCAAGCAGATCTGCCTGCACGCCGCGCACCAGTTCGTGGAAGGCGACGTGCTGCACTGGTGGCATCCCGCCCCGCTGGAAAAAGGCATGCGCACGCGCTTTTCGGACGACCTGCTGTGGCTACCCTACATCACCGCCTTCTATCTCAAGTCCACCGGCGACTGGAGCGTGCTCGATGAAGTCGCGGGCTTCCTCAGCGCGCCGCAATTGGAAGACGGCGAAGATGAAGTATTCCTGGAGCCGCAGCCGGCCGGCACCAGCGCCGACGTGTACGAGCATTGCTGCCGCGCGCTGGACCGCTCGCTCACCAAGGGCGCGCACGGCCTGCCGCTGATGGGCACCGGCGACTGGAACGACGGCATGAGCCGGGTCGGGCGCGAAGGCCGCGGCGAGAGCGTGTGGATGGGCTTTTTCCTGTTCCGCATCATCGGCGACTTCCTGCCTGCGTGCGAAAAGCGCGGCGATAGTGCACGCATCGCCGCCTACAGTGCCTACCGCGACCACCTGTCCATCGCGCTCAACGGCGAAGGCTGGGATGGCCAATGGTACCGGCGCGCCTTTTACGACAATGGCGCGGTAATGGGCTCGAGCCAGAGCGACGAATGCCAGATCGACGCGCTGGCGCAGGCCTGGGCGGTGATCTCCGGCGCGGCGCCGGAAGAGCGCGCGCACATGGCGCTCGACGCGATGGAAGAGCGGCTGGTGTCGGACCGCGATGGCCTGATCCGCCTGCTGACCCCTCCTTTTGTCGACACCGTGCAGGACCCCGGCTACATCAAGGGCTACGTGGCCGGTGTGCGCGAAAACGGCGGCCAGTACACGCACGCCGCCTGCTGGGCGGTGCGCGCGATGGCCGAAGCGGGCCGCAACGAGCGCGCCGCGCATCTGCTCGAAATGCTCAGCCCCATCAGCCACTCGCTCACGCCGGAAGCGGTGGCGCGCTATCAGGTGGAACCGTACGTGATCGCGGCCGACATCTACGGCGCCGAACCGCATGTGGGGCGCGGCGGCTGGACCTGGTACACGGGTTCGGCCGGCTGGGCCTACCGGGTCGCGCTTGAATCGGTGCTCGGTTTTACCTTGGTGGGTGGCGCGGCGATCCGCATCAAGCCGGTGGTGCCGGCGGCGTGGCCGCGTTTCAGCATCCGCTACCGCCTGCCGGATGGCGCCACCAGCTACCACATCGAAGTGATCAACGACGCCATCGGCGATGGCACGCTGGTGGTGGCCGCCTCGCTCGACGGCCAGGAAGCGCCAATCGAAGGCGGCGCGGCCATGATCCCGATGAAGGCCGACGGCGCCGCGCACCGCGTGGTCATCGTACTGCGCGCGGCCTGAGATGGCACAAGTTCAACTGACAGGCATCCGCAAGTCGTACGGGGCGCAGGCGGTCCTGCATGGAATCGACCTCGATATCGCCGATGGCGAGTTCGTGGTCTTTGTCGGCCCGTCCGGTTGCGGCAAGTCGACCCTGCTGCGCGCCATCTGCGGGCTGGAAGACATCGACGGCGGCGACATCCTGATCGATAACGCACGCGTGAACGACGTGCCGCCGGCGCAGCGCGGGCTGGCCATGGTGTTCCAGAGTTACGCGCTGTATCCGCACATGACTGTGTACGAGAACATGGCGTTCGCGCTGAAACTGGCGGGCAAGCGCAAGACGCAGATCGACGAAGCCGTGCGCAAGGCCGCGCACACCTTGCAGATCGAGGCGCTGCTGCAGCGCCGCCCCAAGGAACTGTCAGGCGGCCAGCGCCAGCGCGTGGCGATCGGACGCGCCATCGTGCGCCAGCCGGCCGTGTTTCTGTTCGACGAACCGCTGTCGAACCTGGATGCGTCGCTGCGGGTGCAGATGCGCATCGAACTGGCCCGGCTGCACCGCACCCTGGCCACCACCATGATCTATGTGACACACGACCAGGTCGAGGCGATGACCCTGGCCGACCGCATCGTGGTGCTGCGCGCCGGCCGCATCGAGCAGGTGGGCGCGCCGCTGGAGCTGTATCACCGGCCCGACAACCTGTTCGTGGCGGGTTTTCTGGGCGCGCCGCCGATGAATTTTCTGCGCGGGGAAATCCGCCAGTGGAACGCGGGCCAGGCGGTGGTGGCGCTGGCCGGTGGCACCCAGTTGATGGTGTGCGTAGGCGCCCGGATGACGCCCGGCGCGCACGTCACGTTGGGGATGCGGCCCGAGCACATCGTGACCGATGCGGTGGATGGCATCCCGGCGACCGTGTTCGCGGTGGAACGGCTGGGCGAAGGGACGTATCTGTATGCCAGCGTTGGCGGCAGTTCCGAACAGGTAGTGGTGCGGTCCGATCCGGATGCCAACTGGGAGGTCGGCCAGCATCTGACGCTCGGTGCGCCGCTGGCGCGTATCCATGTATTCGGAGAAAACGGCAGAAGATGTCCGCCTTAGCGCGCCTCCCTGTCACATGAAGGGGTGTAGCCCGCGAAAAATCTTCGACTGCTGGGTTTGCCGATTACTGTCTGAACTGAAAATTGTGGTTTTCAGACTGCCAGCGACGCACAATTTCCCGAGCCTTGTGGCGAAGCTGTTGCGGGAGCTTCGCCGTCGTCGCGATTACATTCACAAGCGCTACCATTTCAGCGTCCACTGCCGCCCCCTGTTCAATCCAGTCAACTGCCAGACCCTGCCAGTAACCAGACATGGTGTCAGTGGGCCAGCTCAGTCCCGCGAGAATCACCTCACGGGCAGTCGCATCAGCCCCGGCATAGTCTGCAAGCGACATTTCAAGTCGAACAATTAGAGCACGTTGGTCCATATCAATACCCTACACCTTCACTTGCTCATCCCGGCAATAAATCTCGTGTCCAATGGCCAGCGTTGGTAATCCCTACTCTGTTGACACGCCATCGCCAGTGCCGGTACGGCTAAGTGTACGGCGTAGCTAGCTCCAATGGAAAATGGGCCGTCCGCTCAGACTTTTTCAGAGCGCCTGCGGCCCTGCCCGCTTCGTGCGACACTGGCGGACTTTGGCATAAATGCCCGGCGGGAATATATCGATGTGGAATGGCGTACTGTGCGGCCTGCTGGCCGGCGCGATGTGGGGCATGGTGTTCATCGTGCCGGAATTGCTGGCGGCGTTTTCGCCGGTCGAACTGGCCGTGGGGCGCTACATCGCCTACGGCGCCATCGCCACCGGGCTGATGCTGCCGCGCCTGCGCGGCCTCATGAAACGGCTCGACCGCAGCGATTGCGGCGCGCTGGTGCGCCACGCGCTGGCCGGCAACATCGTCTATTACATGCTGCTGGCGCTGGGTGTCAAGCTGGCGGGCGTAGCGCCGACCTCGCTCATCATCGGCTTGCTGCCGATTACCGTCACCCTGCTCGGGCGCAAGGATCACGGCGCGATTCCCCTGTCTCAACTGGCGCTGCCGCTGCTGGTGGTGGGTGCCGGCATCGCCTGTATTAATGTCGACGTGTTCCTGCACGCGCGCGCCAGCGGGGCGTCGCCCGGCGCGACCCTGCTGGGCGTGCTGTGCGCCTTCGGTGCGCTACTGTGCTGGAGCTGGTACGCACTCGACAATGCGCGCTTCCTCAAGCGCAATGCGCATTTCAGCAGCGCCGAATGGTCGGCGCTGTACGGCATGGCCAGCGGCCTGATTGCGCTGGCGGTCGGCGCGCTCGCCTTCGCCATCTGGCATGGCGACGTCACCGGCGCCGCAGGCATGGCAAGCGGACGCAACTGGACGGCGTTCTGGATCACCAACGCCCTGCTCGCGCTGGGCGCATCGGTCATCGGCAACCATCTGTGGAATATCGCCAGCCGGCGCGTGCCGGTCACCCTGTCGGGGCAACTGATCTTGTTCGAGACCCTGTTCGCGCTGCTGTATGGCTTTGTCTACCACCGCCAGTTTCCGAGGATGCTGGAAATGGCGGCGATTGTGCTGCTGATTGCAGGCGTGGTGTGGGCAGTGCGCATGCACGCCGTGCAGCCGGTGGCCGAGCAGACGGCGGCGCACGGCTAGCGCCGCCGGCAGCCTTAGCGCCGTTGCTGGCTATGCTGCTGTATCGACATGCCCAGCTGGCTCAATTCTTCCTTGCCCAGCATCGGCAACTGCGCCAGCAAATGCGACAAGGTCGAACTGCCGTTCAGTTCCAGCTCGGACGACTGCACCAGCACGGTGCCATTGCCGGTAAAGTCGACCTGCTTTTCCTCGCCCGACAGTGTAAAGCCGGTCATGGCCCCCACGGTCGAGATGAACCCCTTGACGTGCTCGTAATCGTAGCGGTACGACGGACTCGGGCAATCGGCCCAGCCCAGCACGGCCTGCTCATCGACCCGGCACGGCAGTTCCATGAAGTGCACCGGCCCGTTCGAGGACGCGATCACCTTGCCGGTCCCGAGCAGGGTCAGGTAACCCGGCAGGGTCGATTCCTGGCAAATCACGTTCTTGGAAAAGCCCAGCAGATTCTTGGCGCGGATCGTCATGTTGGCCGCATCCAGGTCATAGCAAGCCAGGTCGTTGCCGTTGTCGCCCAAGATCAGCTGGCCCTGGCCCTGCGCCACCACGAAGTTGTGGATGTATTTCGGCGCGTTGAAGGCGTGGCGCGCCAGCATGTCGATGACGCTGCTGCCCATGGCCTCGAAGCTCAGGTTGCCGTAAAAGGCGATCATCTTGCCCTTGCGGATGAAAATCTGGTCGCTCACGTCGACCACGAAGGCAAACCGGTTCAGGTTATCGTTCTTGGGCAAGTTCGCTGGATTGTAGATTGTCATGATTTACCTCTCGCTCGCTTGGATGTAGACCGTGCCCTGGCCGGTGAATTTGACTTGATACGACTCGCCCGAGGCCTGGCCGACAAACGTCTTCCAGTTCAGGTCGGTGATGATGGCGGAACTCAACTGCCCGGTGTGACCGATATAGGCTTGCGGGTCGACGCAGACCGGCACAGCGGGCGTGACCGGCAAGCCGATGGCGTTGCCGTCCGACAGGATCGCCACCTCGCCCGAGCCCTGGAAAGTGCTGGTAAACAAACCCTGGCCCGACACGGCGCCGCGCGCGATGCCCTGGATGCCGCCCTGGTTACCGAGGAACATGGTGCCGGCGGTCAGGCGCGCGTCGAAAGCCAGCACATTGTCGCTTTCCACGTACAGCGTTTCGCCGCGCACCGGGATGATGGTGACGAACAAGCCATCGTAGGCGTAGTAGACCGAGCCACTGCCCTTGGCCATCATCAGGGAATAGCCCTCGTTGGTGGCGGCGCGCATCGCCAGGGATTGCACGCCCTGCCCCGCCAGGAAGGAACGGCTGAACGCGACTTCGCCCTGGTACGAAATCATCGCCCCCTTCTTGGCAAAGACTTCTTCATTATTGAGTTTGACCTCAATCATTTTTTCATTGATTTGCTGATACGCCGGCATGGCATTCTCCAGATAATTCGATTGTTCATGAGCGCGTGCGCGCCGCCCTGTCAGCGTTCCGCAGGCTGGATGAAGACCACGCCCTGGCCAGTGAACTTGTGCTGGTAGGACTCGCCCGAGGACTGGCCGACCATGGTGCGCCAGTTCACGTCGAACACGAATTCCTGGGTGATATTGCCCTTGAAGCCGACGAAGGCGTCCGGATCGACGCGCAGCGGATTGGCGGGCGTCACTTCCAGCATGATCAGGTTGCCGCGCGAGATGACCGCGATGTTGCCCTGCCCCTCGACCGTGGTGCTGAACAGGCCCTGGCCCGAGGCTGCCCCGCGCAGGCCGGCGAAGCTGGTGCCGGTCTTGAGCGAGGTATCGTAGGCCAGCAGGCTGCTGCTCTCGATGGTCATCTTTTCGCCGGCCAGCGCGATCACGGTGATTTCGGCCGCATCCTGGGCGAAAAACACGGTGCCGGTGCCCGAGGTTTGCATCAGCTGCATGCCCTCGTTGGTCACCTTGCGCTTGAGGGCGCCGAAGATGCCCTCGCCACCGAGGATGGATTTTTCGAATTTGATGGTGCCCGTATAGGCGACCATGGAACCGGCGATGGCAAGCACCTTCTCGTTTTGAAGGGTCACTTCCAGCAGGCGATCGGAATTATTGCGGAAACGGGTCACGGCTTGCTCCTGACAAAAGCGGTCGCGGCGCGGCCGCCGGCAACCAGAACGTCCCATTCTGGTTGTGTCAGTCAAGCGTGTCAAGACAGCAATGCATCCGCGACGCCGCGGGCTGGGCGTCGCTGCCGCGCTGGCTCAGGCGTAACGCGAGCGTGAACGGTGCAGAATGCCGGAATCGCTGCTTTCGCGCGCATCCTTGATGCGGAAATCGGAGGCCGGGCTGGTGCCGGAGCGCTCGTCATCGTTCTTGTGGCGCTGCTCGCGCTCGCGCGCGATTTCGCGTTCGATGCGCGACGCTGGCTGGGGATCGGGTTTGGTGGTTTTCATCTCAGACGCTCCGGCGCGAAGTGCAGCGCATAAACATGGCGATGCGGGCATGGCGGGAAACGGTCAAGTGCGCGGTTTTCATGATGTCTTTCTGTGAGAACATTTACTGCATGAACCAAGTATGCGCACCCGGACCGGCGGCGTATGTTCGACTCTTAACACAAATCATCAAAATCGCGCCCTCGTGCTCCTAATACGGCTTTCCGGCCAGGCCCAGCCGGATTTGCCAGAGCGCGCCGGCGCCCGTCATGTACAAGGTCTTGCCGTCCGCGCCGCCAAAAGCGGCGTTGGTGATGTTGGCGTCGACCCTGATCACGGCCAGCTCCTTGCCGGCCGGCGAAAACACGCGCAGGCGCTGCGCCGTGTGTTCGGTCACGTAAATATTGCCCTGGCAATCGACCGTCATCCCGTCCGGCACGGCCAGGCCCGTGACCAGGTCGCGTCCCTTGCCCGGCACGCCGCGCACGATGGGATAGGCGCGCAGCACGCCATGCTCGCCGCCACCATTTACATACAGCATATCCCCCGCCGGCGATAACGCCACCCCATTCGGATTGGCGATGCCGCGTTCGACCACCGTCACCTTGCCGCCGGGGGCCACGCGGTAGACATAAGTGGCATCCTGCCCGCCTGGGGCGGCGTCGCGCTGGAAGGCGGGATCGGTGAAATACAGCGTGCCGTCGGCGGCAATGGCGAGATCGTTGGGCGAATTGAAGACCTTGCCGTTGTAGCTGCCGGCCACCAGGGTGCGCTTGCCGCCGGGGAGCGCGAAGCGCGATACGCCCTTGTATTTGTGGGTGCCGGCAACGATGTTGCCGCGCGCATCGACCGCCAGGCCGTTGCTGCCGCTGTCGGCAAGCGCGGTGCCGACCTTGCCGTCCGGGCCCAGCCGCTGGATACGCGATGGAAAACCGGGGCCGAAGGTGAAATCGGAAAAATACAGGGAGTCGCCGATCCAGACCGGGCCTTCGTACAGGCCCGCTTCGGCGTGGGTCGGCGCCGTGCCGGGCACGCGCGCGGCGCTCAGCGTGCCGGCGGGGGCAAGGCCGCCGCATTGGGCCGCCGCCGCGCCTCGCGCCACGCTCCAGCCGAGCGGCACGGCCAGGGCAAGGCGCAGCGCCAGGCGTGCCAGGGAAGGCTGGGAAGGCTGGGAAGGCAGTGTCAGGGGCGGCAGCATCGGTATCCTTGGGAAATGTTAGCGCCATCAATGCGCGAATTGTAGCAGCGTTGCGCTACCGCGTTCGCGTGCGTGGGCCGGCGGGGCGCGACTCGCCTATACTCCACGCATCGCCCCGGCGCACCGTGCGCAGCGGCATCTGATCAGCGAGGAATCATGGAACGTGAACACCCGGCCGGCGGCGCATCGAGCTTGTCGCAGGAACACCTGGCCGAATTGCAGCAAGCCAAGCGCCTGCTGGAGCATCCCGGTTACGTGGCGCGCATTACCGACGTGATCGGCATGCCGCTCGAAGCGGCGGTCAAGGCCCTCCCCGCCGCGTGGACCAGCAAGATTGCCGCCGTCACCAACGCATCGCTGACCAAATGCCTGAACGTGGCCAACGCTACCTTGCGCCCGTCCGGCACCTCGTCCTTTCCCAAGCTGCACAGCGCGGCGGTGGCGCTGAGCGGCGCGGCCGGCGGTGCCTTCGGCATCGCCGGGCTGGCGGTCGAGCTGCCGGTGTCCACGGTCGTCATGCTGCGCTCGATCGCCGACATCGGCCGCGCGCAAGGCGAAAACCTCGCCTCGGGTGAAGCGCAGCTGGCTTGCCTGATGGTGTTTTCGCTGGGCGGCAAGACAGCCGCCGACGATGCGTCGGACTCGGGCTACTACGCGGCCCGCATCGCGCTGGCGCAGGCGATGTCGGAGGCCACGGTCTATCTGGCCAAACACAGCCTGGCCAGCGAAAGCGCGCCGGCGCTGGTGCGCCTGATTGCCCAGATCGCCACCCGCTTCAATGTGCACGTGTCGCAGAAGGCGGCGGCGATGATGGTGCCGATCATTGGCGCGGCCGGCGGCGCGCTGGTCAACACCCTGTTCATCAACCATTTCCAGGCCATGGCGCGCGGCCATTTCACGGTGCGCCGGCTGGAGCGGCTGTATGGCCCTGACGCGGTCAGCGCCGCCTACCTGCAACTGCAAGGCTGAGCGGGGCGCGCAGCCCGCGAAGGTGCGCACACTGTTGACTGGCGCACAGACCGGCAGTGAGCGCGGCAGGCACAGTATGTCCACGACAGCCACTCATCAACCTGCCGCAGGAAAAACATGCCTTACGACCGTAGCGCCATGCCGCACCGCATTTCAACCTTTACCGAACCGCGCACGCCCGGCTGGGGCAGCATCGCCCTGCTCGCCGCCGCCGGCCTGGCCGCGTCGGCGGTGTACGTGCAAGCGAGGAAACGCGAGGCCGAGCTGGCCAATCCCGCGCAGGGCAATGTCATCGAGGTCGATGGCGTGCGCCTGCATTATCTTGAGCACGGCGCTGGACCAGCGCTGGTGCTGCTGCACGGGAATGATTTGCATGCGGATGACTTCGCGCTCAGCGGCCTGCTCGATACGGCCGCCGAATCGCATCGCGTGATCGCGTTCGACCGCCCGGGTTTCGGGCACAGCGAACGGCCCGGCGACACCAGCTGGACCCCGGAAGCGCAGGCGCGCCTGATGTACAAGGCCTTGCGCATGCTGGGCGTCGAGCGGCCAGTGATTGTGGGGCATGCCTGGGGGACCCTGGTCACGCTGGCGCTGGCGCTCGATTATCCGCGCTATGTGCGGGGGATTACGCTGGTGTCCGGCTACTACTATCCGAGCGTGCGGCTCGATGCGCCGCTGGCGGCGGCACCCGCGCTGCCGCTGCTGGGGCAGGTGCTGAGGAATACCCTGGCGCCACTGCTCGGCCGCCTGCTCTGGCCCGCCCTGGCGCGGCGCATGTTCAGCCCGGCCGCGGTACCGGAGCGCTTCAGCGAGTTTCCCGCCTGGATGTCATTGCGGCCGGCGCAGCTGGGCGCCAGCGCCGCCGAAATCGGCATGATGACGGCTGCGGCCGCGCGCCTGTCGCAGCGCTACGGCGAGCTGCGCCTGCCGATTGCCGTGCTGGCCGGCTGGGGTGACCAGCTGGTCAGCGCCGAGAGCCATGCGGTGCGATTCCATCAAGAAGTTCCACACAGCGACTTGCAGCTGGAAGAAAGCTGCGGGCACATGCTGCACTACGCTCGTCCCGACCTCATCATGGCAGCGGTTGCCAGGCTGGAGGTGGGGGCACGCGCGGGCCTCGCACACATTCCGGCGTGGGCCCGGCACGACGCCGGCGCCACGCTGCACTAAGGCGACGCCACGCTTATTCGTTTTTTTCACTGCCACAAGGAGATTTACCATGACCCAATCGACATCGGAAGGTACGCAGAACAAACAGTCCGGCAGCCCGGAAACCGAAGCGGACGTGAATTCGGCCGCCGGCAAGAAGGATGACAAGAGCAGCCACGACGAAAAGAGCCGTGTGAAAGCGGGCAAGGATGAAGGTGCCGGTGGCGGGGCGAAACAGAAGCAACAGCACTAA
>NZ_JAQOZV010000068.1:0-34784 GCF_030348125.1 Massilia sp. DJPM01
CGGCGTCGTCAACAGGGAGCCCACGAACGGCACATCTCACCCGGCAAGCTAACTCGACAATATGTTCGGTAATGTCGATTTAAAAGGTGGTAATGGGCGAAATTGTCTGACGTTGCAAGATGTTGTCGCTGAACCGTTTCGCGTGGCGGTAAAAACTGTCCGGCTAGTCGATCGGGATCGCAAGGCTTGCGCAAGGCTTGTCGCGCCAAAGAACGCCTGCTGGGAATCGGTGAGCATGTGCGTTGTGACCGCGCCTGGGGAACCCGCCGCCACAAGGTGAATCTCCCAGCAGAATATGCGTTGAGGTTCAATTCGTCCCGGCGTGCCTACGGCGTGCCTTTAGTGATCGCATGATACGTTCGCCGGCCGGTCCTTGGGCCAGAAGCTGCGCGTCGCCCAACAACAAAATTTGATCTCCTCCTTCGCCCAGCCGCAAGCCTGCCCTGTAAGGCAGGCGCGTTACGCAGGCGCACGCCAGGCCGCGCCAATTCCCTGCTTCACCGGCCACGAACCGACACATCAGATGGCTGGCGGGCGGCTTTCCGGCAATGCCGCCCGGTTTCCCCGCAGCCGAACGATCCCTTTGCGCAATTCCTCCACCCACAGTACGCTGCTCGCCAACGCCACCAGGGGGAGCAGATCGGCGAGCCCGATCGGCGCCGTGTGGAATAGCGCGTTCAATGGCGGCCAGTACAACACGGCAGCGTGCAGCGCAATGCTCAGGACCAGCCCGCCGATCAACCAGCGATTGCGCAAGATGCCGAACTGCAGCGCCGAGCGCGACGCCGACTGGCAGTTCAGGACATTGAACCACTGGCACAACGCCAGCACGGTAAAGGTTTCGGTACGGATCAGGTCATATGACAAGCCCTGGGACTGTCGCCAAGCAAACCAGCCGAAAGTGGCAATCACCGCCATCGGGGTCAGCGCGGCGATGCGCCATAGCATGGCATTGTCCAGCAGCCGGTCGTTGCGTGGTACTGGTGCACGGGTCATCTCATCGCCGTCGGGCGGGTCCATCACCAGATTGACCGTCAGCGTGCTTTCGGTGACGATGTTAATCCACAGGATCTGCACTGCCGCCAGCGGCATCGGATAGCCCGTGAGCAGCGCCAGCAAGAGCACAAGTACCTCATCGACCGAGGTGACGAACAGAAACAGGATCACCTTCTTCAAATTGCGGTAGACCACCCTTCCCTGCTCGACCGCGCCGACGATGGTGGCAAAATTATCATCGGTAATGATGATCTTGGCCGCGCTCTTGGCCACCTCGGTACCGGTGATGCCCATCGCCACGCCCACGTCTGCCCGCGCCAGCGCCGGGGCGTCATTGACCCCGTCCCCGGTCATGGCAACCACGTCGCCGCGCGCTTGCAGCGCCTCCACGATGCGCACTTTCTGGGCTGGATGCACGCGTGCGAACACGGCAATATTGTCCAGCCCTTCCAGCAATTCGGCATCGCTCATGCGCTCCAGTTCGGCGCCGTCGACGCCACGGTCTGCGTCCAGCGCAATGCCCAACGTGCGCGCAATGGCCAGCCCCGTCAGCTTGTGATCGCCCGTCACCATGATCGGACGAATGCCGGCCGCGCGGCACGCGGCCACCGCTACCTTGACCTCTTCACGGGGTGGATCGATCTGGCCCAGCAGGCCAAGGAGCGTGGCGCGGCCGGCCAGTTCGTCAAAGCCGGTGGCCGCCGTCAGCGCAAAGTCATCGATACGCGCCACGGCCAGCACGCGCAGTGCGCGCCCGGCCATCTCGTCGGCGGCCGCGTGTGCACCATGCAGCACGTCGTGGCCGGCGCCGCTGCACAGCCGCAGTACGGCCTCGGGCGCGCCCTTGATGTACACCGTGGATGGACCACCCGCGCCGCGGTGGCTGGTGGCCATCATCTTGGTGTCCGAATCGAATGGCACTTCGGCCGCTCGCGGACGATCCTGGCGCAAGTTGGCAATCTCGACCCCAGCCTTCCGAGCAGCCACCAGCAACGCCGCTTCGGTCGGGTCGCCCAGCACGGTCCACTGGGTCTTTTCATCCCCGGGAGGCAGAAGTTCCGCGTCGTTGCACAGCACCACGGCCTGCAGCAATGCCATGACCTGCGGGTCGGCGGGGGCCAGCGCGCAACCGGATTCGGTCAGGTCGCCCTGCGGCGCGTATCCCACGCCGGCAATCTCAATGGTGCGCCCGCCGGGAAACCACAGCGCACTCACGGTCATCTCGTTGCGCGTGAGCGTGCCGGTCTTGTCGCTGCAAATGACCGTGATCGCGCCCAGGGTCTCGACCGCCGACAGGCGGCGAATGATCGCTCCGCGGCCCGCCATGCGCTGCATGCCGACGGCGAGCGCGATCGTCATCGCCACTGGCAATCCTTCAGGTATGACCGACACCATCTGGCTGATCGCCACCATCAGCACCTCGGAAAATGGCAGGCCGCGCGCCAGGCCGAGCGCCATCACCACCACGAACAGCCCGATCGCCGCGATCACCAGGTAGCGGCCGAACTGGGTGATGCGAAGTTCCAGCGGTGTCTTCGGTTCCTCGGCGCCTTCGGTCAGGCGCGCGATGGCGCCAACTTCGGTATGGACGCCGGTGGCGGTGACCAGTGCGCGCGCCCGGCCAGCGGTGATGTAAGTGCCGGAGAACACCATGTTGTGGCGATCGGCGAGACCGGTCGCTTCCGGCAAGGCTGCTGCATTCTTCGACACCGGGACCGACTCGCCCGTCAGCGTGGCCTCGGCCGCGGCCAGCGCGGACTCGTCGATCAGACGGGCGTCAGCGCCGACCGCGTCGCCCGCTGCCAGTAACAGGATGTCGCCAGGGACCAGTTCGAGCGCCGCCACAGCCTGCTCGCTGCCAGCGCGCAGCACGCGCACCTGCAAGCTCGACAGTTTGCGCAGCGCAGCCATCGAGCGTTCGGCGCGTCCCTCCTGATAGGTCCCGATCAGGGCATTGGCCAGGACCACACCCAGGATGACGGCGGCGTCGCCCCAATGCCCCATGGCACCCGCCAACGCCGCCGCGACGAACAAGATATAGATCAATGGGCTTTGAAACTGGCGCAGCAGGAGCACAAGGTGCGAACGTTTGGCCGGCTCGGGCAGCGCGTTCGGCCCGTGCTCGAGTGTGCGTTGGGCCACCGCTTGCGACGACAGCCCCGCCGTCGCGTCGCTGCTCAAGCGCTCGATGGCAATGCTTGATTCCAGGGCGTGCCAGGGATGCGCCTGCGTCGACTGTGGCGCGCTCACGGCGCGCACCGGCCGACTGTGGCGGCATATGACTGTGCAATAAAATCGGCACCTGCGGCGACGCCGAAAGCCGCACCGCGATCAATGCATCCGCAGCTGAGTAGAAAGGTCAACATGTTCGTTCCAGGTTTGAGCGCGGCGTTTCTCGCCGCCTCAGTTGCTACATCAGATTGGAGGGTGTCTGCGGCGTTTCGCCATGCACTTGCCATGTCGTTGACAAGCGCTTGACCTTGGCGGCGGCGCTAACGGGTCGGGCCGGCCTGGTTGCGCGCGCAGTCACGCCGTGTAGCGCTGTGTCCGGGGCCGTTTGGCGTGCGGCGTTCAATGTAACGAGCCTTCCCGCCAGACGTCGGAAAATGGAATATGGCGTACGCATGGCGTGGTCCTTGATCAATGGGATAAACGATGTTGCTGCGATGTGCGTCCGAATTGGGGCCGCTGATCTGTCAATTGTGAACGCTTCGGCAAGCCCTGTCCGTGCGCGACCGAACCCATGCCAAACTAAGCGGACCAGCATGGACAGTGCAGCCGGCCTATTCATGCCTATTCATGCCTTAAGGCCTCGATCGGATCCATCTGTGCCGCCCGCCGGGCCGGAAAATAGCCGAACAGGACGCCTATCATGGCGGAAAAATGGAATGACAGGAGATTGATCGTCGGATCGAACAGGTAGGGCACGCCCATCACGCCGGCCAGCACGTACGCTGCGCCGCTGGCAATGACTATCCCCACCAGTCCGCCCAGCGCCGCCAGCACCACAGCCTCTATCAGGAACTGCAACAGCACTTCATTCTCGAGCGCGCCAATGGCCAGCCGCAGTCCGATTTCGCGCGTGCGTTCCGTCACGCTGACGAGCATGATATTCATGATGCCGATTCCACCGACCAGCAGGCTCACAGCGGCGACCGCGCCCAGCAACGTTGTCATCACCTTGGTCGTGCCGGAGAGCGTATCGGCAAGTTGTTGCGTGTCGAGGATGTTGAAATTGTCGTCGTCGCCGTCGGCCAGCTTGCGACGCTCGCGCAACAGTTGCCGCAGGCTGGCCTTCAGGGGCGCGCTGTCGCTGCCCTCTGCCATCGAGACGAGCAGGGTACCGACCTTGAGACTGCCCGTGACTCTGCGCTGCAGCGTGCGCAACGGCACCACGACAGTATCGTCCTGGTCGTTGCCCATCGCCCCCTGGCCTTTCGCGGCCAGCACGCCGATCACGTCGCAGGAGAACTGCTTGATGCGCAATCGCTCGCCGAGCCCTGCCTTGCCGCCGAAGATTTCGCGCCGCACAGTTTCGCCGACGATGCAGACGGCCGCGCCAGCGCCCTGCTCCTGGTCTTCAAACAGGCGCCCGGAAGCGATTTTCCAATTGCCTGTCGCAAACCAGGCATTGCTGCTGCCGGTCACGCTGGTGGCCCAATTGCGCCCGTTGCCCACCACGGTGACGCCGGCGCGCCCTTCGGGGGCGGCCGCCGCCACACCACCGATCTGCGCCTGGATCGCTTGCGCATCGGCCTCCTTGAATTGCGGCGCCCTTGCGGCGCCGCCCGGCCCCTGGCGTTGTCCTACCCGGACCATCAGCAGATTGGTACCCAGACCCGAGATCTGGTGCTGCACGGCCAGGGTCGCGCCCTTGCCCAGGGTGACCATGGTGATGACCGCGCCGTGATACCGTGGTCCCGGTTCAATGCCAGGATCAGGCCCATGATCTCGTGGCTGCGCTGGGTGTCGAGGTTACCCGTGGGCTCATCGGCCAGCAACACGGCAGGCGCGGTGACGATCGCGCGCGCGATGGCCACGCGTTGCTGCTGCCCGCCGGATAGTTCGGCCGGCGTGTGGTGCTCCCAACCGGCCAGACCAACCGAGCGCAGCGCCTCGATCGCCGCCTCACGCCGCACCTTGGGATTGTCGCCGCGATACAGTAACGGCAACTCCACGTTCTCCTGGGCCGAGGTGCGAGCAAGCAAATTGAAGCCCTGAAACACAAATCCCAGATACCGGCGGCGCAGGCGGGCCCGCTGGTCGCGCGACAGTGCCTCGACATGCGCACCCTTGAAGATGTATTGACCAGCGCTGGGGGTGTCCAACCCGCCCAGAATGTTCATCGCGGTCGATTTTCCCGAGCCGCTGGGCCCCATGATGGCGACAAACTCGCCGGCGGCGATGTCGATATCGATACCCTTGAGCGCCATGAGCTGCGCCGGGCCCGTGCCATAGACCTTGCTCATGCCGCGCAGACGGATCAGCACATCGCTCATTTGGCGCCCGCCCTCTTCTGGTCGGTGATCACGCGCATGCCCACCTGCAGATCGCCACCAACAATTTCCGTCATGCGCCCGTCACTGATGCCCGGCCTTACCGCTACCGCCACTGCCGCACCCTTGCCATCCTTCGGCAGCACCCACACTGCACGCGCTTGCGCGGTGCTGGCGCCGGCCGCGCCCGATTTGCGCGTGCCGTTGCGCGGGCGGCTGGGGATCAGGCTGGATACGATGCCGCCCTTCGGCGTCGCCTTCTCGGCCACGGTGGGCGTGAAGCGCAACGCGGCATTGGGGACCAGCAGCACATCATCGCGTTGCATCGCGATAATGGTGGCGGTGGCCGTCATGCCCGGACGCAGGCTCAGTTCGCCGTTATCCACGTCGAGGTAGGTCAGATACGTCACGACATTGTCGGTGATCGTCGAACCAAAGCCGACCCGGGTGATACGGGCCGGGAACTTGCGCGACCTCGGCGCAAATCGACACCTGCACATCGGCCAGGCTGGCGGCGCTCGCGGCGGCGGCAGCCGTGCTGGCGGCAAGCGCGCTGCGCTGTGCGCCGAAGAGGTCGAGCTCCCAGCGCGCGTCCAGTCCGGCCGCAAAGCGGTTGCTGCTACCGCCCTCGCCGCCGGCGCCATGCTGCGCCGAGGCCGAGGCCGAGGCAAGCAAGGCAGGCAGCAGTGCCGCCGCTGAAACGTCGCGCAGTGCCCGCGCCTGGCGCAGGGACGCTTGTGCGCCAACGACGCTGGTGTTTGTCAGCAGCGCTTGCGCTATCAGGCGGCTCAGCATCGGATCGTCGAAACGCAGCCACCATTGCGACAACTGCGTTGTTCCAGGCGCGAGTATGTCTGCGTTGGCCGACCATGCTGCAGGTACGTCATCCATTGCCGTACCCCGGCGCTGCGGCTGGACGTTGGCGCAAGCGCTCAGGAGCGCCGTCATGCACGCCATCACGATCACGACCTCTCGCATGCCCGAGCCGGGGCGGACGCGCATAGCGCATCGCAGGGTGGAGCTTGCCATTTTTCATTCCGATTCAAGGTCCAAAGAGCGCGCCTTCGCCACGTCCTCCGCGCTGCGATAGCGACAGGTGGGGCTGTCGACCTACTTGACTTCGCTGAAGTCGGCATCGACGACGTCGTCGCCTTGCTTGGCGGCCGCTGCTTCCGGCTTGCCCTCGCGCGGCGCCTGATGCTGGGAGCTGGCAAGCTCGTCCAACTTTCGGGCTGCGCTCGACAGTGCCGCGATCTTCGGTTCCAGCTCGGCCTGCGTGCCATGCTGAAGTACGGAATCGAGTTGTGTGATCGCCGTGTCAATGCTGTCGCGCTCGCCCGCCGGCAGCTTGTCGCCATGTGCCAGCAAAGACTTGCGCGTCGTGTGGATCAGCGCATCGGCCGCATTGCGCATCTCGGCCAGCGCCTTGAGCTGCTTGTCGCCCTCGGCGTTCACTTCAGCGTCGTTGACCATCTTCTGTATCTCCGCCTCGGTCAGGCCCGAGTTGGCCTTGATCGTGATCTTGTTTTCCTTGCCGGACGCCTTGTTCTTGGCCCCCACGTGCAAGATGCCATTGGCGTCGATGTCGAACGACACATCGATCTGCGGGGTGCCGCGCGCAGCAGGCGGAATGCCTTCCAGATTGAACTCGCCCAGTGCCTTGTTGCCGGCTGCGATGTCGCGTTCGCCCTGGTAGACCTTGATGGTCACGGCGGGCTGGTTGTCGTCGGCGGTGGAGAACACCTGGCTGAACTTGGTCGGAATGGTGGTGTTCTTGTGGATCATCTTGGTCATCACGCCACCCATGGTCTCGATTCCCAACGACAGGGGCGTGACGTCAAGGAGCAGCAAGTCCTTGCGATCCCCCGACAACACCGCGCCTTGCAGGGCAGCGCCGACGGCAACGGCTTCGTCGGGATTAACGTCCTTGCGCGGCTCCTTGCCGAAGAACTCCTTGACCTTCTCCTGCACCTTCGGCATGCGCGTCATGCCGCCGACGAGGATGATGTCGTCGATCTCGGCGACCTTGACGCCGGCGTCCTCGATGGCGATCCGGCACGGCTCGATGGTCGCGGAAATCAGTTCCTCGACCAAAGACTCAAGCTTGGCGCGCGTGATCTTCAAGGTCAAATGCACCGGCGCGCCGTTGGCCATGGCGATGTACGGCTCGTTGATTTCGGTCTGCTGGGCTGACGACAATTCGATCTTGGCGCGCTCGGCCGATGCCTTGATGCGCTGCAGGGCGATCGGATCCTTCTTCAAGTCCAGGCCGTTGATTTTCTGAAATTCGTCAATGATGTAGTCGATGATGCGCTGGTCAAAGTCCTCGCCGCCGAGGAAGGTGTCGCCGTTGGTCGACAGCACTTCGAATTGCTTTTCCCCGTCGACGTTGGCGATTTCGATGATCGACACATCAAAGGTGCCGCCGCCCAGGTCATAGACGCAGATCTTGCGGTCGCCCTTGTTGTTCTTGTCCAGGCCGAAGGCCAGCGCCGCCGCGGTCGGTTCATTGATGATGCGCTTGACATCCAGGCCCGCGATACGGCCCGCGTCCTTGGTGGCCTGGCGCTGCGCATCGTTGAAATAGGCCGGCACCGTGATGACTGCCTCGCTCACCTCCCCGCCCAGATAGTCTTCCGCGGTCTTCTTCATCTTGCGCAGTACCTCGGACGATATTTGCGGCGGCGCCAGCTTCTTGTCGCGCACGCCGATCCAGGCATCGCCATTGTCGGCCTTGACGATTTGAAATGGCATGAGAGCAATGTCCTTCTGCACTTCATTTTCGTCGAATTTGCGGCCGATGAGGCGTTTCACGGCGAACAGCGTATTCTTGGGATTGGTCACGGCCTGGCGCTTGGCTGCGGCGCCCACCAGGATTTCCCCATCTTCCTGGTAAGCGACGATCGACGGCGTGGTGCGCGTGCCTTCCGCATTTTCAATGACCTTCGGCTGGCCGTTCTCGATGATGGCCACGCACGAGTTCGTTGTACCCAGGTCGATCCCGATGATTCTTCCCATGACGCTTCTCCTAACACTGGCCGCGCAAGGAAACGCGCGCGGCCAGGTTGTCGCCACCGGCGCACGCAGCGCGCGTGGTCGCATCGGCGCATCGCTGGCCGGCCTGCAGGCCGAATTGACCCCGATTCAACAGGAAACCCGGCGGGTGGTGAAACAGGTGGCGCTGGTGGGGCTGGCGTTGGCGGCGGTGCTGGCCTTTGTGTACTGGCATGTGCGCGGCGATTGGCTGACCGGGGCGCTCGCCGGGCTGACCCTCGCGATGGCGATCCTGCCGGAGGAACTGCCGGTTGTACTCACCATTTTCCTCGGATTGGGAGCATGGCGGCTGGCCCGCGAAAAGGTGCTGGCGCGGCACATTCCGGCGATCGAACTGCTCGGCGCTACGACATTGCTGTGCGTGGACAAAACCGGCACCCTGACCATGAACCGCATGGCAATGCGCAAGATATGGGCCCCGGCGGCGGCGTACGATGCCGCCGGCGCGAACGCGTCCACTTTGGATGAGGCATTGCACGACGTACTCGAGTTTGCCGTACTGGCCAGCCACCGCCGTGCCGTCGACCCGATGGAGCTGGCCATCGGCGAGGCCGGCCATCGCCTGCTGGACAATACCGCGCACCTGCACAGCGACTGGACACTGCTCAGCGACTACCCATTATCGAAGGAAATGCTGGCGATGTCGCGCGTCTGGCAATCACCCGATCGCAGCGCCAAGATGATCGCCGCGAAAGGCGCGCCCGAATCGATCATCGATCTCTGTCATCTCGATGCCAGCCATAGCGCATTGATTACCCGGCACGTGGAACGCATGGCAGGAGAGGGATTGCGCGTGCTCGGTGTCGCCCGCGCCACCTTCGATGCAAGCCTGTTGCCTTGCAATCAGCACGATTTTGATTTCGCGTTTCTGGGCTTGATCGCGCTGGAGGATCCGCTGCGCCAGGACGTTCCTGCTGCGATCGCCGAATGCCGACGGGCAGGCATTCGTGTCGTCATGATCACGGGCGATCATCCGGCGACGGCCATCTCGATAGCTCGGCGGGCAGGCCTGGCTTGCGAGGGCGCTGCCATGACGGGGGCCGAACTGGCCGCCTTGAGCGACGAGGAACTTCACGGCCGGCTTGCCGCAACCAGCATGTTTTGCCGGATCCAGCCGGCCCAGAAACTGCGCCTGGTACAGGCATTCCGTGCCGGCGGCGACGTTGTCGCGATGACCGGCGACGGGGTCAATGACGCACCGGCGTTGAAGGCGGCCGATATTGGTGTGGCCATGGGCGCCCGTGGCACCGACGTGGCGCGCGAGGCGTCTGCCCTGGTGCTACTCAACGACGATTTTGCCTCGCTGGTGACCGCCGTGCGGCATGGGCGCCGCGTGTTCGCGAACTTGCGCAAGGCGATCGTGTTCGTCGTCGCCGCCCATGTGCCGATCGTCGGCCTGTCAATCCTGCCCGTCCTGCTCGGTTGGCCCATGCTGCTGATGCCGGTGCATATCCTGTTCCTTCAATTGATCATCGACCCAGCCTGTTCGGTGATTTTCGAGGCCGAACCGGTCGAGGCGCACACCATGCTCGCCGGGCCACGCCGGCCCGATGCACGCCTGTTCGATCGCGAGCTCATCTTGCGAGCCCTCTGGCAAGGTGGCGGCCTGCTGTGCGTGCTCGTTGGCGTCGCTAGCCTCGGGCGCGTACTGGCCCATTCGGATGGCGCCGTCCGCGCCAGCGTTTTTTGCGTGCTGGTGCTGTCGCATCTGGGTCTCATTTACGTGAACCGCTCATGGACGCAATCGACCTGGAATCGAGATGATGGCAGGAACCCCGTATTTCCATTCATCGCTTGCACTGCTGCCGCATTGCTCGCATTGATACTTGGCATCCCTCTCCTGAGATCGCTTTTTGCCTTTGCGTTGCCCAATTTGACATTGGCAATGATCGGAATCGCCGCATGGGTGCTCAGTTTGTTATGGTTCGAATCAGTCAAGCAGTTGGCAAACAAGACGCGACACGTCGACGCTTGCGCCAGCCAGTAGCGCACATGTCCGCTCCGGCACGACAAACGTAGGACAACGCGCTGTGCTGTCCTTGCGTTCCACACCCGGGAATTGGGTGTGGAACGCGGTGCTTCGGTCCGGACAGGTTGCGCGTCAGCCAAAATGCCACTGCGGCACCGCCCGCGATGGCCCCTGCCGCCAGGATCAGGCTATACATCAGAGACGCCCGCGTGCTGGCGATGTTCCGAACATGCTGTCGGGGCGTCACCCTGCGCACCATCGCTCATCCACGGCAAGCGCATCAGCGGCGCGCATCCTTCGGTTGATCGCCTTTCGGCCAATCCTTCGCCTTGTGCGGATACACCGGTCTTGGCTGATGCGTAAAATACCCGGCGACGTCGATGGCATCCTGGTCGGACAAGCTGCCGCCCTGCCCCAACGGCATGTTGTGTTTGACGAAGGCTGCGGCGGTGAATGTGCGGGCCATGCCGGCGCCGTCGTTGAACGCGTCCTTGCCCCAAACCGGAGGAAATAGATATCCCCCGTCGGGATTCTTGGTGCCCGCGCCGGCCACCCCATGGCAACTGGCGCATTTGCCTGCATACACCGCTTTGCCGTTGACCGTATTGGCTGTCAGTTTTTGATCGAGCGGACCGAATCCCCTGCCCTTGGCGGCGGTGCAGCGGGTGGCGCCGTCGATGTTGCCCGTGTTGTTGCTGGGGGAATCCGGTACCGGCAAGGAGCTGTTTGCCAGGGCCGTGCATGAATCGAGCGCACGCGCTGGCGGCCCGTTCGTCGTGGTCGATTGCTCGGGATTGACCGAAACGCTGTTCGAGAACGAACTGTTCGGCCATGAAAAAGGTGCGTTCACGGGGGCCGGCACGCGCAAACCAGGACTGGTTGAGACCGCGCAGGGGGGGGGGCACCCTGTTTCTCGACGAGATAGGCGACGTGCCACTGACGATGCAGGTCAAGTTGCTACGCCTGATCGAATCGGGCACCTACCGGCGCGTTGGCGGCGTCGAGACGCTGCACGCCAATTTCCGCCTCGTTGCCGCGACCCACAAGCCACTGGAAAAAATGATGATGGATGGGCAATTCCGGCAGGACCTGTATTACCGCATCAGTGCCTTCCCGATACAGTTGCCGCCGCTACGCCAGCGCGCCGAAGACATTGCCTTGCTGGTCAATTCATTCCTGCAACGTGCCGGCGCGGGCAAGCGCAAGCTGACAATTGATGCCGACGCCATGTCCCAATTGCAGCAGGCCGCGTGGCCGGGCAACGTGCGCGAGTTGCGCAACGTGCTGGAGCGGGCCAGCTTGTTTGCCGACGACGGCGTGATTCGCATCGAGCATCTGCCTGTCGCGCCAGCCATACGGGTCATCCCGACGGCGATCCGCACCGATGCCGCCGGCGATGGTTTGCCAACGGTGCTGGCGACGTTTGACGGTACCCGCGGCGAACTGGCGGCGCACTTGGGCATTAGCGAACGTACGCTCTACAGGCGCCTGAAAGAGGCGGGGCTGGCGTAGTTTGATCGGTCCACTGCCAAACACTGCCAGCGCTGTCAACTTGGCAGTAGCGCACGGGTGTGCCTGGAATGAGCGACGGCCAGCCTGCCAAGCCAAGCCCTTGTTATTCCACGAGTAATTGATGTGGCCTGCGTTGGCACAGAACTTGCACATATCATCGATATGAACTTTGCACGGCGTCAAGTGTTCTCGTGCGGCGTCAAGGGCAGGAGATGGTTCTCCAGAACCTTTCCACCATCTACTCACTGAAAAAGGCAAGCATGAAAGCGAACGTAGGCAGTATTGACCGGACAATTCGCATTCTGGTAGGGGCATGCTTGATCGCGGCCACCCTGTTTGGCGTGATCGGCCCCTGGGGCTGGCTTGGCCTGGTGCCGCTGGCCACCGGGATCTTTCGCTTCTGTCCGGCGTATTGTCCGTTCGGGTTTCGTACTTGCACGATTGAAAAATGAACCATGTCAATGAGGAGCATCGTATGACGAACAGCGCAGCTGGATATCGGGAATTGACGGCCTCTGTTTCAAAGCAACTCGGCACCTTACGCGCCGATACGCCGGACGTCATGAAGGCGTTCGGCGACTTGTCCAAGGCGGCATTGCGTGATGGTGCCCTCGACAAGAAGACCAAGGAGTTGATCGCGCTTGCCCTGGGCGTGGCGGCCCACTGTGATGCCTGCATCGGCTTTCACGTTCAGGCGCTGGTGAAACTTGGTGCAAGCAAGGCCGAACTCGAGGAGGCGCTGGGAATGGCAATCTATATGGGAGGCGGCCCTTCGGCGATGTACTCGGCCAATGCCCTCGCCGCATTCGAGGAATTCTCAACCACGCCGTAAGCTGCCGGCGCCACAGGCCGGGTCGCGGCGCCGCTTTCGCCAACATTATATTAAAAAGTGGTATATAATTTTATATATTGAAACGGCGCACTACGCGGAAAGAAACGTCAGGATGGCAAAGGCAACTGAAAAAATCGATGTGGGCGCAATGCACCTCGCGGCAATGCAGGCATGCGGCTTGCTCAAGGTGCTGGCCAACCCGGACCGCATGACGCTGCTGTGCCAACTGACCCAAGGCGAGCATTGCGTGAGCGAGCTGGAAACCGTCCTTGGCATCGGGCAGCCGACCTTGTCCCAGCAACTGGCCGTGCTACGCGATGAACAATTGGTGCGCACGCGGCGCGAAGGCAAGCAAATTTTCTACAGTATCGCTAGCGCCGAGGCGCTGGCAATCCTGCAACTGCTGTACGAACTGTTTTGTCCCAAGAAACAAGGAGAAACGTCATGATCGATTGGACGCATTTCACACCATTCTCCGCCACTGTGGGCGGCGCGCTGATCGGGCTGTCGGCGGCGCTGTTTATTCTCTTTAGCGGCAGGATTGCCGGCATCAGCGGCATCCTGGGCGGCCTGCTGGCATGGCCGCGCGGCGATATGGCGTGGCGCCTCGCCTTCCTGTCCGGCCTGGTCGCGGCGCCGCTGGTGTTCGGTCTCTTTGCGCCGCTCCCGACGGTGCAAATCGATGCCGGCAGCGCTACCCTGATCGTTGCCGGGCTCCTGGTCGGGATCGGTACCCGCTATGGCTCAGGATGCACCAGCGGCCACGGCGTATGCGGCCTGTCGCGCCGGTCGCCCAGATCGCTGGCGGCGACAGCGGCATTCATGTTCGCCGGCTTTGTCACCGTATTCATCATTCGTCACATACTCGCTTAAGGAGCGCATCATGCAAGTCATTATGGCGTTGATCGTCGGTCTGGTCTTCGGAATCGGCCTGATCGTTTCTGGAATGACCGATCCGTCCAAGGTAATCGGCTTCCTCGATCTGGCAGGAAATTGGGACCCCTCGCTGGGGCTGGTCATGGCCGGCGCCATCCTGGTCGGGCTGCTGGCCTTCCGCCTTGCGGCCGGGCGCCAGCGTTCACTGCTCGGCGACGTCATGCGCCTGCCAACGGCTACCCAAATCGACCGCCGTCTGGTCCTTGGGAGCCTCGCGTTCGGCGCCGGCTGGGGCCTCGCTGGCTACTGCCCCGGTCCGGCGCTCGCTGCGCTCGCCAGCGGTAGTGCCAAGCCACTCATTTTCAGCGCCGCCATGCTTACCGGCATGGCGATCTTCGAACTCGTCGAACGCCTGCGTTCGCGCTCCAGGCTGGCCACGCCAAGCTAAGCTGCGGAGAAACCATGTTGATTGCTCTTGGACTTGGCTTGGTCGTCGGCGTGATCCTCGCGCTGACCGGCGCCGGGGGCGGCATCCTGGCGGTGCCCCTGCTGGTATTTGGCTTGCAGATGGGCGTTGCGCAGGCCGGACCGATCGGCCTGCTAGCAGTTGGCATGGCTGCCGCATTGGGCGCGATCCTCGGGCTGCGGGATGGCATTGTGCGCTACCGCGCCGCGTTCCTGATCGCCGGATCCGGCATGCTGCTGTCGCCGTTCGGCCTGTGGATTGCACATCGAATCGAGAATCGCTGGCTCAGCGTACTGTTCGCGCTGATCCTGCTGCTCGTGGCGGCGCGGACCTTGCGCCAGGCCAGGCCAGGCACGCTTGCCACAAGCGCCCCAAGCCACGATGCCCAGCCCTGCATGCGCGATGCGCACAGCGGCCGCTTCATCTGGACCAGCAGTTGCGCACGCGCGCTCGGCCTGTCCGGCGCCGTGGCGGGCCTGCTGTCGGGACTGCTGGGCGTGGGTGGCGGCTTTGTGATGGTGCCCGCGCTACAGCGCTATACCAATCTGGAGATGCGTTCGGTCGTTGCCACCTCGCTGGCCGTCATCGCGCTGGTATCGCTCATCGGCGTGCTTGCCAGCGCGGCCAGCGGCGGCATGCTGTGGAGCGTGGCAATGCCGTTTTCAGCCGGCGCCCTGGCCGGCATGTTTGGCGGCCGTTTGGTGTCGGCCCGACTGGCCGGACCGCATTTGCAAATCGGATTTGCCGCAGTCGCAGTTGCCGTGGCAATTGGGATGATCGCCAAAGCCCTGCTGTAGGCCCTTCAATTATTGCATTGTTTCGGAGACCCACCATGAACCTCAATCCTATCCAGTTGTTCGACACGGAGTCGTCAACATTTACCTATATCCTTGTGGCCCCCGGCGAGCGCGCGGCAGTGCTGATCGATCCGGTCCAGCGGCACTGGGAGCGCGACTTGCAGCACCTGGCACGCCTGAACCTGGAACTGGCCTACATCCTGGAAACGCACGCCCACGCCGACCATGTCACTTCGGCCGGCAAGCTGCGCGAACTGACCGGTGCCAAGGCAGCTGTACCGGGCGGCTGCGGTATTGCCCCTGCAGAAGTGCAGCTTGCCGATGGCGACCTTATCGCCTTTGGCAAGGATGAGCGGATCGTGGTCTTGCATACGCCGGGCCATACCGCTGGCAGCATGAGCTACCTGTGGCGCGGCAACGTGTTTACCGGCGACACCTTGCTCATTGACGGTTGCGGCCGCACTGACTTCCAGAGCGGCAGTGCGCAGGCCCTGTACGACAGCGTAACGACCAAGCTGTTTGTACTGCCGGACGACACGCGCGTCTGGCCCGCGCATGATTACAAGGGCCAGTCGGTCTCCACCATCGGCTGGGAAAAACGCCACAACGCGCGTCTGGCCAACCGCAGTGGCCACGAATTCGTCGCACTGATGGCTGGGCTCGACCTGCCCAAGCCCAAGCTGATCGATGTCGCGGTTCCGGCCAATCAACATCTTGGGCTGCAGCACGGCGCTTGAGTATCGCACGACATTCTCGAACCAGGCCCGCTGCAAGTAACGCGCGCGCCTGCGCAAAGTGGTCTCCGTCGAGGCGGGAATGCCAGTGACCTGCAGACGATATTCCGTGCTGACGCGCCGGCGCCGGCAAACGCAAGCTGACGATTGACACGTCGCGGCACCCACAACGTATTGCCGCGCACCGCAATGGAAATACAAGAAAATCCTGGTCTGTGCGCTACCGCATAGATTGGCAGCGCAAACACGCGCTACTCTCCCAATTCCCATGAGTTTTCCTTACTGCATGAAAATCAGTTCAAGGCGCGTCCGTGCAATACTTGGAAGAATGGAAACACCATGCACAGCGTATTGCGGAAAGAAAAGTACGCGAATGCGACCCTGATCTTCCGCTATCAATCAGCAGGCAAACGCTGCGGACAGCTTGCCATCACCCTGGGATTCGCTGTTCTGCTCGGATGGGCTAACGGCATCGTCACGCTAACCAACATTGTTCCCCAATGGGTGGCGATGCAGCCGAACACCGCGCTTTGTCTTGTTCTGGCGGGGATCGCATTGCTCGCCGCTGGAAAAACGCGCCTGGATCGGCACTGGCGTCTTATCCAACTCGCGAGCGCCACGATCGTGCTCGGCATCGGGCTTGCGACACTGCTTGAATATGGCCTGGGCCTGCAGTTCGGGATCGACCAATTCTTCCACCCTGGTTCCGCCTCGGCGGATCGCAGGATTTTTTCCGGCAGGATGGCGCTCGCGACCGCAACGAATTTCATGCTGTTGGGGGCCGCGCTTGCCATCCTCGATACCGGGGCGCGCCGGCTCTCGCAGCTGCTGGCATTGCTTGCCATGGGCATCGCGACCCTGGCAATATTGGGCTACGCCTACGGCGTGAGTGCACTCTACGACGTTGGTTTCTTTTCCACGGTGGCGCTGCATACGGCCATTGGCACCCTCCTGGTCGGCCTAGGCGTGCTACTGGTGCGCCCGTCCCATGGCATGCTTGCCGTCCTGGTCAGCGGCACCGTCGGCGGGGTGCTGGCGCGGCGCCTGCTGCCGCTGGCTGTCGCCACCCCATTCCTGCTCGGCTGGCTGCGGATCGAGGGCGAACGGCGCGCGTTCTACGATTCGAGCTTTGGCGTGGCCTTGACCTCGGTTGCCTATGTGATCCTCTTTGGCCTGTTTATCTGGCGCACGGCCGAAGCCCTGCGGCGCAGCGATGATTTGCGTCTTGACGCGGAGCATCTCAAGCAAGTCAATCAGGCGCAGATGAGCGGGCTGATCGAGTCCGCCATGGATGCCATCGTCATGCTCGACGACGCCCAACGGATCATCGCCTTCAATCCCGCGGCAGAAAAAATGTTCGGCTATGCACGCGCAGACATTCTCGGCAGTTCCCTCAGCAAACTCTTGCCGCAACGGTTCCACAGCGCGCATGACGCCCAGTTGCGCGCTTTCGGCGTTTCCGGATCGGCCTCGCGTCGTATGGGAAGTCTGGGAACGGTGGCGGCCATTCGCGCCGATGGGACGGAATTCCCCGCCGAGGCATCGATCTCCCATTTCGACCTTGGTCAAGGCATTTACTATACGGCCATCGTGCGCGACATAACCGAACGCACGCGCGTCGCGGCGGAGTTGCATGCCAGCGAGCGGCGCGAGCGCGAGCGATCGCAAGAACTGCGCAACTTGCTGTTCGCCGTCCCCGCCGCGGTTTGCATTGCACACGACCCGCTGCTGGCCGAGGTGACCGGCAACGAATTATATGATCGCTGGTTTCGCGCTCCCGCCACCGGCATGCCCGGTCAACCTGGAGCGAGCGAGGATGCCAGGCCCGCTCAGGACCTGCAACAGAAGAGCGGCGATATCCGCTCCGGCCAGGCGGCCTTGCGACAGGCAGCGGGCGGCATGGACATGCGCGATTATGAATTCAAGCATGTTCACCCTGACGGCACCGTCCGCTATCTGTTGGGGAATGCCATGCCCTTGTGGGACGAGCAAGGCAATGCATGCGGAGCCATTTCCGCCTTCGTCGACGTGACCGAACTGAAACTATCGGAGCTGGCGATGTTGTCGGTCACGGCCGGCAGTGTGGCGAAATCGGACTACATCACCCATATGACACACGAGTTGCGCACGCCGCTGGGCACCATGCTGGGCTACGCGCAAATGCTGGAAAGCCGCACGCCCGCACCGTCACCGGCGCAACTGGTGGCGATCGGGCAGATCATCAAGGCCGGCTGGTATCTGCGCGACTTGATCACCGAGGTTCAGGACCTGGCGACGATTGAGGCCGATTCCGCTGGCTTGGCGTGCGAGCCGGTCTCGGTCGACGCCCTGCTGCATGACCTGCGTGCCATGATCGAGCCGCTCGTTGCCAATGCTGGCCTGCACGTCAGTCTGGCTGGCGAAAACGGCCTGGGCATCCACGCGAACCCGGTGCGGATCAAGCAAGCGATGCTCAATCTGCTGTCGAATGCGATCAAATATAATCGCCTCGGAGGGAGCATCGACGTGTCGTGTGTCATGGACGGGAAAGCGCAGGTGCGCATTGGTGTACGCGATACCGGGCACGGTTTGACGCCGAAAGAGTTGGCGAGCTTGTTTCAACCGTTCAACCGGCTAGGCCAGCAACACGGCAAGCAGGTCGGCACCGGTGTCGGCCTGGTTGTGACCAAAAAACTGGTCGAGTCGATGGGTGGATCAATCGGAGCGGAAAGCGAAGTCGGATGTGGATCCTTGTTCTGGCTCAACATGCCGCTCGCGATCGACGTCGCGCTATTGGTTGAGAGCCCGTAATGGGCCGGCCGGCTAAGTGGCCTACCAGACGGACACGAGCGGGTATCTCGCATAAATTTCAGTCAAACAAGCAGCGCCACAAAGCACCCATGCGATTCCATCAAGTCATCCCATGACATCGCGATGCCGTTTCCCTTGGACGAGCGGTTCGAAGCTTGCCTGCCCACCTGATGCGCACCTGTCGACAAACAATCCTAACCATGCTGGAACCAAAACCATGAAAGCATTTGTCTATAACGGGCCCGGGAAATTTGCGCTCGAGGAACGTCCGATGCCCGCCATCGATGCCGCCACCGACGCCATCGTCAAGCTGAGCAAGACCACCATCTGCGGCACCGATCTGCACATCCTCAAGGGCGATGTGCCCAGTTGCGAGCCGGGCCGCGTGCTGGGACATGAGGGTGTAGGCGTCATCGAACACATCGGCGCCGGCGTGACCGCGTTCAAGGTAGGCGACCGGGTGCTCATATCCTGCATCAGTTCATGCGGCAAATGCGCCTACTGCCGCAAGCTCATGTATTCCCATTGCACCAACGGCGGCTGGATACTGGGAAACAAGATCGACGGCACCCAGGCCGAGTACGTTCGCATTCCGTATGCCGACACCAGTCTGTACCCGATTCCGCCGGGCGCGGACGATGAGTCCATGGTGATGCTGAGTGACATCCTGCCGACCGGCTTCGAATGCGGTGTCCTGAACGGCAAGGTGCAACCCGGCGCCACGGTGGCCATTGTCGGTGCCGGCCCGATCGGGCTGGCGGCATTGCTCACGGCACAGTTTTACGCGCCCGCCGACATCATCATGATTGACCTGGACGACAACCGCCTCGCCACCGGCATGCAATTCGGCGCCACCGCCACCATCAACAGCAAAGATGGCAATGCGGTGCAAACGCTGCTGGCCATGACCGGCGGCCGTGGCGTCGATACCGCGATCGAGGCCGTCGGTGTCGCAGCAACTTTCGAGATGTGCCAACAAATCATCGCACCCGGCGGCACGATCGCCAATATCGGCGTGCATGGAACCAAGGCCGATCTCCACCTCGAAAATCTATGGGACCGCAATATCACGATCACCACGCGCCTGGTGGACACGGTCAGTACGCCGATGTTGCTCAAATCCCTGTGCGCGCACAAGCTTGACCCCAAGCGGTTGGTTACGCACCGCTTCAGTCTCGACGGCATACTCGGCGCATACGACACGTTTGGGCATGCCGCAGCCACGTGTGCGCTGAAAGTGATTATCGAGGTCGCCTGATATAAATAAGGGTTTGGTGTCAATGGCGTGTGGGCGACGCTGGCGCGATACCTGGCATGATGCAGGGCGAGCGCGACAAGCTGCTGCACATTGAAGAGAAGCTGCATGAACGCGTGGTCGGCCAGGACGAGGCGATCGAAGCGGTGTCGGACGCGATCCGGCGCGCGCGCGCCGGATTGTCCGACCCGAACCGGCCATACGGCTCGTACCTGTTCCTCGGGCCCACCGGGGTCGGCAAGACGGAGCTGTGCAAGTCGCTGGCCAATTTCCTGTTCGATACCGAAGAGTCCATGATCCGCATCGACATGAGCGAATTCATGGAGAAGCATTCGGTGGCCCGCCTGATTGGCGCGCCGCCCGGCTATGTCGGCTACGGCGAAGGCGGCTACCTGACCGAGGCGGTGCGCCCCAAGCCCTACAGCGTGATCCTGTTCGACGAAATCGAAAAGGCGCACTCGGACGTCTTCAACGTACTGCTGCAGGTGCTCGACGACGGCCGCATGACGGATGGCCAGGGACGCACGGTCGACTTCAAGAATACGGTGATCGTCATGACTTCGAACCTGGGATCGCACCTGATCCAGTCGATTTCGGGAAACACCGCTCAGCGTTGCTTTTCAAAAAGCCGAGCAGATCGAGCTGGCAATACGGGCATTGGCCATCGCACACGCGGGCTCCGGGGTGAGCGATGCCGTCACCGTCAGTCTGGGCGTTGCCGTGTGGGGCGCCGCGGGCGAGAAGGACCCTGCGACTTTGTTTGCGCACGCCGATACACAACGCTATCGTGCCAAGGCGGAACGACGCAGTCGGGCCAAGGCTGCAGCGCCGCAATCGGCGCACCCCGGTCATCTCACGGCGCGGCCCGACCACGTCACCAGCGCCTGGACATGACAAGCAATGCACGCATCGCAATGGGCCGCCAGACCCAGGGCGATGTTACTCGAAGGTCGGCAAATGCGGCCCGGCGGCCGGTTTACCTGCGCTAACCCAGGCGTCGAAACCGCCCGCGATCGACGTCACGTGCACATAGCCCATGGCCCGCAGCGAACATGCCGCGAGCGCCGCACGGCCGCTTGTTTTGCAGTACAACACGATCTTGGGGTGTCAGGTGCAGTGGAACGGAAAACCGGGTTAAGCGTTTATGGCTCAAATTCCGCTACGGTGCACGGCCCTGCCTGCATGGCCGGCAATCACGACCTTTCGGGAATCTACACTTTACGGCGGGCGATCACTGTTGCGAAGCGCTTGACAGTTGATTGTGGCGCATCGAATTCATGAAAAGATTCCGCGAGGATGTCCCACCCCGCCAACAACGCGCTTAATTCGTCCGCGCCGAACAAGTAGTAGCTGGCCGGGTCGAACATACTCAGAAACGTGGTTCCCTCAATCAGCACATTGACAGACAAAATCCCACCAAGGCGTACGCTGGACTGCATCTGAGCAAGCTGCGCCAAAGCTGTCCTGCGGTCAAAAAACATCAGCAGTCCAATAGACACGACGGTGTCGAAGCAGGCATCGATGCGGTAACAGCGAAGATCAGCTTCGATAGCGGAAATCGGCAAACCGCGTCTGCTGGCAACTTCTTGAAGATAAGTAACCGCGGTTGGCGACGCGTCAAGCGCTAGTACGTTGCAGCCTGCCTCGGCCGCCGCGATGGAAAGATTTCCGAGGCCGCAACCGAAGTCGAGCACCTCGCCGGCCAAGTAAGGGAGAGTCAATAATTCAAATGGGTTCAATACATGCTGCTCTTGTAGAACCTGCTTTGAAAATTGAGTATCAAAAAATTCTACGCTCGTCTGCATTAGGAAGCTCTTTAGTAAAAAATGGCAGGGATCGCGTTCAAATCGCCGGTCGTGGCATTTTTATGTACTGATACAGGGTTTCGCGACTTATCCCGAACTCGCGCGCAAGCATGGCCTTCTGCTCGCCAGCGCTGGCGCGGCGGCGTAGCTCGACCACTTGGGTTTCCACCAGCGCTTTCTTGCGACCTCGGTAGACGCCGCGCTGCTTTGCCAATGCAATCCCTTCCCGCTGTCGCTCGCCGATCAAGGCACGCTCAAACTCCGCGAACGCCCCCATGACTGACAGCAGCAGGTTCGCCATCGGCGAGTCTTCGCCGGTGAAGCTCAGGCATTCCTTAACGAATTCGATTCGTATCCCGCGCTTGGTCAACGTCTGCACCAGCCGGCGCAGATCGTCCAGGTTGCGCGCCAGCCGGTCCATGCTGTGCACGACAACCGTGTCGCCTTCGCGGGCGAACGACAGCAAGGCGTCGAGCTGCGGCCGCTGTGTGTCTTTTCCCGACGCCTTGTCGGTAAACAGTTTGTCCACCTGGACCTGATCGAGCTGACGCTCTGGATTCTGGTCGAAACTGCTGACCCGGACATAGCCGATGCGTTGACCTCGCAAACGTACCTCCTTAACAAGATGTGTCAGGAAAGACTCTATGACCGTTCAAGGCACGTGTCAAGTAATTGCGATATCAGCCCTAATCTGACGGCTTGCGACAGGGGCCGCTGACATCAGGTTAGGGTATAGTCTACTCTGACATGATTATGTTGAGTTTCGCTTTTCGAGCTGCACTTTGCTGCCGCGTTACTCGATTATCCTTTGGCGCATTAATTCCCGGCGTACTACAGGGTCTGCCAAGATCACCTTAGCCCTTTTTGGAGCGGATTGGATATATGTACCAAGGCGTCTTATATGCACTGCTGGCCGCCGCCCTTTTCGGCGCCAGTACCCCGTTCGCAAAACAGCTCATTGGGGATGTGCCGCCGGTGCTGCTGGCTGGCCTTCTGTACGCCGGCAGCGGTACGGGCTTAGCTTGTATTTACTTGATCCAACGCGCACGGGGAATCGCATTGGCTGACTTGTCATCGAAGGACCTGCCCTGGCTGGGTGGGGCTATTCTAGCCGGCGGTGTCGTTGCCCCGGTGCTGCTGCTGTATGGGCTCACCTTAACTGCCGCGTCAACTGCTTCACTACTGCTAAATCTGGAAAGCGTGCTTACTGCTATCCTGGCCTGGTGGGTCTTTCGGGAGAATTACGACCGTCGCATTGCCGTGGGTATGTGGGCAATCGTTGCGGGAAGCGTGTTACTTTCATGGAATTCATGGAATGGTGTTTCTGGCGATGGTGCGATATTGGGACCGGTGGTGATCGCCGCAGCATGTCTATGTTGGTCGATTGACAATAACCTGACACGCAAGGTGTCCGCCAGCGATGCGGTACAAATTGCCTGTCTGAAAGGACTGGTTGCCGGCAGCGTCAACCTCGGCGTAGCGATAGCCATGGGTAGCGAACTTCCCGCATTGCAAACAGCTGCGCTGGCGGCAACGCTGGGTTTTATAGGCTACGGACTGAGCCTAGTGCTTTTTGTACTCGCGCTGCGCCATCTCGGCACCGCACGGTCGGGCGCCTACTTTTCATTGGCGCCGTTCGTGGGCGCCGTGCTATCGCTGGTCATGCTGGGCGATCGCCCCGGGCCGCTGTTTTGGGTAGCTGGCGTGCTGATGGCGATCGGGTTGTGGCTGCACTTGACCGAATCACACGGTCACGAACATGACCACGAGCCCATGGAACATGCCCACAGTCATCGACACGATAAGCACCACCAGCATCAACATGGTGCCGAGTGGGATGGGCGTGAGCCGCACGTGCACCCCCATATCCACATGCCGTTGCGACACAAGCACCCGCATTTTCCGGACATACACCATCGCCACGATCACTAAAAACTGTACTGCTATAATCGCGTTAGTTTCTGGGACTAATCTCTGTGCGCCGACTCTTTTGCCTACTGCTGCTGATTTGCCTGCCTCTGCAAAGCTTCGCTGCGCAGATCACCGGCGTTCGCCTGCTAGGCACTGGCACTGCGCATCAAATGGAACATACCGATGATGTGCATCATCATCACCATGATGATGGCAAGGTGCATTACGACGAGTCGGACGAGTCGGCTCAGCACAGTCATGAGCCATCGGCCACGGTGCAGCACTTCCTGCCAGAAGTGGCACTCGCCTTGTTCAGCCCATTGAGCCAGTCGCTCGCCGACCGGTCTTATCCGGCCTCCTACATCCCCGACCCCTACTTGGACGATCCCCAACGTCCTCCTGCATTCGCCCCCGGTCTCGCTGCCGGGGGTTAATCGCACACTTCTTTCTGCCTGGCATAGTCATGCCGGTGCCGTGCGCTTACCCCTTGTGAATCCTCTCATCACAAGCTGGAGTAAACATGCACGTTTTTCGACTGCGCGCGCTGCTTATTGGCGCACTGGTGGTTACACCATTCATCATCCCCTGCGTCGCTGGCGCCGTGGGGACCAGTCCGCGAATCACCCTGCACGACTTGGTCGAGCAAGCCTGGCAGCGTTCTTCCCCCGGGCGCAGCCAACCTTCGCGCGAGGCTGAAGTCCAGGCCAATCGCGAGCTGTCGTCTTCCTGGCTAGCCGGACAGCCGGTGCTTGGCCTGTCCCAGCGCAGCGACCGGTTCGGCAGTGACCGGGGCCTTTCCGAATCTGAAGTGAGCGTTGCAACGTCCCTCTGGATGCCGGGTCAGCGTGCCGCACGGCGCACGTTGGCGGAGCAGACAACGCGCGAAGTGCATGCGAACACCCGTAAATCACGCCTTGAGGTTGCCGGCGAAGTGCGCGCACGCCTGTGGGACGCAGCGGCCGCGCAGGCCCAGCTGGAGGAAAAGCAGGGCCACCTGCATCACACTGAGGAACTGGCCGGCGAGGTCCAGCGGCGTGTCGCTGCGGGTGACCTGGCACGCGTGGATGGCCTGCTGGCCGAACAGGAGATGCTGGCGGGGCGCGTGGCCGTGGAACAGGCCAAGGCCGAGGTGCAGCAGAGTGCATCCAAACTCAAGGTTTTGACCGGTTATGCCGGACCTTTGCCTTTGGCACCCGAGCCTCTCCCGAGTCAGCCTGGCGCAAACAATCCAAGACGGGAAGCGGCGCGGGCTACCGAGCAGCGCGCTCAAGCCGCCCTTGGCCTTGCCCGCGCCAGCCGCCGTGCCCCACCCACCGTGACCCTGTCGATGCGGCGAGAGCGCAATATCGGCATGTCAACGCCCGACCGTAGCCTCGGGCTGGCGGTGCAGATCCCGATCGGCGGCGCCGGGCGCAACCGCCCGGTAGAGGCGCAGGCTCAAACCCAGATCGCTGTGGCCGCCGCCGAAGCTGAGCAAATCGAAGCGGCGACCACGGCTGACCTGGAAGTTGCGCGCACCACACTCGACAACGCCAAATCTGCACTGGACTCTGCGCGTGCGCGCGTGGCAGCGATGACAGAACACCATCGGCTGATCGAACGGGCCTTCAAGCTGGGCGAACGCGGCCTAGCAGATCTGCTGCGCTCGACCGCGTTGGCGCACGAAGCCGAGGTCGCCGAGCGGCAGCAGGAAATCGCACTTGCACGGGCACATGCACAACTCAACCAGGCATCAGGAGTCTTGCCATGAAATACGTCATCTCACTCGTTCTCGCCGTGGCCATGGCCGCGAGCGCTTTCGCTTCACCTGGCGCCCATGGGCCGAACGGAGAACATCTGGACGGTCCAGCCGGCACCGCGTCAACTGGCACAGCCCCCCGCGTCGAAACCTTCAGCGAAGCATTCGAGCTCGTCGGACAACTGTCTGGTGGCGAACTCTCGGTGATGATCGACCGGTACGAGACCAATGAACCGGTCCTCAATGGCCAGCTGGAAGTGGAATACAAGGGCGTGAAAGCTGCTGCGAAGTTTCATCCGGACATGGGTGACTACGCTATCGATGACGAGAAATTTCTGAAAGCGCTGGCGACGCCGGGCAAGCACGCCCTGCTCTTCACCTTCATCGCCGGCGAAGAAAGCGACCTGCTCGAAGGCACGCTCGAGGTCACCGCACCTGCGGCAGCCGTTCATCAACATACCAGCGCGTGGAAATGGTTAGCACTTGGCGGGGCGCTTGCGCTGTCGATTACTGTACTTATGTGGCTGCGCCGTAACAAGAAAAACAAGGTAACCATATGAAAAACCACATTCACATTGTCATCAGTGCGATCGCCCTCTGCTGTGCCGTCACAGGCGTGCAGGCTTCACCGGGCGCACACGGCCCGAACGGAGAGCATCTGGACGGGCAGTCGGCCGGCCCGACGGCCGGGCTTGCCCGTTTGTCCGACGGTAGCGTCAACGTCCCCAAGCTTGCACAGCGACGGATGTCGATCCGGACGATCATGGTCCATGAAGCCGATCTGCCGCAGACGGTTGAACTCAATGGGCGCACCAGCATCGACCCGAACGCCGGCGGGCGCGTACAGGCGCCATTCGCCGGGCGCATCGACGCCGGACCCGGTGGCATTCCCAGTGCGGGATCCCGGGTGCGCAAGGGCCAGGTGCTGGTTTTCGTCAAACCGGTCGCCGAAGCGCTCGAACGCGGCGCCCAGCAGGCGCAACTGGCGGAGCTGCGCGCTAATCGTGCCTTGCTCGAACGACGCCTGAAACGGCTCGAATCGCTGGGGGGCGTCGTGCCGGCCAAGGAAATCGAGGCGGCGCGCGCCGAACTTGCTGGCAATGTCGGCAGCGCCCGCGCGCTGTCTGGCGCAGTGCAGGGCCGCGAAGCGATTACGGCATCGGCCACGGGCGTTATCGCCACCGCGAATGTGCTCGCTGGCCAGATCGTTGAAGCGCGCGACGTGCTGTTTGACATTGTCGATCCGGACCGCATGCTGGTCGAAGCTCAGGTAACCGATCCGCGCATGGCGCAGAACATCGCCTCTGCCCACCTGGCCGGCGCCCAGGAAGTGGAGCTATCCTTGCTTGGGTTGGGACGTTCCCTGCGCGAAGGCGCGCTGCCGGTGACGTTCCGCGCCAAGGGCCAAGGCCTGCCCCTGGCGGTTGGCCAGCCGGTGACGGTTGTGGCGAAACTGAAGGGGACGGTGCGAGGAATTTCCTTGCCTGCCGCCGCACTGGCGCGCAACCAGGCGAACCAAACCATCGTCTGGATCAAATCTGGCGCCCTGCGTTTTATCGCCCTGCCAGTGGAAGCCAAGTCGCTCGATGCCAATACCGTCGTCGTGACCAAAGGGCTCACGGCTGACAATCGCGTCGTGGTCGCGGGCGCCTCTCTCATCAACCAGATCCGGTAGGCGCCATGTTCAATACCATTGTCAGGTTCAGCCTGCACAACCGCCTGTTCGTCCTGGTCGGCGCGCTGTTGCTGATGCTGTACGGTTTTTATACAGCCTCACGCACGCCGGTTGACGTGTTTCCCGATTTGAACAAACCGATCGTTACGGTGCTAACCGAAGCCGGCGGCATGGCGCCTGAGGAGGTCGAGCAGATTGTCACCTTCCCACTGGAGACATCCCTCAACGGCATGCCCGGTGTGACCAGGGTGCGCTCGGTTTCCGGCGTCGGCCTGTCGATCGTCTATGCGGAATTCGACTGGGGCACCGACGTCTACCGCAACCGCCAGCTGGTGGCCGAGCGCCTGGCCCTGGTGAAGGAGCAAATGCCAGGCGGGATCTCCCCAGTGATGGGGCCGGTGTCGTCCATCATGGGCGAAATCATGCTCATCGCCCTGCCGATCGACGTCAAGGCGACCGATCCCATGAAGGCGCGCGAGTACGCCGATTTTGTATTGCGGCCGCGCCTGCTGTCGATTCCCGGCGTATCGCAGGTCATCCCCATCGGCGGCGAGGTCCGCCAGTTGCGCGTGGAACCCGACTCGGCGCGGATGGCGCAGTTCAACGTCACGCTCGATCAACTTACCAGCGCACTGCGTGGCTTTGCGGCCAACACCTCAGGTGGCTTTATCGACTTGAACAACCGTGAATACCTGATCCGTAACCTGGGCCGCACCAATCGCCTGGAGGACGTGCAAGGACTCCCGGTGGGCTGGCGTGATGGCATCCCGATTCTGCTTGAGCAAGTTGCAAGCGTGCGATTTGCTGCCGCGTTCAAACGTGGCGACGCAGGCTTAAACGGGCTACCGGCAGTCATCGTCAGCGTGCAAAAACAACCAGCGGCGGATACTGTGCGCCTGACCGAGGACATTGAAAAGGCGCTGGTCGAACTCAAGCAGGGACTGCCAGCGGGTATCTCGCAGCCGCAGGTGCTGTTCCGCCAAGCTAACTTTATCGATGCGTCGATTGGTAACGTGACCGAAGCACTGCGCGACGGCGCGATTCTGGTGGCGATCATTCTGTTCGCCTTCCTACTCAGCGGGCGCACCACATTGATTTCGCTGATCGCAATTCCCCTGTCGCTGGCCGTCACCGCGCTCGCGTTCAAGCTGCTCGATCAGTCAATCAATGTGATGACCCTGGGCGGTCTAGCCATCGCCATCGGTGAACTGGTCGACGATGCAGTTGTCGATGTCGAAAACATTGTCCGCCGGCTCAAGCAACGCGCTCCCGATGTCTCGGTGCTGGATGTTATTTGGCATGCCTCCGTCGAGGTGCGTTCGGGCATCGTCTATGCCACGGTCATTGTCGTGTTGGTATTTGTTCCGCTATTCGCCCTGCCCGGCATCGAAGGACGCCTGTTCGCCCCACTCGGGATCGCGTACATCACCTCGATCCTGGCCTCGATGGTCGTGTCGATGACGGTGACCCCCGCCCTTGCCTACTACCTGCTGCCGCGTATGAAACGCCTGCACCGCGGCGACAGTCCGATTGTACGGACCGTCAAAGCGTGGGACACACGGGTGTTGGCTTGGTCGTTCCCCCGGATGAAAGCGATTCTGGCAGTGGCCCTCGTGATTGTCCTGCTGGCCCTGGCATCGCTGCCGTTCTTCCCCCGCGCCTTCCTGCCAGCTTTTAATGAAGGCTCGCTGGTGATGGGCATGACGTTTACGCCCGGCACCTCGCTGGTCGAAGCCAACCGGATGGGATCCCTGGCTGAAACCCTTATTGGACAAGTGCCGGAGGTAACCAGGGTTGGACGCCGCACCGGCCGCGCCGAGCTCGACGAACATGCCGAAGGCGTGCATGCGTCCGAGATCGATGTCGATCTCAAAGCATCCGAACGGTCGCGCGAACAGATCATGGCCCATATCCGTAACCAGCTTGCGGCGATCCCCGCCTCGGTAGCAATCGGGCAGCCAATTTCGCACCGTCTCGACCATTTATTGTCGGGCGTGCGGGCGCAAATCGCAGTGAAGATTTACGGCGACGATATCGACACCCTGCGCGGGATCGGCGAAGACGTGCGCAGTCGCCTCTCAAGTGTAAAAGGCCTGGTCGACCTCTCGGTAGAACGCCAGGTGCTGATCCCGCAAATCAAAATCCGGGTCGATTATCGTAAGGCTGCACAGTACGGCCTGGCCGGCGGTCAAGTGCTCTCGACGCTGCAGTCGCTTAGCGAAGGCGCGACCGTCACACAGGTCATCGATGGCGCACGCCGATTCGAGCTGGTGGTGCGCCTGGCCGACAGTGCCCGAACACCGCAGGATCTGGCCCGGGTGATGATTGACACCCCCGGCGGACGCATCCCGCTCTCGACGATTGCCACCATCGAGGAAGGCGATGGCCCTAATCAGATCGGCCGGGAAAATGGTCGTCGCCGCATTATCGTGTACGCCAACACCGATGGTTCCAACATGTCACGCGTGATCGACGACGTGCGGCGGGAGATCGCGTTACGCAAGCTACCAGATGGCTACTTCATCAGTCTGGAAGGGCAGTTTCAGGCTCAAGAGCAGTCGCAGCGTCTGATCATGGGGCTGTCGCTGGCGTCCTTGTTGATGATCTTCCTGGTGCTCTATTCCCGCTACCGCTCATCGACCCTGGCCCTTGTCATCATGGGCAACATCCCGTTCGCCCTGGTGGGCAGCGTGTTGGCCATGTGGATTGCGGACGTCAGCCTGTCAGTGGCATCGATGGTGGGCTTTATCACACTGGCCGGCATCGCGACGCGCAACGGGATTCTAAAGGTCAGCCACTACATCAACCTATGCAAGTTCGAAGGCGAGCAGTTCGGCTGGCCGATGATCGTGCGCGGTTCGCTGGAACGTCTTACGCCTGTGATTATGACGGCTCTGGTGGCGGCTTTCGCGCTCACCCCGCTATTGCTCGCTGCGGACGCGCCGGGCAAAGAGATTCTGCATCCGGTGGCCGTGGTGATCTTTGGCGGGCTGATCAGTTCGACCATTCTCGATTCCCTGATTACGCCCTTACTGTTCCATATGGTGGGTCGAGCCCCGTTGGAGCGCTTGGTGGCCTTGGATTCGAAAGAAAGTTTTTAGGTTCAATGGGTTACGTGGCGGCGCCCATATCCGGCCGCCACATTTTGGAGAATGACAAATGAAGAAGCTTATCGCAGTAGCCGCCGTTGCCTTCGGCATGGTGTTGTCAAACAGTGCGCTGGCCCACGGGGCCCAAGCGAAACACGGCGGCGTGGTATCGAGCGCTGGCGACCTGGCATTCGAACTGGTGTCCAAGGACGGCAAGGCGATTATCTACGTCGAGGACCACGGTCGCGAGTTGTCCACGCGTGAAGCAAAGGGCACGCTAACCGTCTTGCAAGGCAAGAAGAGAGCCGAAACTGTGCTGGAGCCAAGCGACCATAACACGCTGACATCGAAAGCCGATGTGAAACTGACGAAGGGAACCAAGGCGGTCGCGTCCATTACGCTGGCCGGCAAGGAACCGATCAGCGTGCGCTTCTCGGCAAAGTGAGAAGGCGGGAGAGCCACAGTCGGGCTCTCTCATTTTTGTTTCGGCACATGTGTCGCATAACGAATGCAACGAGAAACGCCAACCGAAGCGCCCAGGAACGATGTGCTGCGCCTGGCCGGGTGATCAAACATGGCACATCAGAGTTTCCTTGATTCTATGCAAACTGGGCAGCTACCCGCGCCAGAACGACTTGGCCATCGGTCGTAGCGCAAGTCACGAAGATTTATCGATTCAAATTAGCCCCAGGCGGGCGTAGATCGGACCTATGCCAGTCAGCTTTCTTTCGAACGACCAGCGCGAAAACTACGGTCGCTACGCCGGCCCGCCGTCGCCCCATGACCTTGCCCGATACTTCCACTTGGACGACACCGACCACGCTTTGATCGCACAAAAGCGATGGCGATGTCATCGATTTCCACGCTTACACCTTCTGCGTTTTGTCCGAATTGCGTATCGCGCTGCGCCGGCGCGACGTGTTCGTGGCTCCAAGCTGGCGGTACGCCGACCCGCGCGCCGGCCTGCTCGATAGCGCTGAATGGGAGTCCACACGCCCGATCATTTGTCGCACGCTGGGCTTGTCGGCGCTACCGGGGCCGACCTTGACCGCGCTGGCCGATGAACTGGACCGCACCTACCACGCTGTCGCCGCCAGGTTGCCCGAGAACCCGGCTGTGCGGTTTGACAAGGTGGGCGATAAACAGGAACTTGTGCTCAGCCCGTTGGACAGAATGGATGAACCGGCATCGTTGATCGCGCTGCGCACCAAGGTCATGGGGGGATGCTGCCGCGCGTCGATCTGCCAGAACTGATCCTGGAGATTGCCGCCCGCACTCGCTTCACCGACGCCTTCACTCACATATCGGAGCGCACCGCGCGCGCTTCTGACCTGCATGTGAGCATCTGCGCGGTGCTGATGGCCGAGGCCTGCAACACGGGACCGGAGCCGCTGATTCGGGGCGACGTTCCGGCCCTCAAGCGCGATAGATTGTCCTGGGTGGACCAGAACTATCTGCGCGATGACACTATCACAGCAGCGAACACAATGCTGGTATCGGCGCAAAGCCGTTCAGCGCTGGCCGGCGTGTGGGGCGGCGGTGAGGTCGCGTCGGCCGACGGCATGCGGTTCGTGGTGCCGGTACGATCAGTGCATTCCGGGCCGAACCCAAAATACTTCGGCGTCGGACGCGGTGTGACCTGGTACAACCTGATATCGAACCAGTTTTCCGGCCTCAACGACATCACGGTGCCTGGCACGCTGCGCGATAGTCTGGTCCTGCTGGCCGTCGTCCTGGAACAGCAAACCGACCTCCAGCCAACCCAGATCATGACGGACACGGGCGCGTACAGCGACGTGGTTTTCGGATTATTCCGCCTGCTTGGTTACCGATTTAGCCCGCGCTTGGCCGATGTCGGCGGCACGCGCTTCTGGCGAATCGACTCAAAGGCCGACTACGGACTGCTCAATTCTGTATCCGCACACAATATTAGTCTCCAGAAGATCGAACCCCATTGGGATGACATGCTGCGCCTGGCCGGCTCTCTCAAGCTTGGCCGGGTGCCGGCAGCCGGCATCATGCGCACGCTCCAGGTGGGCGAGCGGCCGACGAGACTAGCCCAAGCCATCGCCGAGTTCGGCCGCATCGACAAAACCCTGCACACGCTGACGTACATCGATGACGAAGCCAAGCGCCGGGGAACGCTAACGCAGCTCAACCGTGGCGAGGGGCGACACAGCGTCGCCCGCGCAGTCTTCCATGGAAAACGGGGTGAATTGAGGCAGCACTACCGCGAAGGCCAGGAAGACCAGCTCGGCGCGCTCGGCCTCGTGCTCAACATGATCGTGCTATGGAACACCAGCTACATGGAGGCCGCGTTGAACCAGCTCCGCGCGGACGGCTTCGAGGTGCGCGATGAGGACGCGGCCAGGCTGTCACCACTGCTGCATGAGCATATCAACATGCTCGGCAGGTATTCATTCTCAGTACCGGACGCTGTGGCCAAGGGTGAGCTGCGGCCGCTACGCAACCCGGCGAGCGACGAATAAGCCAGCGAACCTAGCCCTTAACCCGGTTTTCCGTTCCACTGCACCTTAAACCCCATCTTCATGTCGCGTGAACTGAACGCGGTGTCGTTGCTTAGCTTAAATTCCAGCATGCCGCGTGACATGTGCACGGCGCCGGCGATATGGCCCGCGGCATATTCGTCCGCCTCGCGCACATCGATCAGCACATCCGCATCGCGGATCGCCGCATCGCGGATCGCCGCATCGGCGTCGCCGATGGCCACCTCCGCGACATGCGCCCTGGCTTCGGTGACAAGATCATGGGCTGTTTTCATTGTCATCTCCTTCAAAAAATCAGACGGGGTGTGCCACGGTTTGACTCACCAGTGCGGACAATTCGACCAAGCCGATCGGCGCTCTAATGCGCCAAGGCACGATGAACATGCGCTTTGCCAGGCCGCCGACGATCCGCTTCATTTGCTCGCGTTCGCCCGCCAAACGCGCCGCCAGCAAACGATCGTGCGTTCCCGCCGCCAGCACGCTCTTGTTGATCACCCAAGCGAACGGCTCGATGCTGGCGCGCCGCAGGTCGTCCTGGAGCGCCGCCGCTTGTGACACCGGCGTCACTTCCGGCAGCGTCACCAGGATGATGCTGGTGTACCTGGCATCTTGCAGCCGCATCAGGGGCGTCGTCACGCGCCCGCTGCCATGCCCTTCAAACTCGCGCAGCGTCTGCCGATGGTAGGCACCGGTCGCGTCCATCAGCAGCAGGGAGTGCCCGGTTGGCGCAGTGTCGAGCACCACAAAGGCGCTACGCCCTTCGTTGACGATTTTCGAGAAGGCGTGAAAGACCGCCACTTCTTCCGTGCATGGCGACTGCAAGTCTTCCAGCAGCAGGGCTTGTTCTTGCGAAGTGAGGCCGGGCGACCTGGCCGTCATCATCTTGTCGATGTAGCGCTGGGTTTCCACCTTGGGGTCGATGCGATCGACGCGCAGGCCGGGCACGGCGCCATCCAGGGTTCCCGCCAGGTGCGCCGCAGGGTCCGTGGTGCTGAGATGAACGGTTTTTCCGCGTTGAACCAGGCCGAGTGCCAGGGCGGCGGCGACGGTCGTCTTTCCAACCCCGCCTTTGCCCATGACCATGATCAAGCCGTGCTCCGCCAGCGCCAACTCGTCGGCCAACGCATCCAGGCCCGGCAGGGATGGGACCGGATCAGGCGCGAGCGCACCGGCGGCGATGGGGGCGACCTGTGCGGCAAGCAATGCGCGCAATGCCGGCAGACCGACCGTATCGAATGAGCGCAATGGCACCCGGTCCTGCGCCAGGGAACGCAGTGATGACGGCATCTCATCGAGCGCCTGTTGTCCCAGGGCTGCAATGGCGCAAGCGACCACATCGCCCGGATCGCTGGCGTGGAACACGCCGTTGATCACAAGCCGCTGCTTGTTCAGGCCCAGCGTGCGCAACTCGTCCGACGAGCGCGCCGCTTCGGCAATGGCACTCTTGTCGGCGCGGGCGACCAGAATGACGGTCGTCTGGCCGGGATCGCGCAAGGCGTCCAGGGCCGCCTTGAAACGCACTTCCTGCATCTTCAGTCCCGAGTGCGGTCCAAGGCATGAAGCCCCGCGGTCATTGCCAGATAAAAATCCACTCCACGCTTGTGGCAAGCTGAGCAGGCGCAAGGTGTGCCCCGTGGGCGCCGTGTCGAACACGATATGGTCATACTGGGCGCCAGGGTCCGACAGCAGCGCCGCAAATTCGTCGAAGGCAGCGATCTCCGTGGTGCAAGCGCCGGACAGTTGTTCGCGCACGGTTGCGCGCGCCGCGTCGCTGGCGTCAATGCCCATCTGTGCCAGAACGCGCTGGCGATACGATTCGGCCGCCGTGTCGGGGTCGATATTCAACACCGACAAGCCCGGCGCGCCGGGTGCCGGCGTGGGGATGTTGCGCAGTTCGATTCCCAGCATTTCATCCAGGTTCGATGCGGCGTCGGTGCTCACCAGAAGTACCCTGGAACCGGCATCGGCAAGGTTCAGCGCCGTGGCGGTCGATAGCGACGTCTTTCCCACGCCGCCTTTGCCGGTAAAGAAAAGGTGCCGCGTGGGCCGGTCCAGGAAACCTGGCACTTTGTCCGCTAGCCATCCCATGACCTGTTCGTGCGACGGGATACCACCGCTGTGCACGATTGTGCCGTCGATCATGACGGCAGGCGTGGAAGTCGCCCCCAGGCGTTTGATTTCCTCCGGGTCCGATACTTTCGCGATCTCGATCGCCGCCCCGGCGGCGTGGGCCATCTTCTCGATGAGTGCAATGGTGTATTGGCACTTGCTGCAACCGAGCC
>NZ_JAQOZV010000069.1:0-34262 GCF_030348125.1 Massilia sp. DJPM01
ATCATTCGGACGCCGACAGAAGTTGCGGCTGCATCTTCAAACCGAGTCATCCGAATGCGGCCTTGCCTGTGTTGCCATGATATGTTCCTATTACACAGGTGAGTCGAACATGCAGGTTCTGCGCCGCAATGGCTACGTGTCTGCAAAAGGTGCCACTCTAGGAAATATTATCTCAATTTTCTCTGCCTACGGATATGGATCCCGACCTGTACGGGCAGACCTGGACGATATTGCAAGCCTCACCTTACCCTGCATTTTACATTGGAATCTCGACCATTTTGTAGTCCTCTCGCGCGTCAGTGCGAAAAATGTTACGATCTTCGACCCATCTGGAGGTATTCGAAAAATTTCGATCGCTGAACTGTCCCGGTCGTTTACCGGAATCGCTTTGGAGGTGTGGCCAGTAGATATGCAGAATATAGTTTCAGAAGGTGACATGTCGCTGAGACTATTTCGGGCCCTCGGGAATATATCAGGGATATGGGGCTCTGGGGTTCGAATATTTATTCTTGCATTTGCACTGGAATTATTTGGAATTCTTTCGCCGTTTTACCTTCAGCTTGTGATCGACAAAGTAGTTGTTTCAGCAGATAAAGATTTGATGACATTATTAGCGCTTGCCTTTGGTACGCTTGTGATTTTTCAGCAAACGACGAAAGCGTTGCGAGCTTGGCTAATCTTATTCCTCGCGAACTCTATCGGAATACAATGGCAAGCCAACGTCTTTTCTCACCTCATCCGTCTCCCCGTCCAATATTTTGAACGGCGTCAGATCGGCGACGTTACTTCGAGATTTTCGTCAATTAATGCGATTCAAAGTACTCTAAGTACGTCTTTTGTTGAAAGCGTCATCGACGGAATTATGGCGATCGCCGTTCTTATTGTCATGTTTATATATAGCGTGTCCCTCACCAGCCTCACGATAATTACTATCGTGCTCTACTGCGCGGCAAGGTATTTGTGGTATCGGCCAATGAGCCGTGCCACTGAAGAGCATGCGGCGAATTCTGCGCGACAACAGACTCACTTCCTCGAAACAGTACGAGGTATAAAGTCGATCAAACTATTTTCTCGATTCGATGAACGTCGAAGCTCATGGTTCGGATTCCTTATTAGTGAGGTAAATTCCAGTATTCGGATGCAAAAGATACTGCTCTACTATAAGACATTTAATGGGTTTTTATTCGGCTTGGTTAATGTTGTTATTATTTGGCTGGGTGCAAAAATTGTGATGGATGGATATTTTACTATTGGTGCTTTTATCGCTTTCAATGCATACAGATTGCAATTTGAAAGCAGAGTAACCGCTTTTATCGACAAATTTTTTGAAATAAAATTACTGCGCGTTCATGCAGATCGGCTGGCTGACATAGTATCTACTCCTACTGAGGAAAACGAAACAGCTAGCGTGGATCTACGGTCCGGGGAACTAGTTCCGAGCGTAGAGGTCACTCATCTTTCGTACAAGTACAGCGAATTTGAACCTCTCGTAATTGACAATGTGTCGTTCCAGATTTCCGCAGGCGAATGTGTTGCAGTGTCGGGCCCGTCCGGTTGCGGCAAATCAACGATGGTGAACCTTTTGCTTGGGCTTTTAAAACCTACGAGCGGAAGCGTTACGGTTGGCGGAAGAGGTGTATCGAATCTGGATAGCGCGTCGTTTCGCGCCATCATCGGGACAGTCTTGCAGGACGATGTTCTGTTCGCCGGCACGATAGAAGACAATATTGCTTTTTTTGATCCTAACCCTGATCTCGAATGGATTAGAGCGTGTGCGGAAACTGCGGCGATTGCGGCAGAGATCGAGGCCATGCCCATGCGATACATGTCCTTGGTTGGCGATATGGGGACGATTCTGTCAGGTGGACAGAAACAACGAATCTTGTTAGCACGCGCATTGTATAAGCGGCCTAAAATTCTCATTCTTGACGAAGCCACCAGTCATCTCGATGTCAGCAATGAAAAAAAGGTCAGTCAGAATATCAGTAAACTGAAAATAACCAGAATTATAGTCGCACACCGCCCGGAAACGATCGCTAGTGCCGACAGAGTTCTTTGGATGGTTGATGGCCGACTAGTTCAATGAGCGCCAAGGCAGGTTGACACCCAATCCACGCAAGTGGCGCCGCTAATCGGCCCGTGCCGCCGATATTTCCTTCAGAATTAATGCACCGGCCAATTCATCGGAATAGTCCAGATAACCCCGCGCATTCGCTTCTTTTTCGCAAAGGAAGCTCTTTACAAAATCCGGTGCGATTTCCTGGAAATCCCCGATCGGCAAATCGGTCGCGGCCGAGAACTCCAGGGTGTAGGCGTCGCATTCCTCTCCATCGGGGATGCCGAACAGGATGAAGGTCGATCCGGAACCGGCGTGCCTGGCGACGAATGCGGGCACCTCCTCGTAACGTCCCGATTCGTCCATCTCGAAGCTGGTGCCGTCAATGGCACTTTCCAGCCTGCGCGCCACCGTGTCGAGCGGCTCCAGGCTTGGGATTTCTACTGAGGCAAGTAAGTTTTTCTTTTGCATTGCGTTGTTCCTTAATTCCCGGTCGGGAAATAATGCTGGGTTTCCTGTTTCCTGGCGATTTGTTCCTTGGTAAATACCCTGAACACAGGAAGCTCGCTCTTCATTCCTTCAAGAACCGGATTGTCTTTCATCGTTGTTTCAAGATCCTTGAACGTGTCGTTCAGTGATTCATCCAATTTGCTGATGTCTTTGAAGAAGGTCTTCTTCGGAAACTGAGCGGCCAGGTCATCGCTGATGACAAACAAGTCGATGTCGTAGCCTTGCGGCCCGTCATAAGGCTTGCCGCCTTTGGTGGCAACGATGCCATCGAATGCGACCCGTTCCCCGTCCGGTCCCAGCTTGGTGGGATTCTTCAAGCCATCGACCAGGCTGCCCCGGAAGCCGATTTTTGCAGTCGGGTCGAGCGCCAGTATGCGTTCAATCGACGGTTGTACCGCCGCCTCGATTTGTCCGATGATCAGGGTGCGATTGGCGTTGCCATGCAATACCAGCACTTCCTCGAAGGACTTGCCGGTATGGTCGGCGCCGCATTTCGTGCATGGCGTGAGCCCGAGCGGATCGACCCACCGGGTGGGATTCGGCGCATACGCATGCAGATTGTTGCCACCCAGCAGACCGATCGGGTCGCAGGACACGAAACGGCCAACGTCGGGATCGTAATAGCGGAAGCGATTGTAGTGCAGCCCGGTTTCGATGTCGTGGTACTGGCCCTGGAAACGAATCGCCTGGAACTGGTCCAGGCCGTCCGCCGAGGAGTCTATGTGCGCGGCCGGCGTGGTTTCTTCGAGCAGCTTGCCCCAGGCCTTGAACGTGGCGCCCCAGGTGAGCTCGCCATCGGGCGCGGTCGCTTCGCGCGGCGTGCCCAGGTGGTCGGTGTGCAGGTAGGTGAGCACCGGTCCGGTGTGCGCATCGTTCCCGCCCGCGGACGGCGGCGCCAGGTCCGACTGCGCCACTGGCACGAACGAATGCGGCTCGTAGATGTAGGTGCGGCTGTGGCCCTCGCGCGCTTCGCCGAGCAGGCGGTTGCCATCCCACGAAAAGCGCGTGGTGCCCTGTTTGTCGCGTTTGGCGATGCGGCGTCCGAACGGGTCGTAGGCATATTTCACCGTGTGCAGCGTCGGCTGCTCGTCCTGCGCATTGCGCGTGATGACCGCCTTGACCAGCTGGTGCGCGCCGTTCCACTCGAAGCGCATGCGCGTGTGGCTGCCGACCAGCTTCTCGCTCAGATTGCCGTGCGCATCGTAATCGTAGCGCTTGTCCTCGAACACGCGCACCCGGTTGCCTTCGACCCGGCCCACGCCGGCAACGCTGGCGTCGAGCAGATTATGCGCGGGATCGAACGCAAAGCGTTCGTCCGACTGCGGCTGCACCGCCGACAGGATGCGTCCGATTACGTCATAGCTATAGGTCGTGCGGCCGTTGCGCTTGTCGTCGATGGCCAGCAGGTTGCCGCTGTCGTCGTATTCGTACTGGCGCGCGATCACCGGCGCGGCGCCTTCGCCCACGCCGATCTGTCCGGTCACCTGCGACAGCAGCCGCCCCGCGTGGTCGTAGCGGAACTGGCTGGTCAGGGCGCCGTGGGTGCGGCTGACCGGACGGTGCAGCTGGTCGCGTTCGATGTCGGTGATGACCTCGCCATCGATATTGATCTGGTGCAGATGGCCCGAGCCGTAGAACAGGTTGTTGAGCACCCGGCCATCCGGCAGCACGGTCTGGATGCGGTTGCCCATCTCGTCGTAGGCATGGCGCAGCAGCGTGGTTCCAGCGTCGCTGTCGGTCTGCTCGGCCACCAGCCGGCCCAGCGCGTCGTATTGCAGCGACACTTGCGCATCGGCGTTGGCGGCCTGGGTCATCCGGCCCAGCTCGTCGTAGGCATAACGCAGGCGCAACTGTTCCGCGCGCGCCTCGCCGGTCACGCGCGAGACGATCTTGTCGACCAGCTGGCCCGCGCTGTCGCGCAGGTAGCTGGTGTCGATGCGGCTGTATTCGGTGCGTTCGCCGCTGCCGTGTTCTTCCTTCGCCACCAGCTGCCCGCTGTCGTCGTAGCGGTAGCGCGTCAGGCGCGCGTCGAATCCGGTTTCCTCGATCAGGCGGTCGAGCGCGTCGTAGACGAAGCGGTGGGCGTCGCCGTTTTCATTGATCAGCTCAGCCATGCGCCGCACGCCGTCGTAACGGTATTCCATCACGCCACCGCGCGCATCGATGCGCTTGCGCGGCTTGCCGTCTTCGTCGAGCTCGTAGCTGGTGCGCTTGCCGGCGGCATCGACGCGCGCCAGCAGGCGGCCCAGCGCATCGTATTCGTAATGCTCGGCCGTGCCGTCGGGCTGCACCGCGCTCATCAATCGTCCGGCCGCGTCGTAGGCATACGCGGTCGCACTGCCATGCGCATCGGTCACGCGCAGCAGGCGCCCGTCCTCGTCGTAGCTGTAGTAGCTGCTGTTGCCCGAGCAATCGGTGTAGCTGATCAGTTGCGCGGCGCGGTTGAACGCCAGCTTCTTGACGCCGCCGGCGGCGTCGACCACCTTCACCGGCAAACCCTGCTGGTCGTAGTGGTAGACGGTGCGCTGGCCGAGCGCGTCGGTCACGCTGTGCAGGTTGCCGCGCTCGTCATACCGCAGCGCGGTGGTGGCGCCGAGCGCATCGGTGATCAGGGCCGGCTTGTCGAACACGGTGTCGTACACGATGCCGGTGCCCTTGCCGCCGCTTTCCACCCGCACCACCCGGCTGCGGCCGTCATAGCGGTAACTGGTGCTGCGTCCGCCCGGATGGATGATGCCGACCAGGTTGCCGTTGCTGTCGAGGCGGCGCGTGGTCTCGCCGCCGAGCGCGTCGATCATGCCGGTAAAGCGCCGCTTCTTGTCGAAACGGTAGTGCTGGGTGCGCCCCAGGTTGTCGGTGACCACGGTTTCGCCGGCCAGGTAGCGGAAATCCCACGACATGCCATTGTTGGTCCAGTTGCGCGTGACCTTGCCGGTCCATTCAATCTCATCGTATTCGTAGCGCGACACCAGCCCGCCGGGCTGCGCGTGCTCGACCATGATGTGATTGCTGTAGGCGAACTGGCGCATGAGCTGGCCCATGCGGTTGCGCACCTCGGACAGGTTGCCCAGCGCATCGTAGGCGTAGCTCACCAGCACCTCGTTGGTGGCTTCTTCGTAATCGACCGGGTCGCGCTGCACGCTGACGCTGCCCAGGCGCAGCTGGCCGCGATGCTCGATGAAATCCAGCACGAACACGCGCCCGGCGCTATCCTCGATGGTCTCGGGCAACTGGCGCGCGTTGTAGGCGATGCTGATCTTGTTGTCGTTGGCGTCGACCATGCCGACCAGCACGGCGGTGTCGTAGGCGCGTCCGAGCATGGCGAACTGGCTGCGCAAGCCCTTGTCGTCGATCAGCTCGAAGCTGCGTTCGCCGCTGCGCTCCAGGGTGATTTTTTCCGACAGCGAATACAGCGCATCGCCCACGCGCGGTAGCGAGAAGGTGATGTCGCGCTGAAACGCGTCCTGCACGACCACCTGGCCTTCGCTGATGTGGAGCGTCTCCGACAGCGGCGTGCTCCAGCCCTGGCCGAGCCAGCCGGCTTTGCGCTGCGCCGAGCTGTAGACGCGTTGCCAGGCCAGGGGCAGGGCGGCGGGCAGGGAAAAATCGCGCTCGCTGGTGCCGGCCAGGATCTTGCTGCCGGAAATAGGATTGACCGGATTGGCCACCAGCAGGCAGGCCGGGCAGGATTCGGCCGCTTCGCCTTCCTTGCGCGGTTTTTCCTTGACCGGCGCCGGGTTTTTCACCGGCTCAGGCGCGTGCGCGCTGGCTGCCGGCGCAGGTTTGGCTTTGGCGGCAGCGGCAGCGGCCGCAGCGGCGTCGACATCGGCGGCGGCGCTGCGAGGTTGCAGGGCCGGATGGTTGGCCAGTACGTCGCGGTTGGCGGCGACCCAGCTGGAAAACTTGGGACCCAGCTTACTTTTGCTCAAGTGCTGCAGCAGCATGCTCTGCTTGGCTTGTCCGCGCGACAGATACAGCGCGATGGCCGACAGGATCGCAATGAACAACAGCATCTTGCCTTGCGCAAACGCTTCGACCGATTGCTGCATCATGGTGGCGGACTGGGCGCGCGCATTCTCGGGAAGGCGGCCCGCCTGCCACGCGAGGGCAAAGCCTTCAATCATCTTGACGGCCATGTCGGGGATGGTCTTGCCGATATGAATGACCAGTTCGCCCAGGCCCATCCAGACCAGGACTTCGGTACCGAGCTGGGCGCCCAGGGTGGAGCCGGCCGCTGCGCCGGGCACGGCGCCGATACCACCGCCCAGCGCGCCCAGCCCGCCACCGATGGCGCCGCCGAGCACGGCGCCGCCACCCACATACAGGGCCACTTCCTTGGCTGCCGACCACAGGATGACCCAGACCAGCGACAAGTCCAGGCCGGCCAGCTGGGCTTTGAGCAATTCCGTGAAACGGTGTTCGGAGCGGTCGAGCGCGGTGGAAACAAACATGCCGCAACGCACACTTTCAATTTGCAGCGTGGCTTCCCCGATGCGTTCGATCGACTCGACCATGTGATTCGAGAGGCGGCGCAGGCGCCGGTGCATATCGCGCCGGGCCTGGTCGCCAGCCATCTCGTAGCTCTGCTGCATCTTTCTCAGGGTATTATTGAAGCTGGTCCAACCGTTTGAATCGGAATGATTTGTCATGCGTGCTCGGGCTTGTTCGTGGTCGTCGGGGCTGAATTCAGTATCTAAAAATCAACATATCCATGCTAGTATATCCAATTTCCAAAAAGATAAGCTTCCTTTTTTTGCATCTGGCGCGGCCGATTGAGCCTGCCCTGCGGTTGGAATCGATGCACTTTTTGTCGTTGCGGGAGCAATGTCGGCCATGGTGATCAGCAAGCAAGTGGTGTGGGAGTCGCTGTCACGCTTCGTCAAGCCGTCGCTGCTGGCGGAAGCGGCGGCGCAACTCCCGTCCGGCTTGCCGGTGCCGCCGCAATGGGTGGCGATCTTGCAGGCGCAGCAAGCCAGCGGGCGCCTGGAGGCCTCGGCCGGCTGGCATGATTTCTCGGCGCAATTGCCGAACCTGGCGACCTTTTTCAACAAGCAGGCCAGGCCGCTGCTATTGCTGGCCGAGGTGGACCATGCCGTGTCGCTGCTGTATCCGTTTACCGCCGGCGGCGAGCTGTACCTGTATCGGGGGCATCCGCCGCTGACGGCCGTGCCTGAACGGTTTCAGTCGGTGTGGCCGCGCATTCCGCAGCAATTTCGTGACTTTTACACAACGGTGCACAATGGCTGGACCTTCTTGTCCGCCAATTCCATGGGGCCGCTGCCTGTGGCGGACTGGGCTTACCTGTCCGAGGACCGCTTCGATATCGATGACGCGACGGCGGCCGCCATGCCTGTCGATATCGGCAAGGTGATTACCGTCTTTCACAACGGCGGTGGCGATTACCTGTGCCTGGACTTGTCGGCGCCGGACGGCGTCGCAACGGGCTTGATCTGGTGGCATGACGATCCGGGGCATCCCGACGTGGTCAATTTCTGGGCGGCGCTCGATGCCTGGATCGGGGTTTTTTTCGAGGACGTCGATAGCGTTCCGGCGCGAGCGCTGGCTTGAGGCAAGCCGCCACGACGCCGCGCGTCTCACCAATGCAAAAAATGGTCCGGTAAGGCATGGCGACATCCACTCAAACACTGCGTCTGGTTCTCTACCGCATATTGTTTACGCATGAGGTCACCGATTTTGCCGGCCTGGCCGAGACCCAGGCAAGCCTGATCAGGCAAAGCCACGACGATGACACGCTCGAACACATAGCGGCAGCGCTGACGTGGGCCACCAACCATCCCAACTTCGATTACCAATCGCTGCTTCCGTATATGCCCCATTCCAGCGCGCGCCTGTACGACTATCTGTGCAAACTGGCGCGGGTGTGGGGCGTGGGGTAGACCGTACGCAACGCCCGATTGGACGCATGCGATATGCGCAGCTACACGGCGATGTGGCCTTCGATCGAATCGTCGAGGGTTTTGCCGATCACGGCGCCCACCAGCATCTTCACGCCGGCGACGGCCTTGCCGTGCTTGTTATCCCAGTAGTAGCCCTGGCCCGGGTGATTTTAATGGCCGTGATACGCGGATCGTGTTCGCCTTCGGTGAACCAGGTTTTCAGGATGAAGTTCCACAGCTCCTTGATCCTGGCCTTGTCGCGCGTGATCGTGGCCACGCCGTCGAGCACAAGGAATCCAGAGCAGCGGGGCGCCAGCCTAAGATGCGGGCCGCGCTCCGGGCATCCCGAGAAAAACAGGATTCGCTAAGGTCCACCACAAGCGGTCGGGGAAAAAGCGCGTGCAAAGCCCAATCATGGCGCGGTTACAAACCCGTGCAGACGCCACCCGCCTATGCACACAGCCCGGCGATATCGCGTATCAATTCGCTCAGGGCAACCGGGTCGAGCGTGGACAGGCTTTCTGTCGGCGAAGGAAAACCGTCCCGGTTGGCCTTGCCGTACTGTACGAAGGCGAGCGTCTGCTCCGGGTTCTCGGTAAGATTGCCGGTATAAATGCCGGGACCAAAGGAAAGCATGGCCGCCTTGTCAGTGCCGATCGGCTTGCAGAAGTAATACATGCAGCCGTGGTCTTCCGCACTGCCGCGGCGCCAGCCCCGGTTGACCAGACCGAGTATCCGGCCGGTCGGCACTACCTTGCCCTCCCACCTCTGCAATGTGCACCCGTCCAGCTCGTCGGCTTCAGCGCGATAGCTGTCGCGGCCGAGCTGCGCGAATGGCTGCAGCAATTCGTAGTCGGCGAACAGCTGGCCAAAGGCGGTAGCGTCGCTGGCGGGCAGTTCCAGCGCATGAGGAATGCCGATCCGCACGTCGGAACCGTCGGGCAGCACAAAATCCTCGTCGCCGGCGCCGGTATAGAAGCCCTCCGGCGTCACCCGGAAACAGGCGACCAGGCGCGCCCGCTCCTGCGCCACCTGCTGGTACACGCCCCATACCAGGCGTTGCACAAGGTGGCGCAGCAGCGGGTGCTGCGCCAGGACGGCCACGAAGACTTCGGCAGTCCAATGACGTGGCGTGCACATGGCGCACTCGAGCCGGAACACCTGCTGCGCCGCGATCACCTTGGCATCCTTTTTAAGCAGCTTGAAGCGCGCCACCGCTTCTGCCGCCAGGGCCTGGTCATCGCTGGCTTTCGGTTTTGGCAGGTCTTTCAGGCGCGCCCCGCTGTCGTCGCGCACATAGGGATTGAGCGTCTCGTCAAAGCCGACCGTAAACCGGCGCGGCCCGAAGTCCAGTGCGAGCTTGCCGTTATCGTCCAGCCCCAGGTCCGGCGCCAGCCGGTCCTCGAGCTCCTCGATGCTCAGATTGCGCGCTTCGGCGATCTGCTCGATCTTGGCCCGTGCGCGGTCCTGCAGGGCCTTGAACTTGAGTTTTTGGGCGATGCCGTTCAGGAGCATGAGCGCCGTATCGGTGCCGATGGCAGCCAGTATGTCCAACCCTGCTGCCGCGCGTGCGTGTTGCGACTGGCCGGGCCACGCCCGCACCAGCGGCGTCAGTTTGCGCGCGCTGCGATCGTTGCCCAGCATCCCCAGCGCGAGAAAGGCCCAGCCCTCCTTGGCCGGGGCGCCGGCGTCCATCCAGGCCCTGAACAGATCCCAGGCGAAAGCGTCCAGCGAATCGGACGTGCACGCGGCCTTGACGTCGACGATGCCGGCGTAGGGGCCTTCAATGGTGGGAAAGCGCAGCATGGTCCCGAGATGGTCGAGCGCCTCGTCGGGCAAGCCCTTGCCACTAGCGGCGAGGACCGGGCGGGTCCATCCGGCCGGCTGCCAGAAATCGGGCGCCTTGATGCGCTTGTCGGGGTAGCGGTCGAGCGGGTCTTCGTCCAGCAGCGCGCGCACGCGCAGCGCCACGGCCGGATCGGGGTAGCGCTTCGCCACCGCCATCAGCAGAGCGTCGTGGCCTTCCGCCGCCAGCAGGCGCAGCGCCAGCACTGCGCAGCGGCGCTCCGCCCCAGGCGCCGCGAGCGCATACGCGATCAGGCCGCAGGCGGCATGTTCGGGAAACGCCAGCAGCCACTGGCGCGCGGTATCGCGCACCGTCTTCAGCTCTGCAAAGGCACGCGCGACGGGCAGCGCCAGTTCGATCGCCCCCAGGTGCAGCGCGAGGTGGAGATTTTTCAAGGCACGGAACGTGCAGACGAGGACCATGCCGGGGATCGCGCCGACACCTGACCGGGCAAGGACAAAATCGATATCGTAGTCCCCCTGGCAGGCTAGCTCATTCCAAAACGCCAGCCCCGTTGGCTGCGGCATAAGCATGGCGCCGCGCGCACTGAAATAAGGGCACTCGTCGCGGCTGTCGCGAAGCTCGATCCACAATGCGGCCAGGTCAGCGCCATCATGCTTGGCCAGGCAGCGCGCGACACGGTCAGTGTTCTTCGTGCCGAGGCGGAACCAGTCGATCAGCCCAGGCAAGTTGCCCAGCTTTTCGCTCAGCGTCCGGTCCCAATCGCTCGGCACAAGGAGTGCCTCGCGTTCGCCCTCGGCCCACTGTTCGACGGGCGCCAGGTCCAGCAGATCGAGCTCCATCGGTGCCGGTGCGCGGCGCCCTGGCACCGTCCATGGCGCCACGGCCAGCACGCGCGGCAAATCGGCCGGCCCGGCCAGGTCGGCGCGCTCGCCAATGTGCGCGCTCAATACGTCGATGACCTTGTTGGCCTCGTCCGAGAGCCATGGCCGCAGCGCGGCCAACATGTCGGCTTGGCTGCGCAGCAAGGTCGCGAGCATGGGCGCGAACGCCGTCATGGCCTTGCGCTCGGCGCCGATCATCTCGCTCAGCCCGGCAATGCCAGCTAGCGGCCAGCACTGCACGGCAGCGGTGAAGCGCGCCATCGCCTCTTTGCCGGTACTGCTCGCCCCGGCCAGCGCGCGCATGGACGAAGGCGTGCCGATACAGGCCAGGCCTTCGGCAGCCAGGTCATTTTCCGGATACGCGACCAGCAGCGCCTCGGCAGCGAGGCCGCGTTCCTGCAGCAGCGTGGCGACCAGCCGGGGGTAGGTGAAGCCCGATTCGGCGCCACGGTATGAGGGCGGCGCATATGTTATCAGGCGCACGGTTTCCGGCGAGCTTGCCCCCAGTTGCAACCAGTACGCGGGCGTAAAGTCCGGGGTGGCCGCGTAGTCCAGTATCAGCTGCTCGCACCAGCCGGCCTGCTCGGAAAACAGCAGGCCGAACAGTGGACGGCGCTTGACCGGCAGGCCGGGCACGGCTGCCTGGCAAAGCGCCAGGCATTGATCCCATGTAGCTTGGTCGGCATGGGCCAGGTGTGCGCGATAGGCCAGTTCGGTGGCCGTGTAAATACCGTTATTCGTGTAGTTGAAGGCATTTTCGTCGGCATCGGTGAAGCTGAAGTAATACCCATTCGATTTGTGCTCGACGGTGCAGCTCCAGCGCTCCATCTGCAACAGCACGTCCAGCGCGTAGGCCAGGCCCTTGCGTGCCACCAGAAAATCGACGAATGCCGACCCGGTGCTGCGCGCCGCCTTGCTGTAGGAAGGTAATTGTGCTTCGGCCGCAAGCAGTATCGCGTCCGATTCCAGCGAGCCTTCCCATTGGTCCTGATGGAAGCGTGTAGCAGCCTCGTTAACGGCGGGTTTGAAAGCCTTGGAGGCCACGTCGTACTCGGGATAACAAAAGCTCTCGGTCATCGCTTCGCAGAATTTGTCCCACAGTTTTGCCAGGTCGTTGCCTGGCTTTTTGCCGGGAAAGCGGCGTGACGGCAGCGCCAGCGCGGCCAGCTTCGGCGGTATGACGACGAGGGTGTCGAGTGCCAGCCACGGGGCGATATCAGTGCGCGCGCCAGGGGACGCTGGCGCTGCCGCAACCGGAGCGATGGGTTCCGCCGGTGCCACACGTGGCGTCGCTGCCTTCGCAGCCGGGACGGGCAGTGGGACCTGCGCTGCGACAGGGACGCCGGCACCTGTTTCGACATAGCCCTTTGCGGTCTTCTCCTTGACCAGCTTGGCCAGCGCGGCAGCCGCCTTGTCCGCATCGGCATGAACCTTGGTCTGGCGCTGGCCGGTTGTACCGAATTTGCCAAAGCAAACGTTAAGCTCGCAATCATCCTGTTCAATGCTCCAGAATTTGCGGGATGTGCCGTCGTCAAACTCGAAATGCCGCATGCGTTCCGCCTTATTGTTGTGTGCGTGGGTCAAACTAATAACATTGCATTATCGCTCATGTAGGTCGGCAGGCGCGGTTACAAATCCGTGCAGTGCCCGACTGTACTAAGTGCACAGTGTGGTGAGGTCGCTCCCGGAGAATCGGGGGCCGATTCGATCGCTGCTCAAAAGCGCGCGCAAGCCCCATATTTGCGCGCTTTTACAACCCGCTAACACTGCGCGGGAACGACGACTTAACGGTATCGACATGGAATCTGTTCGCGCTGATTAGGCAGACACACCCTGGCCGGCGTGCGCCGGCCAGGTGAAACCGGGCTGCGCCAACGGCCTTGGAGAAGAGGAGATATAATTCAGGAAAGATTGTTGAAGTTTTAATGATGCATGCGCGTCGATTATGCTGGCAAGCTTTCCTTTTCAACGTACGCCATGGAGCACACATGCTGGTTTTTTCCGTCACACTCACCGCCAAACCGGACGCAGCCCCGGCCCTGATCGAACTCGCCGCCATGCTGGTGCCGCTCTCGCGCGCCGAGCCTGGCTGCATTCGCTACGACTTCCTTCAATCGCCGCATACCCCGAACAAGTTCGTCTTTTTCGAGCTGTGGGAGAGCCGGGCCGATCTGGATGAACACTACCAGACGCCGCACTTCAAGACCCTCGCCGCGCAGTTGCCTGCGCTGATCGAAGGCGAACCCGAACCCGTGAGCTATGAAACCGTGGGGCCAATACCTGGCTTCTGATCGCAGGCACGAACCGGTGCGCCCGCTACAGGTGCGCCCGGCATATCAGCGCGTGGTCCAGTGCCATGCCGGTTTTTCCAGCTCGCGCATGCCCACGACCCGGGTCGCGCCACACTCCTTTTCCAGGCAAATCGACTGATAGCCGCGCTGCTTCTCCAGCGCTGCGATCAGCCCGCTGGCGTGCGACACCGCAATGATCTGCGAATGCCGTGCCGCCTTGCCCATCAGGCGTCCGAGCGGCGCCAGCAGGTCGGGGTGCGAGCTCGTTTCCGGTGCTTACAAAGGCTGCAATGTCATAGCGCGAGCGATTCACCGGCTAAAAGCTGTCCGCGCCGTCGCAACACGCTACGACAAGCGCAGCCATAACTTCTTTACGGCCGTGCTTGTGGCAACAACGATGATCTGGCTCCGATGACGTCAGTCAGACACACCCTGGCGCCTGACCAAGTTTTTCCCGCGCCACCGCACATGTAGCGGCTGGTACTATCTCGCATGAATCACGCTTCAGTCGCGGCCTCATCTCTGCCACCGTCCTGCTCGTTAACAATCAGGATTTGACAGGAAAAATCTGCTGATTACCTACGCGCCGCGCGGGATCCAGCGGCGGATCAGCACCCCGATCGACCCACCCTGGACCAGGATGGAAAATACCACCACCGCGTACGTGAGCGTGACCACGATGTCGCGCTCGGGAGAGCTGGGGATCGACAGTGCCAGCGCCACCGAAATGCCGCCGCGCAGTCCGCCCCAGGTCAGCACCTGCCACGAACCGCCCGGCAGGCCCGACACGCGCCGCGCCAGCGCCACCGGCAGCCCGACCGACAGATAGCGTGCGAACAGGGTCACGGCGATGGTGATCAGCGCCGCGATGCCCAGCATCGGCGAGATGCGCACGACAATCATTTCGAGTCCGATCAGCACGAACAGCACGGCGTTGAGTATTGAATCGAGCAACTCCCAAAACGAGTCGACGTGTTCGCGCGTGGTGTCCGACATGGCCAGCGCGCGACCATGGTTGCCGATGATTAAGCCGGCGACAACCATGGCCAGCGGGCCGGAAATGTGCAGATGGGTGGCCAGCGCATAACCGCCGGTGACGGCGGCCAGGGTGATCAGCACTTCTTCCTGATAGCTGTCGATACTGGCGAGTAAGCGATACGTCAGGTAGCCCAGCAGCAGGCCGAAGGCGACCCCGCCGCCCGCTTCCTGCAACAGCAGCATCGATGCCTGGCCCACGCCGGGCGCCGTTCCGCTGACCAGTACCCCGGCAATGAGGGCGAACAGCACCACGCCGACGCCATCGTTGAACAGGGATTCCCCGGCAATGACCAGCTCCAGGCTTTCCGGCGCCTTGGCCGATTTCAGGATGCCCATCACGGCGATCGGATCGGTGGGAGAAATCAGGGCGCCGAACAGCATGCAGTAAGTCAGCGACAGCGGCAGGCCGACCAGCGGCAGCGTCCACCAGAGAATGGCGCCGACCACGATGGTCGAGATCAGCGTGCCGAACACTGCCAACAGGCCGATCTGCAGGCGGAAGGCGCGCAACTTGGCCAGGTCGACGTGCAGGGCGCCGGCGAACAGCAGGATTGACAGCATTCCCTGCATCAGCACCTCGCTGAAATTGATCGAGGTGAGCAGCGCGACGGCGCGGTGGTGCAATGCGCTCACCCCGAGCGCATTCAAGCCCAGCAGGGCGGACGACAGCAACAGGGCGATGGCCATCACGCCGATGGTGGTCGGCAGCCGCACGAAGCGGTGATTGACATAGGCCAGCAGGGCGGTCAGGACAAGGAGAATGGCAACAAGATCTAGCATGGCAATCTTTCAAAACGGCGGTGCCGGGTAGGCATCAAGCCTGCGGTACGGAGCGGTACGGGGCGGTCAGTGTAGTCCGGAAATGGCATGGTAGCAACATTTGTCGGGAGTAAGCAACCCGTTATTGTTGATGTTTCACCAATCAAAGGAATTGCTGATTTGCATCTTGACATTTTATGTCGGCGCTCTATACTTTGACATATTATGTCTTTTGGCCCGCTCGGGGATGATTGAAGTACCGCCGCAAGCAAGGATGAAAATGATGGAAATGGCAATGAAACAGATGCTGGAGATCGAGCAGGCGCTGCTCCGCAAGCTCGGCTCGGTGGGCGTGAGCAGCCATCTGCTGCCGCCGGCCGATGCGGACGGCGTGCCGGTAATGCGGATCAGTATCGAAGGACTGGAAGAGTTGCCGGTGTTCGTCACCGGATCGCCCAGCCAGGTACTGTGCATCTGCTATTTGTGGACCGAGAGCGAAATCCGGCCCGAACGCCGGGCCGAGCTGCTCGAAACGATGCTGGACCTGAACATGGCCATCCCGCTGTCGAATTTCGGCCGCATCGGCGAGCACTACGTGATTTTCGGCTCGCTGGCGCACGACGCCAGCGCCGCCAGCATTGCAACGGATGTGGCGATGGTCGCCGACAACGCGTTCGAAGCCCTCGACGTGTTTACTGAATTCTTAAAATAAGGAGAGCATCATGGCTGTCTTTTCCAAAATCCTCACCATGCTGCGCGGCGACGTGCGCAGCATCGGCCAAAGCCTGGTCGACCACAATGCCAACGCTATCTACGAGCAGGAAATCATCGAAGCGAAGGCCCATGTGGCGCACGCGCGCCAGGAGCTGACCGCGGTCATGGCGCGGGAAATGCAGGCCGGCCGCGAGATCGACCGGATCGGACGCGACCTGCGCCGCTACGAAGAACTGGCGCTCGAAGCGCTGCAAAAGAACGAGGAAGCGCTGGCCGGGGAAGTGGCCGACAAGGTGGCCGGCCTGGAAGTGGCGCTGGCCGAACAGACCAGCGCGCGCGACGATTTTGCCGGCCATGTGACGCGCATGAAAGACCTGATCCGCAACGCCGAGGCCAACTTGCGCGACCACGAGCGCGAACTGGCCATGGCCAAGACGACCGAAAGCGTGTACCGGGCCACGGCCACCATTTCGGGCAGCATGGGCAGCAGCGGGTCCAAATTGATGAGCGCGAAGGAATCGCTGGAACGCATCCGTCAGCGCCACCAGGACACGGCCGACCGCCTGCAGGCGGCCGAGCAGCTCGACGGCGAACTCGGACATACATCGCTGGAACGCAAGCTGGCCGCCGCCGGCATCGGCGCGACCGCCAGCCGCAAGGCACAGGTGATGGCGCGGTTGCAACAACGCCTGCATGCGGACGCGGACGCCGGCGTTGCCGGCGCCAAGCCGGACTGAGGGGGACGCATGGTCAGTTCTCCGCGCTGGACCGGGTCGGACGCGGCCTTGCGCGCCGTCCAGGTGGCGTTCGATGTCGAAAAGCAGGTGATCGACGCGGTGCGCTATGCCGCGCTCGAACAGCAGGTGTCGCCGTCGGACCAGATCCGCCTGATCCTCGGCTTGCCGGTCACCAGCAAACCGGTGCGCCCGCGCCTGACGGTCACGCTCAGCGATGCCGACTATGCGATCCTGGCCGAGCGCTTCGGCGTGCCGGCCGACGACAAGCGCAAGATCAAGGAAGCGCTGCACGAAGCCCTGATCCGGTTTGCGCAAACCCGGCAGCGGGACGCTTGATTTTTTCCACAACAACAATAAGGCATTCGCGATGGACATCTGGCACCTTTTGAACAGCTTTCCGAGCGCCATTCCCACGGTGCTGCTGGCCGTGCTGCTGATTTACTGGCTGCTGTCGATGATCGGCCTGCTCGACATGGGCGATGCGATCGACCTCGATGTGGACGCCGGCCACGCGGCCCACGAGGGGCACAGCGTGCCGGCGCTGGCGGGCTACCTGGTGGCGCTGGGCTTGGGCGGCGTGCCGCTGTCGGTGGCCGCCAGCGTGCTGATGTTCTTCACCTGGCTGGGCACGGTCCTGCTGCATCAATACGTGGTGGTCTGGTTGGCGGGCGCGCCGCTGCGCATCGGCGGAGGAATCGCGGCCTTGCTGTTCGCGGCGGCGCTGGCCGTGCCGCTCAGCGCGCGCGTGCTGCGGCCCTTGCGCGGCTTGTTCGTCAAGCATGCGGCGCGCGCCAATGCTAGCCTGGTGGGGCTCGACTGCAGGATCGTCACGCGCTATGTCGACCGCAGCTTCGGCCGCGCCGAGGTGGGCATGCAGGGCGCCAGCATCAATATCCGGGTCTGGGCCGAGCCGCCCAACGCCCTGGCCAGGCATTCCAGGGCCATCATCGTCGCCTATGACGAGGCCACCCGGCAGTATGAAGTACAGGCAGCACCCGACGCCATTTAACGACTTATCACTCGAATCAGAAAGAAATCATGGACATTATGTTGCTCTCGATCGGTATCATTACCGTCATCGTGCTGGGCTGTTTCGTGCTGTTTGCCAAGTTTTACCACAAGGTGGAACAGGGCCACGTCATGATCATCAACACCCTGCGCGCCGAGCCCGAGGTGACGTTTACGGGCGGTATCGTGTATCCCATCATCCACAAGAAAGAGATGATGGAAATCTCGCTCAAGACGATTGAAATCAATCGGCTCGGCAAGGATGGCTTGATTTGCCAGGACAATATCCGGGCCGATATCAAGGTCACCTTCTTCATCCGCGTCAACAAGACCACCGAGGATGTGCTCAAAGTGGCGCAGGCGGTCGGCTGCGTGCGCGCCTCCAACCAGCAAACCCTGGAAAGCCTGTTCGCCGCCAAGTTCGCCGAAGCGCTCAAGACGGTCGGCAAGTCGATGGATTTCGTCGAACTGTACCAGGCGCGCGACCGTTTTCGCGACGATATCATCCGCCAGATCGGCGACGATTTGTCCGGCTATGTGCTGGAAGACGCGGCCATCGACTACATCGAGCAGACCGCGCTCGACAAGCTCGACGGCCAGAACATCCTCGACGCCCAGGGCATCAAGAAAATCACCGAACTGACCGCGATCGAAAATATCCGCACCAATGAATTGGTTCGCGACGAGCAGATGCGGATCAAGAAAAAGGATGTCGAAACGCGCGAAGCGATCCTGGAGCTGGAACGCCAGCAAGCCGACGCCGAATCGCGCCAGGGCCGCGAAGTGAGCTCGGTGCGGGCGCGCGAGCAGGCCGAAACCAGGAAAGTGCAGTCGGAAGAATTTACCAAGTCGGAACTGGCGCGCCTGCAGTCCGAACAGCTGGTGATGGTGCAGCAGGAAAACACCACGCGCGAAAAGGAAGTGGCCGAAAACAACCGCAAACGCGCCGTGGCGATCGAGGAAGAGCGCGTCATCCGCGCCCGCCAGCTCGAAGTGGTCGACCGCGAGCGCGAAGTGGCGCTGCAGACGATCGAGAAGGAAAAGGCCATCGAAGTACAGAAAAAGGCGATTGCCGACGTGGTGCGCGAGCGCATCGTGGTCGAACGCACCGTCGCCGAGCAGGAAGAAGCGATCAAGGAAGTGCGCGTGGTGGCTGAAGCGGAGCGCCTGAAAAAATCGGTGGTGATCGCCGCCGAAGCCCAGGCCGAGGAAAAAATGGTACTGACGGTCAAAGCGGCCGAAGCGTCCGAGCGCTCGGCCAAGCACCGCGCCGCCCAGGACCTGACCGTGGCCGACGCCGCCCTGAAAGTGGCCGAGCGCGGCGCCGAAGCGCAAAAGCGCGACGCCGAAGGCAAGGAAGCCGAACTGGCCGCCCCTGGCCTGGCCAGCGCCCGGGTCATGATCGCCTCGTCCGAAGCGATCCTCAAGCAGGGCGCGGCCGAAGCGGAAGCGATGCGCCTGCGCATGCATGCCGAAGCGGCTGGCGTGGAACAGATGGGGCTGGCGCAAGCGGCGGTCAAGAGCGCCGACGCGGCCGCCACGGCGACCCATGGCGATGCCGAGGCGCAAGTCATCCAGGCGCGCTTCGAAGCCGAATCGAAGGGCCTGGCGCAGAAATTCGACGCGATGTCGGCGATGAGCCAGGAAACCCGCGCCCACGAAGAGTTCCGCATGCAGCTCGAAATGGCCAACCAGCAGATCAACAAGGGCATCGATGCACAGACCCTGATCGCCAAGGACCAGGCCGAGGTGCTGGGCAAGGCCCTGCAGAACGCCAAGATCGATATCGTCGGCGGCGAGGGCGACTATTTCGAGCGCTTCGTCAAGGCGCTCTCGATCGGCAAGGGCATCGATGCCACGGTCGAGAAGAGCCGCACCTTGCAGATGGGCCTGAAGGACCACCTGAGCGGCGAGCGCGACATGGTGGGCGACTTGCGCGGCCTGATCGGCGCGCTGGGCAGTTCTGCGGGCGAATTGCAGAACCTGACGGTGGCGGCCCTGCTGGCCAAGGTCAGCCGCGATGGCAACGCGCAGCAGCAACAGGCGCTGCAGAGCTTGCTGGCGACCTTCCAGCCGGCCCTCGAAGCGCCGCGCGCCAACTGACAGAGCGGCGGGGCCGGTGCCCCGCCTCATCATCGGACACAGGAGTTACCATGATTTGCCCCGCATGCGGCGGTCGCCATGTCGCGCCCGTCAAGATCGAAGGCGGCCTGCCGGCCGAACGCTGCAAGGATTGCCATGGCGCCTGGGTGGAACTGGAGCGCTACCGGCTCTGGCGCAAGCGCACGCCGCAACTGGCCGCGCCCGAGTATGACGGCGAGATGTCGGAAGCCAGCGAACCGGCGCGGGTATGCCCGGTCAGCGGACGCCTGATGCTCCGCATCAAGGTCAGCAACGACAATCCGCTGCGCCTGGACTACAGCGCGATGGCACAAGCGGTCTGGTTCGACAAGGGCGAGTGGGAGCGCCTGCTGGCCATGGGCCTGCACGACCAGCTCGACGCGATTGTGTCGGAGCGCTGGCAGAGCGACCTGAAGCGGGCGGCCGCGCGCGAACGCGCCGAGTACGCCATGCGCCTGCGCTTCGGCGACGCCGCTTACGAGCAACTGGCGCAGATGCGCGCCTGGCTGGCACGGCAGCCGAACCAATCCGACATGATGGCATTCCTGAATACGAAAGCAGATTGAGTCCATGAGCGACCCACACGCAGCACCGGCACCGGCCGACTCCGGCAACTCCAGCCCTAACGACATCGCGCCCGAATCGGGCAGCTTCGAGCTGCTGCGCGCCCGCCTGGGCGAACACGGCAAGGCCCTGCAGCACAAGGCCGACCTGCTCAACGAGGCGCGCCTGGCCGAATTCGGGCGCCAGGAAATGCTGCTGCGGGCCCGCACCCGCGCCCGCACCGAGAATAATTGCGTGGCGCGCGACCTGGTACTGGTGGGCGAGGTGTTGCTGTTCGGCTACAACGTCTTCATCGGCTTGCGCCAGGAAACCCGGGTGGCCGATGTGTTCGGGCTGTACCGCCTGCGCGCCGATGGCGACCAGGCCGAGCTTGAACCGCTCGCGCTGGACCACAGCTTCCTCGACGAGCCGCGCTTCCTGGCCGAATTCAAGGAACTCTACAGTTACTACAAGAATGCCCAGCTGGTCCAGTTGCGCGTGCATCAGGGCAAGCTGCTCGCCGCTTTCAAGATTGGCGAGCGCATCAGCGACGTGCGCGTGTTCCGCTGGCAGCTTGGCGAGAATGGCGTGGCCAGCTACATCGACAACCGCGGCGAGCGCGACATTGCACTGCCGCCGACCCACGATTTCGAGTGGGCCCAGACCACGCGCGAGCAGCATGTGCTGGGCAAGCATCCGCATATCAATATTCTCGACACCCTGTTCGTCGAGACCGTGGGCGGCGACCTGACCGTCAAGATCGAAAACAATACCGATAGCGGCCTGGGCATCTACGCCGAGCCGGTCGAGGACCGCAACCAGTCGCTCAACGATGGCGACATCGCCTACGCCGCCGTGGGCGAACTGATCCTGTTGCGCATCAAGCCATACCGCGAGTCGGTTTTCCGCTATCTGGTGTTCAACCGCCGCACGGCCCAGGTGACCCGGGTCGACGCCATCGGCGCTTCCTGCGTGCAGCTGCCGGAAGACCACGGCATCGTGTTCCCCGACGGCTACATCCTGCAGAGTGGGGAAAGCAAGGTATTCGCCGACCTGCCGCGCGGCTTGCAGTTCAAGCGCCGCACTATGTCGCCCAATGGCGAAGACGTGCTGTACGTGTTCTACGGGGTGGAGCAGGGCGTGTATGTGCTGCTCACCTACAATATGATCAGCAAGGCGCTGGCCCAGCCGCTGGTGGCGCACGGCTACGCCCATTACGCCGATGGCAGCATGCTGTTGTTTACCGCCGCGAGCGAGGAGCCGACCCGCAACCACGCCATGCAGCTGTGGCAGACCGCCTTCGTCAGCGAGGACCACGCCGCCCTGCAGGCGCCGCGCCAGAGTTACCTGGGCAAGATCGGCAACCGCGACCTGGTGCGCGGCCTGTCGGAACTGTATTCGCTGGCCAAGCTGGTGCGCGCTCAGGCACAGGCGGGGCGCGACCAGTTGCCGGCCCGCTTCGTGTTCGAGACCCTGGTGCGCCAGTGCCAGCGCATCGGCGACGCCTTCCACTGGCTGGGGGCGCCGCAGGCGCACGACGCCGCCAGCGAAGTGCAAGCCATGGTCGCCGTGGCCAGCGCCACGCTCGACGAATTCGACAAGGTGGCGGCGGTGCGGCGTGGCGCGGCCGCCCTTCTTTCGCAGAGCGCCCTGGCCCAGCGCCAGTTACTGACCGACACCGCCTGCCGGCTGTGGCAGTCGCCCACCGACTTCATCGACGCGCTCGATGCCATCCGGCTCGGCCGCGGCCGCGTGGCGAGCCTGAGGGAACAGCGCTACATGGATGTCACGCGGCTCGACGAGCTCGACGCCGAGCTGGCCGCCGAAGAAGCGCGCGTGGCCGACAAGACCGTGCAATTTCTGGCCCAGGACAATGCCTTCGACCCGCTCACCAGCGCCTTGGCGACCCAGCGCGCCGAGCTCGAAACGATGCACACGACGGCGCAACTGGCGCCCTTGCACGACACGCTAGAGCGCAGCGCCGCCAGCCTGGACGGGCTGACCGAGCTGCTCGCCACCCTCGGGCTGGGCGACGCCACCTTGCGCACCCGCATACTGAGCACCATTTCGGCCATCTATGCCGACGTCAACAAGCTGCGCGCGCAGGCGCGCCACAAGCGCAAAGCGCTGTCGCAGGGCGAGTCGGCGGCCGAATTCTCCGCCCAGTTCCAGCTGTTCGGCCAGTCGGTCGACAGCGCGCTGGAGCAGGCCGACACGCCCGAGCGCTGCGACGAGCTGCTGACCCGCCTGCTGGCCCAGCTGGAAGACCTGGAGGGCAAGTTCGCCGAACAGGAAGACTATCTGGCCGAGATCGCCCACAAGCGCGAAGCGGTCTACGAGGCGCTGGAAGGGCGCAAGCAAGCCCTGCTCGATGCCCGCGCGCGGCGCGTGCAAGCCATCATGGACGCGGCGCGGCGCATCCTGGCCGGGGTGCCCAAGCGGCTGGCGCAACTGGGCGAGAGCGCTCAGCTGGAAGCCTATTTCGCCTCGGACGCACTGCTTAACAAGCTGCGCGCGAGCATCGCCGAACTGCGCAAGCTGGGTGCCGCGGTCGGTGCGGACGACCTGGCCGGGCAGCTCAAGGCACTGCGCGAGCAGGGCCAGCGTACCCTGCGCGACCGCAACGAGCTGGTCACTGGCAACACCATCCGCCTGGGGAGCCATGCTTTCACGGTCAACCAGCAGGCGCTCGACCTGGCCATCGTCACCTGGCACGCTCGCCCGGCCTACCATCTGGCCGGCACCGACTATTTCTTGCCGCTCGACGATGCCCGGCTCGACGCCTTGCAAGCCTACTGGAGCGTCGAAACGCAGTCCGAAAGCGCGCTGGTCTACCGCGCCGAATACCTGGCTTGGCAGGTGGTGCTGGCGGCGCAGCAAGGCAGTGCCGAACCGGATTGGGCCAGCCTGGTGCAGGCGGCGCGCGATCCGGACAGCCCGCTGCTCGAAGAGCACGTACGCCGCTTCGCCGCCCCGCGCTTTCACGAAGGCTACCAGAAAGGCATCCACGACCACGATGCCAGCCTGATTTTGCGGCGTCTGCTGCCGATGCTGGAAGACGCTGCGTTGTTGCGCTACAGCCCGCTGGCGCGCGCGCTGGCCGTGCTGTACTGGCAACACCTGCAAGACACTCCGGACCTGCACCCGCTCGCGCAGCTGGTCACGCATCAGGCCGGGCAGGCCGAATTGATGCGCGTCCAGTTCGGCAACGAACGCATGGGCCGGCAGGTCGCGGCCCAGTTCGCGTTGTCGCTGCAAGAGTTCCTGACGCAGCAGCAACTCGACCTGACTGCCTGGCGCGACAGCGCGAGCGAGACTGAGGCCGCCTTGCTGGAGCAGGGCGGCGCCTATCTGCTGGCCGAGCTGGGCGCCCACGGCGGCGACCCCAACCGCGCAGCGCCGCACGCCTGGGTGGCCAGCCGTGCCGGCGCCGACCTGGCGCAGGGCTTGCTGCAGCACCTGGAGCGGCATGGCATTGCCCAGCCGTGGATCAACACCACACTGGGCTGGCGCGCGCGCTGGCAACTGGCGACCGAATGGCTGTACGGCTTCATGCTGCGGGAACAACAGGACAGGGCGATGCTGCCGGAAGCGGCGGCCAGCCTGCTGTGTTCGCTCCCGCGCCGGGTGCAGCCGGCCGAACTGGCCGCGCAGGTCGACGGCTTGCTGGGTGAGCACGCGCGCGTGAGCGGGCAGGGCATGGCGCTGCAACTGAACGACTTCCTGCGCCGGCTGGCGTACCACAGCGGCGTGATCGTGCCGGCCTGCCAGCAGTTGCAGCAATTGCGCCAGAGCCTGGTGCAGGAAGAAAAAGGGCGCCTGCGGCTGGAACAGTTCCAAGCCAAGCCGCTGTCGAGTTTCGTGCGCAACCGCCTGATTGACGACGTTTATCTGCCGCTGGTGGGCGAGAACCTGGCCAAGCAGATCGGCGCGGCCGGCGAGCAGCGCCGCACCGATTCGATGGGGATGCTGCTGCTCATTTCCCCACCCGGTTACGGCAAGACGACCCTGATGGAATACTTGGCCGATCGCCTTGGCATGATTTTCGTGCGCGTCAACTGTCCGGTGCTGGGCCATGGCGTGACCTCGCTCGACCCGGCCGAGGCTACCAACAGCGCGGCGCGCATGGAACTGGAGAAGCTCAACCTGGGGCTGGCGATGGGCAACAACGTCATGTTGTATCTCGACGATATCCAGCACACCCATCCCGAATTCCTGCAAAAGTTCATCGCGCTGGCCGACGGCACGCGCCGTATCGAGGGTGTGTGGCGGGGCGAGAGCCGCAGCTACGACCTGCGCGGCAAGCGCTTTGCCATCGTCATGGCTGGCAATCCGTACACCGAGTTGGGCGATGTGTTCAAGATTCCGGACATGCTGTCCAACCGCGCCGACATCTACAATCTGGGCGACGTGCTGAGCGGGCGCGAGGAAGTGTTCGCGCAATCCTACATCGAGAACGCGCTGGTGGCCCATCCCGACCTGCAGCCGCTGGCGTCGCGCGACCCGGCGGATGTGGCACGCCTGATCCGCATGGCGCAGGGCGAAGCGGTGGCGCCGGGCGAGCTGTCGCACCCCTATACCAGCGCCGAGCTGGCCGAGATCGGCAATCTGCTGCGCCGTCTGTTCAAGGTGCGCGATGCCCTGCTGGCGGTGAACCGGGCGTACATCGCCTCGGCAGCCCAGGACGATGCCTACCGCATGGAGCCGCCATTCAGGCTGCAGGGCAGCTACCGCAACATGAGCAAGCTCGCGCCCATGGTCTCGGCCTTGATGAACGACGCCGAGCTGGACACCCTGTTGCGCGATCACTATCGTGGCGAAGCGCAGACGCTGACCAGCGGCGCCGAAGAGAATCTGCTCAAGCTGGCGCACCTGCTGGGCCAGCCCGATGCCGGAGAACAGCAGCGCTGGGCCGCGCTGGTGGATGATTTCGTACGCTTGCGCAAACAAGGTGGCGCCGACGCCGATGGCGCCACCCGGATGGCCAATACCTTGTCCGAGATCGGCTTGCAGATCGCGGCACTGGGCCAGCGCATCAATCCGGCGGTGCATGTGACGGTGCCGGAACAGATGGCGCTGCAACATGCGGTCCTGCGCCTGGCGGAAAGTTACGAGCAGTCGCTGTTGCCGCTGATCAGCGCGATGAATCACAAGATGCGGCTCGACCACAGCATCTGGGACAATGTGCGCGACACCGGCACCGATATCAAGGAGATCGAGAAACGCCTGGCGCGGCTGTTTCCGCATGAGGCGCATGGCATAAAGGCGGACTGAACTGGTACTTGCCGGGCATCGTCACGTTTGCTGGTCGGCATCGGCACGTGACGAGCGGGGCAAATGCCGCTGGGCTCGGCAGACCGTGCGCCGCCGACCAGTCCGGCCAGTTACCTCAACATCATGATCCGGTGCGATCTGACGACGGCGCGCCAGGCTAGTTCTTTATGACTAGCCCCGCTACCTCGTCATGGGCACATTCAAATCCGGCCCGGCCCGCTACAATCGGCTTGTCATCAATCTTCAGGGAGTAGGGCCATGCTGCGTGACCGGTACGGGCGATCGATCGAATACCTGCGCCTGTCGGTGACGGACCGCTGCGACCTGCGCTGCAGCTACTGCATCCCCAAAGGCTTCAAGGGCTTCGAGGAACCGCAGCACTGGCTCACCTTCGACGAAGTCGGGCGCCTGGTGGGCGCCTTCGCCCGTCTCGGCACGCGCCGCCTGCGCCTGACCGGCGGCGAGCCGCTGCTGCGCCGCAACCTTGCCGAACTGGCCGGACGGCTCTCCAGCCTGCCCGGCATCGACGACCTGTCGCTCTCGACCAACGCGACCCGACTCGCGCACCACGCCAGCGAGCTGCGCGCGGCGGGCGTGTCGCGCATCAACGTCAGCCTCGATTCGCTCGACCGCGCCTGCATGCACCAGATCACCGGGCGCGACAGTCTCGGCATGATCCTCGACGGCATCATGGCCGGCAAGGCGGCCGGTTTTGATCCGATCAAGATCAATATGGTCGCCCTGCGCGGCGTCAACGAGCACCAGATCGACGCCATGGTCGCGTTTTGCATCGAGCACCAGTTCGTGCTGCGCCTGATCGAAGCGATGCCGATGGGCGCCACCGGGCGCGACGCCACCTGGCTCGACCTGGGCCCGATCGAACGCCACCTGCGCCGCCATTTCGGCCTGATCCACCAGCCGGCCACGCTCGGCGGCGGTCCGGCGCGCTACCTGGCCACGCCGGATGGACGCACCAGCGTCGGCTTCATCACCCCGATGTCCCAGCATTTCTGCGCCGACTGCAACCGCGTGCGCCTGTCGGTCGACGGCACCCTCTACCTGTGCCTCGGCCAGGAAGACAAGGTCGAGCTGCGCCCCTTGCTGCGCGGCGGCGCCAGCGATGCCGAACTGGAACAGGCGATCCGCGCCGCGATCGAACTCAAGCCCGAAAAACACGAATTCCGCGAACAACCCGGCAAAATTATCCGCTTCATGTCGCAGACCGGTGGATGAGCGCCATTCCGGCGGGAACGTTTTGCCGCCCGCAAGCGTATCATGGCGTCAGCAAGGAGTACCCATGACCCTCGACACCCTGATTCCATCCCGTCACAAGCTCTCGACCAAGATTGTCGGAGCGCTGGTGGGCTTTCTCTCGCTGGCCCTGTTTGCCATCGGCGTGACCCTGTACCTGTCCTGGCAGCTCGAAGGCAGCGCCGCCGCCATCAACGATACCGGCAGCCTGCGCATGAGCAGCTACCGGCTGGCGATCCTGTTGTCGCAGCCGGGCGACGGCACCCCCGCCAGCGCTGCGCCGCGCCAGGCCGGCGCTGTCCAGCAAATGGCGCAGATCGATGCCACCCTGGTCCAGCTGCACCACGGCGACCCGCAACGCCCCCTGTTCCTGCCGCCGACCAGCGCCATCCGTGGCGAATTCGAGCGCATCGACAGCGACTGGCGGCGCGAGCTGCGCCCGGCGGCCCAGGCACTGGCGGCCCGCGACGGCGCCACACCGGACGCGCTGCGCAGCTACCTGGCGCGCACCGAGCGCTTCGCCGGCCGCGTCAACGCGCTGGTCCAGTTGATCGAGCGCGACAGTGAAACGCGCACCTTCTGGCTGCGCGCTTCCCAGCTGGCCTTGCTGGCCCTGGCGCTGGTCGGTACCGTCAGCCTGATCTACCTCATGTTCAGCCTCATCATCGAACCGGTCACGCGCCTGCACGAAGGCTTGCACCGCATGAAGGACAAGGATTTTTCAGTGCGCCTGGAGGTCGACAGCGTCGATGAATTCGGCCAGCTGGCGCAGGGATTCAACCAGATGGCCGATCGCCTGCAAGCGCTGTACGGCAATCTGGCCGGCCTGGTGCAGACCAAGACGGCCGCGCTGGAGCACCAGAACCGCGAACTGGCCCTGCTGTACGACAGCGCCGCCTTCCTGCAGCGTCCGCAGCCGCTCGAACCGCTGTGCCAGGGCTTCTTGCAGCGCATCAGCGACTATTTCAATGCCGACGGCGGCTCGGTGCGGATACTCGATACCGGCCGCGACAACGTGCACATGGTGGTCCACCGCGGTTTGTCGCCGCGCCTGGTCCAGCGCGAACACTGCATGAAAGTGGGCGATTGCCTGTGCGGCGAAGCGGCCCAGAAAAAAGTGACGGTGATCCACGACTTGCGCAAGCTCGACAAGGGCTACGAACTCGAATGCCACCGCGAAGGCTTTGCCACCGTGTCGGTATTCCACATTTATGCGCACCAGCAGCACCTGGGATTTTTCAACCTGCATTTCCGTTCCGCGCGCGAGCTCGACGCGCGCGAACAAGGCTTGCTCGAAACGCTGGGCCAGCTGCTCGGGACCGCCATCGAAAACCTGCGCCTGGGTGCGCGCGAACGCGAAATGGCGGTGTCGGAAGAGCGCAACCTGGTGGCCCAGGGGCTGCACGACAGCATTGCCCAGGGTCTCAACTTCCTCAACCTGCAAGTGCAGATGCTGGAACAGTCGGTGGGCGACGGCAAGCTCGCCGACGTGGCCGAGATCGTGCCGGCCCTGCGCGCCGGCGTCCAGGAAAGCTACGAAGACGTGCGCGAGCTGCTGCATAATTTCCGCACCCGCCTGGTCGAGGGTAACCTGATCGGCGCGCTGGAAACCACAGTCGACAAATTCCGCCGCCAGACCGGCATCGCCGCCGAGCTGGTGGCCGATGTCGACGGCGCCCCGTTCCCGCGCGAGCAGCAGCTGCAATTGCTGTTCATCGTGCAGGAAGCGCTGTCGAACGTGCGCAAGCACGCCGGTGCGAGCCGGGTGCTGGTGCGCCTCGAAGACCGCCACGACTTTCTACTCAGCATCGCCGATAACGGCACCGGCTTCGATCCGGCGCTGCTGGAAGGGCGCGGCGAGAGCCACGTCGGCATCCACATCATGCGCGAGCGCGCCCAGCGCATCGAAGCGGCGCTGAGCGTCACCTCCAGCCCCGGCGTGGGCACCACGATTGCCTTGACCTTGCCGCAGGAATGCCGGCGCGCCGCCTGATACTAATATAGAGTAATAATAAAGAGGAACCATGGACACCCCGAAAGAACCGATCCGCGTGCTGCTGGTGGACGACCACAGTCTGTTCCGCAGCGGCATACGCTCGCTCTTGCAGCGCCACACCGAGTTTGCCGTCGTCGGCGAGGCGGCCGACGGCGTGGAAGGCATCAAGCGCGCGCGCCAGCTGCAACCCGACGTGGTGCTGCTGGACTTGAACATGCCCGGCATATCCGGCGTGGAAACGCTGCAACTGATGCGGCAGGATTGCCCGCACGCGGCGATCATCATGCTGACCGTGTCGGAAGAGTCGCACGACCTGGCGACGGCGCTGCGCGCGGGCGCCAGCGGCTACCTGATCAAGAACATCGACACCGATTATCTGCTGCGCGCGATCCGCCGCGCGGCCGCCGGCGAAACCGTGGTGGCCGAAGCCATGACCGGCAAGCTGGTGGCGCAGCTGCAGGGGGGCGCAGCGGGCGAGGTGCCGGCGTCGGAACTCGACAAGCTGACCCCGCGCGAGAAGGAAATCCTCGACTGTCTGGCGCGCGGCGAAAGCAACAAGGCCATCGCCCGCAACCTGGACCTGGCCGAAAGCACGGTCAAGATCCACGTCCAGAACGTGCTCAAGAAGCTGAAACTGGCCAGCCGGGTGCAGGCCGCCGTGTTCGCCGTCGAGCACCGCCTCAAATAGCCCGCCCGGGCCGGGCAGAGCGCAGGCGGCGGCATGCCGCCTGCGCTCGCTCCCGAGCGTGCACCGAAGCGGGTGCCGCGGGCACGCGTGGCCTGCGGATCAAGCGCCGCCGCAACCGCCGCAGCAAGCGCCGCTCGCTTGCGGCGCCACCGTGAAGCCGGCGGCGGCCACGGCCAGGCGCAGCTGATCGGCCGAGGCGCGCGCCTCGTCGAAGCCGACCCGTGCGCGGCCGGTAGCCAGGGTCAGGTGCACGGTCTCGACGCCGGCGACGGCTTCGAGGGCTTTGGCCACGGCCAGTGCGGCGCTCTGGTCCTGCATGGCGGGAATGGTGAGTAAAGCGGTTTGCATACGTTCTCCGATGAGTGGCGTGGTTGATGCGAACAGCGTAAAGCGGCGCACCGCCAGCCGTCCAGAAGCCCGTGCGATTTGTTCGAAAAGCATAATCTGCATCAAGATTGGCGCATTTCCGCGGCGCCGCGTCCGCTCCGGTGTCAAAACGCGCGCGATAGTCGTTGCCCGGGGCGGTGGCGTAAAGTAGTATATTGAATATATCTTTAAACAGGTGATGACATGAGTCTGCTGACAATCGACGAACCGGCCGCGCCGGTCCACCACGCGCCGTGGAGCGCGCAACACCCCGTGTGGGCGCTCGGCTTTCGGCCCTTCTACATCCTGACGGCCGGGTTTGCGGCGCTGTCGGTACCCTTGTGGCTGGCGCAATACCTCGGCTGGCTCAGCTTGCCGCATGGCGGCCTGGGCTGGCACGCGCACGAAATGGTGTACGGCATGGCGATCGCCGTCATTATCGGTTTCCTGTTCACGGCCGGGCGTAACTGGACCAATTTGCCGACCCCGCACGGCGCCCACCTGGCGGCCCTGGCGGGCGTGTGGCTGGCCGGCCGCGGCGCCATGCTGTGCGCGCCGCCGCTGGCCGCCGCCGTGGTCGACCTGCTGTTCCTGCCGCTGGCCGCGTGGCCGCTGTACCGCGTGCTGAAACAGTCGGGCAACAAGCGCAACCTGTTCCTGGTGGCCTTGCTCGGCTTGCTGACCGTGGCCAACGCGCTGTTTCACGCGGCCACGCTGGGCTGGATCGCCCTGTCGCCGCTCACGCCCGTGCATGCGGGGATCCTGGTGATCGTCATCATCGAGGCGGTGATCGGCGGGCGCGTGATTCCCATGTTTACCACCAACGGCGCGCCCGGAACCAGGCCGGTAGTGCGGCCCCGCTATGACAAAGTCGCGCTGGCCCTGACGGCCGGCGCCAGCATCGCCTGGGTTGTGGCGCTGCCCGGCGCGCTCACGGCCGCGCTGATGATGGCGGCCGCCTGCGCCATGCTGCTGCGCCTGGCCGGCTGGCAGCCGCAGCGTACCCTGCATGTGCCGCTGCTGTGGATCTTGCACCTCGGTTACGCCTGGATCGCCTTCGGATTTGCGCTGCTGGCGCTGGCCGCGCTGGGCATCGGCACGGCCAGCGCCGGCTTTCACGCGCTGGCGGTCGGCTCGATGGCCGGGCTGATCATCGGCATGATGACCCGCACCACGCTCGGCCATACCGGCAGGATACTCAAGGCCGGGCGCTACGAGCCGCTCATGTATTCCCTGATCCAGGCCGGCGCCGTGCTGCGCGTGCTGGCGCAAGTGCTTCCCGGCGGCTGGCGCGATGGCGCGCTGCTGGCCTCGGGCGCGTGCTGGAGCCTGTCGTTCGTGCTGTTTTTGCTGGTCTACACGCCGTATCTGTGGCGCGCCCGCATCGATGGGCGCGAGGGCTGAGGCGAAATGGTAGGATACGGGTCCGCAGCAAGCCGTTGCGGCGACTATCCCCATTTAAGTGAAGTGATCAGGAAAAAATGACGACCGTATTTGCCATGCCCGTGTTCGATGCCACGGTAGTTTTCGAAGGAAATGAACTGTTCAAGGGAAAAGGATCGGCCAGCATGTGGGCCGAAAAACTTGCCGCCGAGCTTGGTGGCGAGGTCGGCGTCGAGAAAATCGGCACCGGCTGGGTGTTAACCGGCCGCGTCGATGGCGACGACTGCCAGTGGGGCATCCACGGGCAGCGCCTCAAGCGCGTGCTCAGCGCACCTGCGCAATAGCATCGCTACGCACTTTTAAGGCCTTTTCCAGCCCCGGATCGCGTTTGTAGACGTCTTCCGGAAACAGGGCCAGTCCTTCGCGGTCGGTCACGGCCGTCGAATAGAACAGCACCACCGGAATCGGCGTTTTCAGGCTGACCGTCTTCATCGGCGCCGGCTTCATCAGTGTTTCGATGGTGGCCGGGCTCATCTGCGGCTGGTCGCCGAACACGAACTTGGCCAGGCCGAGCGGGTTTTCGACCCGGATGCAGCCGTGGCTCAGGTCGCGCCGGCCGCGCTTGAACAAGCTTTGCGCCGAGGTCGAGTGCAGGTAGATATTGTCCGTGTTCGGCATGGCAAACTTCACCGCGCCCAGCGCGTTGCGCGGACCGGGACGCTGGCGTACGCGGAACTGGCCGGCGCGCAGGCCGTCCAGGGTCGCCTCATCGACCACCGACACGGCGGCGCCACCGCCGACCGGCACCAATTCCATCTCGTTCTTGCCCAGGTAGCCCGGATCGCGCGCCAGCTTGGGAATGATTTCGCCTTTTTCTATGCTGCGCGGAACGTTCCAGTAGGGATTGAATTCCACGTAACGCATCGAACCGACGAACAGCGGCGTCGGCGTCTTGACGGCGGCGCCGACGATCACGCGCATTTCGATCAGCGGGTTCTTGGCGCCGGGACCGAGTTCCAGTGCCCACAGGCGGAACGAGGGCAGGTTGACGGCGATCAGGCGGCCGTCCGGGAAGTCGGGCAGCCAGCGCAGGCGCTCCAGGCCCAGTTCGAGCTGGCGCACGCGGCGCGACAGCGGCACGTTCAGGGCCGCCAGCGTGCCGGCGCCGATCACGCCATCGTCATTGAGCGCGTGGCGCGACTGGAAGTGCTTGACGCCTTCGGCCAGGGCCGCCGTGTAGAGGCCGGCGCTGGCGGGCGGCTCGGCCGGGGCGGTGGCGCTCAGGTCGCCGAGCTGGATCAGGCGCGCGCGCAGGGTGGCCACGCCCGCGTACGGCGCGCCCGGTTCGAGCTTCTTGACACCCTCGGGCAAGGGCGGCAGCGCCGTGAACGGCTGCTCGGCCAGCTTGCGGTAGGTCGCCAGGGTGGTCATCACGCGCCGGTACAGGGGAATGCGCGGCTCGGAGGCGGCCACGGCCTGGTCCAGGCGCTGGCTCAGCAGCGCCGCGCGCAACTGGTCGACCGGGTCGGTCTTGGTCAGGCGCGGGTCGGGCAGGGTGGTGTGGTATTCGGAGCGCACGCGGCCCACGCGCAGGTCGGCCAGGTAGTGCAGCATGGCCTGGGTCATGGCGGCGTCGAAGCGGGCGCTGGCGCGCACGGCCGGGTCGGCCAACTGGCGCGCCAGGCCGTCGGCGTTGTATTCGGCCGGCGACAGGCCATGCACCGCTGCATTTTGCAGCAGGGCGATGGCGGCGCTGGCCTGTTTGTAGCCGCGGTCCTGCCAGGCGGGCGCGTAGGCGCGCGGCACGTAGAAGCGGGCCAGCCAGTCGCGCTCGTCATAGGGGCGGGGCGTACGGGTGGTGACCGCCGCTGCATTGATCGCCAGCGTGCGCAGCTCGGCTGCGATGCCGGTCGGCACCGGCGGTGCAACGGCCGCCACCGGGGCTGCGGGCAGCGGAGCCGCCGCGCCGGCGCCACTGTGGGGCAGCCAGACCACCAATGCCATGGCGATTGCGCTCAGGCGGAAGCTTCGTTTGCCGACGATCATTTAAGTTTCCAGACAGTAAAAATCCGACCATCTTAATCGAACATGCCCACGATGACATAACTGTTGCCGGAAAAGTTATAAAAATGGTAGCGCCAGCGCAACAATTCGCGGGGGATCGCGGGATGGGACGGGCTGCTAACGACGACAGGATGCGCCGCTTTTCCCCGCTGCGCAACGGCGGGAAAGCGGTCCGCAATCGAGCCTCACCCGAGCATCATGAATGACGCCGTTGCATTATCAAAAAGACATCATTCTTTTGGAGTCAGAAGCCACATAAAAACATGCGTGGCCGTGCGACAGTTTGTGTCTCGGCGAGCGTAATCTCGCCCTGGAGGTTCGGCAGGGCCTGTTTGCGGGCCTGCTCGAATGTCTTGAGGTCACGCCGCAGTTCCATGCGCTTCTCGCGGTTGTAGATGAAGTCGCCGAGATAGACAGTGTGTCCCGCCGGGGCAATGAACGCCGTCGCCTTCCCCTCCGGCTCTCCCTCGAGCCGGCCGTAGGCGTAGCTGCCGGCCGGTACGTCGAACGCTACGTACTGCACCGGTCCCGGCGCCGATGGAATACTGCCCTCGGTCCGGTTATAAAACAGGCAGCCGCCGGTGATGGCCTGCTTCGCCAGCTGTATTCCTCGAGATGGACGGCATATCGCTGGGCATTCCAGTTTCCCTCCATGCCGATGCCGTAGACCACGACGGCGCGCCAGAAGTTGGGCGTGCCCCCGCTCGGCAGGGGATGGGTGTTATTCATCACACAGCCGCTAAGCAGCACGCTTGCCGCGAACGGCGCCAACAGGTATCGAAAAGTGGGCATCGGGTCCTTGACAGGTGCGGGAGGATGCAGCGAGGTGCCGCTCGCTCCCGGTGCGCATTAGACCACAGCGGCGCCGTCAATAT